>JBEPVR010000070.1:0-8692 GCA_041690915.1 Alphaproteobacteria bacterium
GCAGCCGCGCCTCCAGTTTAAGACTCGGCAGCTGCAGCAGCAGCGGTTCCAGCTCCAGCAGCGTTTCCAGTTCCAGCAGCGGTTCCAGTTCCCGCAGTGATTGCTGAACTTGAAGAGTATATGGAGACGCCACTTGAGGTTGTGCAAAGAGCATTCGAGAGATCTGAAGCGAGAGCACGCACGGGAGAATCACCCGCTAAGACCAAAGAAAGGCTAGAAAAACTTAAAGAAAGCCTTGCGGAGAAACAAGAAGAAGAGGGCGATGCTGATAAGCAGGCGGCGTGGGGCCATATTATGAAGATAGTTAAGGCTCACCTTGCTCACCTTCAAGAAGAAGAAGACGCAGAGCGTGGTCTAAATACTGCATATGATGCAATACCAGACAATAAAGTTAATAAAGAAATTTTGAAAAAACATTTTAAGAAAATAGAGAAGGCATACAAGGATGCAGAAGAACTTACTCAAAATTTGGAAACCCCTCGACAAACCATAGAGAGGTTAAAAGCTTTTAAGTTGCATATTGAGCAGAAAAAGTTAGAGGGACTCTCAGCAAATAAAGAAAAAGCTTTGGACCGCCTTTCAAAAGTAACAACGGAATATTTAGATGGTAAGCGCAATGAAATCTTAATAAATATCTTAATAAATATTGAAAGTTTGCCCCTTAACGAAGATTATTTTAGGTCATCAGAAGAAAATATCCAACGTGATGAAGGACCGGAAGAAACTGTAAAAAGGTTAGGAAAACTTAAGTCGCAAATTATAAAGGAAATGAATAAGGAAGACCCACTAAACAATCAGAAAAAAAATTGGGGGCGTGCTATCGCAATAACAGATGAATATATATCTGGAAAACTTTGGGATCGTGTAACCAGCGTATTTGATGAAATGGCCGCTGATGAGCTTGAGGAGACTCCTTTAAGTTCCTCTGTTAGTAAAATTAAAAAAGCATTTAAAGTGTATGAAGAGAATGTAGAAAAACTGGAAACGCCTAAAGGGAGTATAGAAAGATTACAAAAAATTAAGACGTCCTTGAGTGAGGGGAACCTAGAAGAGGCAACAGAAAATGAACGAAAGGCTTTAGCGCGCCTGGGAAACCTCATTGAAGGATCTATAAATGAAAAAACCAGGGAAAAGCTCGATAATAGACTAGATAATAACTACCTAGCTATTCCTGATAGCGAGGTCAATGAAGATATTTTAGAACCTTATCTTCTTAAAATAGAAGAAACATATAAGAAGATAGTAAAAAATATTAAAACATCTGGAAAGTCTGGAAAAGTTTTAAAACAATTAAGGCAGGCTAAGGATCACGCTGATGAGGAGATAGCTTCAGGGGAAAACTCAGAAAATAAAAAAGCGGCATGGAGGCGTGTTCGCACTGTGGCAGAAGGCGAAATTAGGTCGCTAGAAGAAGAAGCAGGAAGCGGCGATAATATTGAACTGATCCAAGAGGAATATAAGAAGCTTCTTGAATTGGGTCGGGCTGCTGCAACTTTGGATGAAAGTACTTCTCTAAAGCCTCGCATTGAAGTTAGAGAGAAAGCATTTAAAGAACTGCTAACTTCTCTAAAGCCGACTCTAGAAAAAATGGAAGATTCTAAGTTTGAAATTGAAAAACTGATGAGCAAAGCATCTGGAGATGAAAAAAAGATTTTGAGCCATATGCTTAATATCCTAGGTAATCAAATTGAATTTAAAAAAATAGAAAATGATATTAATGCTTTAGCCGATTTATCTGAAGTGGATTTTAATAACGCTGAAGAAAAAAGCTCTTATCTTGAAAATATAGAGCAACAAGCAAGACAATACGAAAGGCATCTTCAAATATCAGAAGAGCCTGAAGATAGCGTGAAAAGGATACGAAATGCTCAGCATCAACTTGAGGAAGAAGAAGCCGCAGAGGAGGATCCAAAGACAAAAGAAGTTATGGGCCGCGTGCTTAAAGTGATGAAAGAGAATATTACCTCTCTAAAAGGAAAAGGAAAAGATAAGCAGCCAATAGATAATGACGATGCCGAGGTTAAGGCTGGCGGTGGTACACCAGAAGTACCAAAGCCAGTAGTGCTAGCACCAGAAGCTCCACCACCACCACCTTCAACGCCTACTTCTGTACCTGGCGGTGATGAGGCAATACCAGTGGTTAAAAAATCTGAAAAATCTTTCGCTGACCAACTTAAAGAAAAAAAAGAAACTCTTGGTTCTCCTGAAGTTCCAGAAGCTCCACCACCTCCTCCTGCTGGGATCCAAGATACGTTTTCTTCTGTATTGGGAGAGAAAGTAGTGAAATCAATAAATGCAGCAAAAGAAATCGCTCTTGCAAGGGAACAAGCTCTTGAAGAAGAAAAAAAGCTTGCAAAACAACCACAGCAAACTTCAAAAGAAGAAAAAGAAAACACAAAAGAAGGGGTAGAAGAAGAAAAAATACTTACAATGGCAAAAGGAATTATTGGAAAAAAGAAAATAGAAGATACTGTAATTAAAATAAAAAGAATTGAAGAGGCAAAATTAAAAGCAAAAACGGCAGAAGAAGCATTAGACGAAGCAGTAGAAGCATCTAAAGCTGCAAAAGCAGCGGTAAAAAAAGCTTTAGACGCAGAAGAACAAGCATTAGTAGTAGAAAAAGAACGAGTAGAAGAACGAGAAGAAGCCGCTAAAGAAAAAAAACGCAAAGCCGAAGCAAATAGTAATGCACTTAGAGCTCGAGGAGAACAAAGAAATACTTCGTCAGAGACAGAAGCAGAAAATGCATTGGAGGCAGCAGAAAAAGCAAAGGAAGAAGCAGAAAAAGCATACAACACAGCATTATTAAACGCCTTAGACGCAGCACAACAAGCCGAGAGAGCGAAAGAAGAAGTGAACCAAGCGAAAAAAATAGAAATAGAAGCTAAAGCCAAAAAAGAACGAGCAAGAGTTGAGGCGGATAGTATAGTTGCTAATGCGAAAAAAATAGAAGATTTAGCTGCAAGCTTGGAAAGAGAAGGAAAAGACCTAATAGAAATAGCAAGAGCAGAAATAGCCGGTGAAGTACTGTTTAAAGCAAAATTAGCGGTAGTAGAGGCAGAAAAAGAAGTTGCTGTCGCCGAAAAAGCAGCTGTTGACGCGGCAAAAGCAGCACAAGAAGCAGCAGCAGCAGAAGCAGAAGATGATTGGGACGAGGAGGACATAATTTCTGCTGCGGCAGATGCAGAAGCTCATGCAAAAAAGGCAGATGATGAAGCAAAAAGAAAAGTAACAGCAGCAATAGAAGCGAAAAGAAAAGTAGAAGCAGCAGAAGAAGTAGCAGAAGAAGCAGCTAATGCAGCAATAGACATAGCAAAAAGAATAGCCGCACAAAAAACCCCAAAAGAAGGCGAGCAAGAGGACTTGATACCTTCCTCAGGGGGAGTTCACAGCGCGCCTCCGCCACCACCACCTCCAGCGAGTGGGGATCCTGAGCCAATTGATGATATAAGAAGGGACACTCCTCCGCCGCCACCACCTCCCACAAGAGCAACTACTGCTACCACGGAAACTCTAGGGGATGCGCTGCAGAGAGCTATTGCTGCAAGAGCAGGAACAGGCCGTCTATCACCACCTCCTTCAACACCTGATCCCCAGGATGAAACCCTAGATCAAACTTTGAAAAGGCGTCTCGCAAGTAAAAGTACAAAACCTAAAAAGAGTGATGAGGAGATAGCAGCAAAAAAAGAATATAAGCGCACTAAAGCTGACACTTCAGAAGATGATTGGTTGGAGTGATCGTTACTCTTCACTTTCATAAAAAAAGCCCCCTTTCGGGGGCTTTTTTTATGAAAAAGTGTTTTAATCTCAAGAGGTGTGGAACTGATTTTGAAGGCATTTAAATATAAAAGTATTCATATGTTAAAAAAAGTATAAATCTCTATATAATTTAAACTTACGAATTAATCATACAGCTGCTACTTTAACTTTGAAATAGATGAAAAAGGAGAAAAACGATGGGCGCGAAATTAAATTATTTAGAAGACAATTTTATACAAGAATTAAAAGACTTAGTTTGCCTTGATTACGCAGCCGTTGAAGCCTATCACGCCGCTCTCTCAAAACTTAAAAATGATAAATATAAAAACACCTTGGAAGGATTTAAAAATAACCACGAATTACATATCCGAAATATTTCTCAGTTCTTAAGAGAAAAAGGGTATCATTGTCCAACAGGGCCAGGAATGAAGTTGCTATTATCGCAAGGAAAAGTAATTTTAGCGACCTTCGCCGGCGATGTGGCTATTTTAAAAGCGTTGAGGAGCAACGAATTTGTTACAAATGATGCTTATGAAAATATCAATACTTATAATGAAGTTCCCAATAATCTTAAAAAGATTTTGCTTGAAGGGTATGAAGATGAAAAAAAGCATTTATTTTGGATCGAAGATGAATTAGAGGAGATTTCTTAGACTAAATTCTATCTATGCTAATGAATATCAGAGAAACAACGACGACAGATTTTAGCTTAAAAGGCCTTAGGTTGAAAAAATTTATTTTTATAAACTTTTTTTTAAGACAAAAGTTTATATTCTCTTTCAGAAGCGGCAGGGGGCTGCTTTAGACTCGAGCGGAGGCTAAAAGATCAATACAACAAGTTGGTCCCCCCCACTAACGCTGTGGAAAAAACTTTTAAATCTATTTTACCTTTACCTTTTAAAAATAAAATGCAAAATAAACCAGGGAAAGTGCAGAAAAAAAATCAAAATTTACCTCAGGACTCAGGCGATGCAGTACAAATAAATCACATAGCCTGATAAAGGCTAATGATTTACTTACTCGTCATTATGTGTGCACACCTTGCAATGATAGCTTATTTTATAAAAAATGAGTTTTTAAAAAAGCCAAACTTGGATTAATATCATTAAGGGAAGAGTATATGTATAAATATCAACAGACAGCTATTCAGGAAAATATGGATCATAACGAAACAGAACAGAACCCTTTAAGCCATGAAACCCAAACATTGAAAAACAAATATTCAAACGTAGATGAGTTTGTAGGGCAAAAACTAAGAGATTTTAGGGAAAGAATTGGACTTACTCTTATAGAGTGTGCGGAAAAAGTAGGCGTCTCTCATCAACAAATTCATAAATATGAAGGGGGACAAACCAAAATTCCAACAAGCATGCTTTATAAATTTTGCAAACTTTTTTCCGTGACACCAAACTCATTCTTTGAGGGCTACTCATTTTCTGAAGAAAACATTTCTTTATCTGAGATGGAAGATATCAACACTTTTCCAAGTTTAGACAAAATCAATATTTTATTAGTAGAAGATAACTCAGAAGATCAATTTTTAATTCGGCGTGCGCTTGAAGAATATGATTTAAAAATAAACTTATACTGTATGCATGACGGGGAAGAATTTTTAGATATTACAAAAAGAAGAAGTAATATCACAAAAATTCCTACTCCCGATCTTATTATAATTGATCTGAACATGCCCAAAATTAATGGCGTTTCTCTTCTTAAAACAATTAAACAAAGCAAAGACATGAGACATATCCCGGTGCTTGTTCTGACGGGTAGTATTAGCATAAAGGATGTCATGGATTCTTACAAAAATTATGCAAGCGGATATATAAGAAAATCTTTTGAATACGAAACGCTTAAGGCTCACTTGCATTTAGCCATTAGATATTGGACTGAAGTTGTCGTTCTTCCTCACAACGCATGGGATGTTCATCGAGCAAGTTAAAATCTTAAGGTGGCCTGTCAAAAAGGTTCCTTGTTTAATTTTTTCTTTAATTTAAACTTACTCTTTGGATAGATAAAAACATACATTAAGACGTTGATTATCTAACAAAAAAATTATTTCTAGAGAAGGTAAACACGTGGAAAATGTTGTCAAATCCTATCAAAGCCTCTTCTAAGAGTCACCCTAAGCCCCAGAAGCTTCTGATAAAAGAGCTTTTAACGGAGTCCCTTATACTTAATAAAGGAGAAGAAAACCTTTTAAAAACTTTTATAAAAAATATTCCAGCAGCCGTTGCTCTTTTTGATGAAAAACTTAATTACATTATAGCGAGTGAACGTTGGGTAGAAGAAACCAGTTCGCGAGAAAAAAATTTAACAGGAAAAAACCATTATGATGTGGTTCCAGAAGTTCCTCTAAGATGGCGAAAAATTCATGAACGATGTCTAAAAGGCAACCATTTAAAACGTGAAGAAGATAAGTTTATAAGGCCAGATGGAAGCATAGAATGGATTCGATGGGAAATCCTACCATGGTATAAAAGCAAAAAGGTTATTGGCGGCCTTATTATGTTTGTAGAGCACATTACCAAGCGTAAAGAGCTAGAGCAAAAAATGGTAAAGATGATTCAGGCACTTAATAAGTCTAATTCAGAACTCGAAAGATTTGCTCATATTTGTGCTCATGACTTGAACGAACCTCTAAGAACGATTGCTAATTACAATCGTATTATTGAAGATGAGTATAAAGATAAAATGGGTCCAGAGGCCGCAAAATATTTAGAAAATATTTCAAAAAGCATAAAGCACATGAATAACTTGGTTAATGGAATTTTAGCTTATGCACAATTTGAAAGATCGGGATTAAATAAACTTTCTTTCTCTCTTGAAACCATTATTACTTCCCTAAAAATGATTTTAGAAAAAAAAATGAAAGATAAGGGAGCTTTTATTTATTCAGATAATATGCCCTTCATTTATGGGGATAGGGGGCTTATTGCCTGCGTTTTTCAAAACCTTATTAGTAATGCTTTGAAGTTTAACGAATCTGATATTCCAATAATTTATGTGACTGTAAAAGAGAAAAAAAATGCTTTTATTTTTTGTGTCGAAGATAATGGGATAGGAATTGATCCAAAATACCACCACAAAATATTCGCCTTATTTGAACGGTTGCATCATACTTCGAAGTATGAAGGAACGGGTGTTGGTCTTTCTATATCTAAAAAAATTATCGAAGCTCACGGAGGAAAATTATGGCTGAAATCCTCTGTGGCGAATGGGTCTCAATTTTTCTTTTCAATTCCAAAAGTACCCCCGACAGCGATAACAAGGGAAAACGCACATAACGAATGCTAAATTTTTGCGACACTTTAACTAAAGAACGATAATAGAGGGTTTAAAAGAGAGTCGAGGATATCAGGGGAGTGAAGATGATGGAAAAACAGGAGAGAAGCTTACACCTTATTGGAACTTCGGGATGTCACCTTAGACCTACGAGGAAATCGAGCAAGACCATGTTTTATGCCCCGCCTCGTCAATCATGACGATATTGGATGTAGAAACGCAATTAAGAGCTCCCGCTTCCAAAGCTGCTGCACGAATCCACTTTAAAACAGCTCCTGTACTTATCTTATAAAGACGAGCAATTTTTCCCATTGATACGCCGCAATAAGCGTAGAGTACGATTGCAAAAGCTCTAAGAGCAGGATGGATCTCTCGTCTTTTCTTGCCTCCTTTGTCGCTAGGAGGAGAGTATATCAGGTTATCGTCCTTTAGTTAAACTTCATCGAGGTTGTGATCTTTTCGCTGTTCTCGAGAATCCTGACGCCCGCTACATAGGATGATGCTAAAAAAAGAGGATAGTTAAATCAAAGTATTTGTAATTTTCCTTAACCTCTGTTATGAGAGGGGGCAATCAAACGCGGAAAAAGGATTATGGCCAGAACATCGCCTCTTGAATTTATAAACCAGGTGCGCCAAGAAGTAGCGAAAGTCACATGGCCAACGCGGAAAGAAACCATTGTTACCACGATTTTGGTGTTTCTGATGGTGTTTATTTGTGCGACCTTTTTTTTGGTAATTGATCGAGTTCTGGCATGGAGTATTTCTTTGATTTTAGGATTGGGAGCTTAAGAAGACGATGATACAAGGTCCTCACTGGTACGTTGTTAACGTTTATTCAGGCTTTGAAAAAAAAGTTTCTGAGCACATTCGTGAGCAGGCCGAAAAGAAAAATCTGTCAGATCAAATTGAAATGATTTTGGTGCCCACGGAAGAAGTTGTTGAAGTAAAAAAGGGGGCTAAAGTTACCAGTGAGCGTCAGTTTTTCCCAGGTTATGTACTTATTAAAATGTATCTAACGGATGAAGTGTGGCATTTGGTACGAAATACCCCTAAAGTCTCTGGCTTTTTAGGGGCACGAGGGAAGCCAACCCCCATCGGGCAAGGAGAAGTGGATCGGATTTTGGTGCAAGTCCAAGAGGGCGCGCAAAAGCCAAAATCAACCATTACCTTTGAAGTTGGGGAGCAAGTCCGCGTGAGTGATGGGCCCTTTAGTTCCTTCAACGGAATCGTGGAAGAGGTGGATGAAGATAAGCAACGTGTTAAGGTTGCGGTTTCTATTTTCGGTCGCTCTACCCCGATAGACTTGGACTTTATCCAGGTTGAAAAAACGTAAGAACAGTGAAACACTGATAAAGTGGGAGGCGAGTCATCGCCGGACCACAAACTCAAAGAAATGAGGAGTTAAATGGCGAAAAGAATTGAAGGATATATCAAGCTGCAGATTCCTGCAGGTAAAGCAAACCCCTCTCCCCCTGTGGGGCCGGCTTTGGGTCAAAGAGGGCTAAACATTATGGAGTTTTGTAAAGCATTTAATGCTCAAACGCAAAACATGGAACCGGGAATGCCGATTCCGGTGGTGATTACGGCTTATCAAGATCGTACGTTTAGTTTTGTGACGAAAACGCCCCCTGTAAGTTATCTGTCTCTT
>JBEPVR010000071.1:0-8366 GCA_041690915.1 Alphaproteobacteria bacterium
TTGAAATATCCACATGAGCAACTTGACCCCGTGCATGAACGCCAGCATCTGTTCGTCCACTCCCCCAAACGGTGAGGGGCTCTCCAAGAAAATTAGCAAAAGCGTCTTCTAAAGATTCTTGGACGGTAGGAACGCCTGCCTGTCGTTGCCACCCCGAAAAAGGGGTTCCCTCATATTCAATCGTAAGTTTAAAGCGTGCCATAAGAAAGGTGCTTAGAGGGAAGATCGTACCCCCTTAAAAACTCATCCGCTGAAAGGGCAGATTTTCCCACCTTTTGCACCCATAGAAGCCTTAGAGCGTTTTCACCACAGACAATGGTAAGCTTGTCATCTAAAATCGTTCCGGGAGTTTCGGTGAAGTTTTCTGAAATGACTTGGGCTTTAAGAACTTTAATACGGTCTTTGCCAACCTCAAACCAGGTTCCAGGCCAAGGATTTAAGGCTCGTACTTTACGTTCAAGGAAGGAAGCGGGCAAACCCCAGTCCAGCATCCCCTCTCCTTTTTCAAGTTTCGCAGCATAGGTTACTCCTTGCTGGGGCTGGGAAACGGGATGAAGTCTGTTTGAAAGATAAAGAGGAAGAGTTTCTAAAAGGGCTTCGGCTCCCAAATGAGCAAGAGTATCCGAAAGAAAGGGGGTTGTCGTTGTCGTCTCGATGGGCACCTTTTTCATAAGCAAAATATCTCCCGTATCCAGACCTACGTCCATTTTCATAATGGTTACTCCGGTTTCCCTGTCTCCCGCTAATATGGCACGTTGAATAGGAGCAGCTCCGCGCCACCTGGGGAGGAGCGAGGTATGAACATTTACAGTTCCCCATCGGGGTGCTTCTAAGATGGCTCTTGGCAATATTAGACCATAAGCTGCTACAACGGCTATGTCTAAATTTAATGCTTTCCACTGGGTTTGGATTTGTTCTGTTTTCAAAGTTTCTGGAGTGAAAACAGGGAGGTTGCGTGAAGTTGCGAGTTCCTGCACAGGACTAGGTATTATTTTATATCCGCGTCCCATAGGACGGGGGGGTTGCGTATAGACTGCAACCACTTGATAGTTGGCTTTTAAAAGAGCGTTGAGGATGTGAACAGAAAAGTCAGGGGTCCCCATAAAGGCGAGGCGCGTGGTTTTTGGGTTCATAAACTACCTTCGTGATTTTTGTTCTTTGCGAAGTTTACTTAAAATTAAATGACGTTTAAGAGAGGAAAGGTGCTCAACAAATAAAATACCGTTTAAGTGATCAATTTCATGTTGAAGGCAATCAGCGAGAAGGCCTCTCGCAGATAAAAGTTGTTTTTGATTGTTTTCATCCAAATAAGAGACCTGAATTTCTAAAGGCCTTACCACATTTTCATAATATCCTGGAACGGAAAGGCACCCTTCTTTTGTTATTTGGGTGGCTGGAGAAACCCACTGAAGTTCAGGATTGGCCATAAGCAGAGGCTTGAAAGGGATGCCATTGCGTTCACCAAGGTCAATGACGACGATTCTTTTTTGAATACCCGTTTGAATGGCTGCAAGACCAACGCCATTTTTATGGTACAAAGTTTCTAATAAATCGTCCATGATTTTGCGGACCCCCTCGTCGACTTTTTCGATGGAAATAGATTTACTCAGAAGCCGAGGATCGGGGGTTGTTAAAATTTCTAAGACTGCCATAACAATTCCTTAAAAACATCAATCTGAAGGGGAGCCATTCAAACTACATCTTTTAAGTAATCAAGAATATAAATAAATGCAAGAGGTTCGCAGAATTTAAAAAACTTTGCTGAGTTTGGAGTAAAGGGTTACCTTCAATTGATTTATAATTTTAACTGAGAGCGCTTACACCGACATCTTCGAAACGATATGTGTTGTACTTTTCCCTTCGATAAGAGGGATAAGAAGTACTTCGCCGCCATAGCTTTGGACAAAAGAAGCTCCGACCACTTGATCTAGGGCATAATCCGAACCTTTAACAAGCACATCAGGTTTTAAAGCTTGGATGAGCTCAAAGGGGGTATCCTCATCAAAAAGAACGATAAGATCAATACTTTGAAGGGAAGAGAGAACAAAGGCTCGATCTCTCTCTTTCTGAATGGGGCGAGTGAGGCCTTTTAGTCTTTGAACGGAATGATCTGTATTTAGACCCAAGATGAGGCGATCTCCAGCTTGTTTGGCTTGAGTCAAAAGCGAGATATGCCCAGGATGGAGGAGGTCAAAACACCCATTGGTAAATACAATTCGATTTCCACGGTGTTTCCATTTTTGAATCTGATCAGACGCCGTTTCCCATGAAACAATTTTCTTCTCATGAGTTTTTACCTCTTGGAAGTGAAGGGAAGCGGAGAGCTCGTCTTGATGAACAACGGCAGTGCCAATTTTTGCAACCACAAGACCTGCAGCCGCATTAGCCAAATACATGGCCTTAGATAAAGAAGCGCCCGCTGCAAGACTAACCGCAAGGGTTGCTATGACCGTATCTCCAGCGCCAGAGACATCAAATACTTCAAGAGCTTGCGTTTGAAGATGCTCAATCATTCCAGACGCTTCGACAAGAGTCATTCCTTCCGACCCGCGCGTCACGATCATCGCATCGAGTTCGAATTTTTTGACGAGATCTTGTGAGACTTCTGAGAGCTCGTCCTGGGTTCGAAGGGTTGTGTGAGTCGCAAGACTGAGTTCATGGAGATTGGGCGTTAAAACGGTTGCCCCTTTATAACGCGTATAGTCGTTGCCCTTGGGATCGACAAGAAGGGGTTTCCCTTGAGCGCGCGCTTCTTGAATAAGAGAGTGGAGAAGCTGGGGAGAGAAAAGGCCTTTTGCATAATCGGAGAGGACAATAAGATTATGAGAAGGGAGATGTTTTTTATAAATGTTTAAAAGCTCTATTTCGACCTCAGCTTTTAACGAAAAGGTTTTTTCCCAATCCGCTCTTAAAACTTGTTGGTTGGCTGCAATAAAGCGGGTTTTTCGGGTTGTTGTTCTTGTTTCATCAACAATAAGGTAAGGATCAACCTTTGAAAAATTCTTTAAAAGGTCTTGAATATGAGCGCCGTCCCTATCCTTGCCAACGACAGAAATAAACGTAATATCGCTTCCTAAAGCTTCGAGATTTCTAACCACATTGCCGGCCCCCCCCAGCATTGTAGATTCCTCTTTGATGTGTAAAACAGGAACGGGAGCTTCTGGGGAAACTCGTGAAACCGTTCCTCTTACGAATTGGTCAAGCATCACGTCTCCCACGCATAATATGCGGGTTGAGGAGAATAAATCTATAAGGTGAAAGTCATTCATGGGAGCTAAATTAAACCTAACCTATATTCAAGAGCACCTACAAACATTTGCCCCAGAGTGATATGCATTTCTTGTATGCGAGAGACAGTGTGAGAAGGTACAGTTAAAATAATATCTGTTTTGCCGGGGAAATCTCCCCCGCTTCCACCTGTAAGGCCCACAGTTATAAGCTTCTTATTTCGCGCTTCTTCAAAAGCCTGTAATATATTCTCACTTTTCCCAGAAGTTGAAATACCAATAGCTAAATCTCCTTCCTGGCCCAAAGCTTCAATTTGACGAGAGAAAAGATGGGCAAACCCAAGATCATTACCAATGGCTGTGAGGGTGGAAGAGTCTGTTGTCAGAGCAAGAGCAGAAAGAGCCTTGCGATGGGTGTTAAAGCGAACGGTTAATTCTGTTGCTAAATGTTGAGAATCAGCAGCGCTTCCCCCATTTCCAAAAAATAAAAGCTTCTTTCCATGCTGAAGAGCAAAAGCGGCCGTCTCGACCCATTCTGTAAAGGGTGGGAAAAGAGTTTCATATGTGGTTTCGGCCACTCGACAATGTTCATCCCATTCTTTTTCATAAAATTTGCGAAGATCGAAAGCACTTGTCATTTTTAAAACTCAACTGAAATATGATGGGTTCCCCCAACTTGAGGGCGCGGCTCTGTTTCGAAATTGATTTGTTCGCCTGGCAACAAAAAACTTTCAGAAAGACGATATTCCCAGTAATCCAAAACACACCCCTCTGCTTGCTTATCTAAGCACTTTGAGAGGGGCTCCTGCCCCATTAATCTAATCTTAAGAGGAGGGATAGGGCGCACCCTATCGGATGTGTTGATGATATTTCCAGTAATTTGAATCATATCAATCGGACCTTCTTGGTGAATTAATGATGCCGCATTGGCAATGGATAGCCCAGCGCCTGGAAGGTTTGTGTGCAAACCCACAAGCTCATAAAATCTCTCGGCTTGAGGCCAAAACTTTACAACGAAATCTCTTCCTAAAGTTAAGGCACTGACAAGAGATAACACAATTGCAAGCAGTATAACCCAGCCCAGCCATCCAGATTTCCTTTCAGAAGAAAGACCTATTTCAAAAGGAATATTGGTCATTTCTCTCAGGGAGGGACCCTTTATAAAGGGGTCTGTATTTAGAGCCTGACGCCAGACATGATGACAAGAAATACATCTGACTTGCCTCCCTTCTTGGGGGATCAAGTTATCATCAAGCATATATCTCTTTGAGCAATTGGGACAGACAACAATCATCAAATGAATCCCTCTTACATATCTTCTTCTTTGGTTATATGCTCTTTATAAGAATGGTGCAAGCTAGACGACGTTTCTCATTTATGCCATTTTGTCTTATATTTTTAAAAAGGATAACTCATTGTGTCAGAAATGATTGCCCAACTCGTAGGCGTAGGTCATCAATACGAAGAAGGCCCTGAAATTTTTAAAGGGGTAACCTTTAATATTGAAAAAGGATCATTTCATTTCCTCACAGGTCCGAGTGGTTCTGGAAAGTCTTCTCTTCTAAAAATTTTATATTTGGGGTTAAAGCCTGCGTGGGGCAGTATTCATCTTTTCGGAGAAGATACTTTGAAAATGAAGCCTTTGTTGTTGCCTCTTTTACGCCAAAGGATAGGAGTTGTTTTTCAGGAATTTAAGCTTTTAGATCATTTAAAAGTCGTCGATAATGTTTCTCTTCCTCTGAGAGTACGAGGACTTGAGGCAAGACGGGGTCACAAACAGGCTCAGGAACTTTTGGATTGGGTGGGACTCGGGGATTGCATTGAAGCTTATCCTCCCTCCCTTTCAGGAGGTCAAAAACAGCGAGTTGCTATAGCTCGAGCTGTTATTACCCGTCCTCAGTTCCTTTTGGCAGATGAACCGACCGGTAACGTAGATGATGAAATGGCGATGAAGCTTCTTCATCTTTTTGAAGAGTTGAACAAAATGGGAACGGCCATTGTTATTGCAACACACAATTCACGTCTTCTCAAAAGGTTTCCCTACCCTCAGCTTTCTATTCGAGAAGGAGCTATTCTTAAGCTTCCAACACAGGTGATGGAATGAATAATCGACAAGACCTTCCTTTAAAAAATGATATTGCTGCCCGCTTTGTGCCCAAAATTGTGGCTTTAATGGTATATTTGGGAACCCTTTGTTTTGTCTTTACTCTTTTTATGATTCATTTAACCCATACATGGGAAGCGGAGTTTACAAATGATTTATCTATTGAAATTCCAACATTTCCTGGAACTCCCTCCAGCGTGTTGCAAGCTCGTGTTCTCCACCTTTTGAACAAGACTCCAGGGATTCGACAGGCCGCAGCTGTTCCCCAAAAGGACATGGCAAACCTCTTTAATACCCTTTTAGGAGAAGAGATTAATATAGATTTACTTTCCTTACCGGTTGTTATTGAGGTGGCCTTTGATGGAAAAGAAAGTGTTGATACGCAAATTCTAGAAACCCATTTAAAGAATATTTCACCTCACATTCAACTTTTAGATCATCGAACGTGGCAAAGTCAGGTTTCAAATTTAATTCACACAAGTGTCTTGCTTGCGCTCCTGATAACTTTTCTCGTTTTGCTTGCAGCGTTAGCGACAACCACTTTTGCAACTCGCACCAGTCTTCTGATCCACCGTCAAATCATTGAAGTATTGAGTCTTATCGGGGCTACAAATTCTTATATTGCAAATCAATTTCAAATAAATGTTCTTAAACAGGGACTATTCGCAAGTATTTTAGGATCTTTTTTAGCTTTTTTAACCTTTTTGGGGATAAGCCTCTTATTGGAAAAAGCGGGTTTACCTTTTATTATTAATTCTTCTTTCTTTTTTCAAGCCATCTGCATTTTTATGCTTGCTCCTTTTCTCACAGCTTTGTCGATGATGCTGTCTGCTCGTTGGGCTGTTATGAAGGCTCTTCGTTCATGAAACTTATTCTCTTAGATCGAGATGGCGTCATCAATGTAGATCGCCCTGATTCAGTAAAATCAAGAGATGAATTTGATGTGTTGCCAGGGGTTATTGCTGCTATCAAGCTTCTGAATGAAGCCTCCATTCCGATTGCTATTGTCACAAACCAAGCGGTTGTAGGACGAGGAGAACTGACGGGAGAAGGATTAGAGGAGATCCATGAATACTTTAAAGACATCCTGAATAAAAAAGGCGCGTTTATTGACAAAATTTATGCCTGCACATCGACAGATCCCCAGAATTCTTATCGAAAACCCAATCCAGGTCTTCTCTTGGAGGCTCTTAATGATTTTCAAGTCAAACCCCATGAAGCCATTTTAATTGGGGATGCCTTGCGCGATCTTGAAGCAGCAAGTGCCATTAAATGTCCGCGTATTCTTGTACGCACCGGGAAAGGGCTTGAAACCTTACAAAAAGGGCTGCCTCCAACCGTATTACCCGTTACTATTTTTAATAACCTTTATGAAGCCGTGTCTCATTTGCTCAATGAGGAGAGATGTTAAGACATATGTTAGTCTATAGCTTAAGACTTCTCATGTTCGCCATGCTAGGAGGGGCTCTTTGGCTGACGGGACTTATTCTTTTTACACGTATCATACCTTCTTCCCCCCCAGATGAGACAAGCTCAACAGATGGTATCGTGATTTTTACGGGAGGAGGAACACGTCTTAAAGTTGCCTTAACACTTTTTGAACAAAAAAAAGGAAAATATCTTTTGATTTCAGGGGTTAATCCGCGCTCAACACTTTCTAAAATGGTCGCACAAAATCCTTTTAGATCTCAAATTACGTTGGGGTATGTGGCTCGTGATACGTTGGGGAATGCAGAAGAAACGACCACTTGGGTTCAGAGCTATCGCATTAAAAGTTTAAGACTCATTACATCCAATTATCATATGCCACGGAGCCTTCTTGAACTACGACATTTACTTTCAGAGGTTCAGATTCTCCCCCATCCTGTAATAGGAAAAAGTTTTTTAAAACCTAAATGGTGGTTGAATCCTTCTACTTTACGTCTTGTGATCCAAGAATATAATAAGTTTCTTTTTGCTCTTATTCGCCACTCCATTGAAGATGTGCAAGGGTTTGTGGGTGTAAAGGGAAAAATATGATGGTGTGGTTAAGGTCAATGGCATTTAATGGAACTTTTTATGGGTGGACCCTTTTTTGTTGCCTTTTATTTTTTCCCCTTCTGTTCTTACCTCGTGTCTTTGTTTTAAAGGCAGCAAAGGTCTGGAGTTTTGGGGTTTTCTGGATTTGTGAATATATCTTAAATCTTCGTATTAAAATTACGGGAAAGGAAAAGCTTTCTATAAACCCTGCAATCCTGGCCATAAAGCATCAGTCCGCATGGGAAACGATAGCTTTCCTTCATTTCATTTACGATCCTTCTATTGTGTTAAAACAGGAATTGCTTTGGATTCCTTTTTTTGGGTGGTATTTAAAAAAGCTAGGGATGATACCTTTGTCCCGTTCAACGAGAAAAGGTCCTCAAGACCTTAAAAAACTTCTAAAAAAAGCGAAACAAGCCATGGCCCATGGACAACCCATTCTTATTTTCCCCGAAGGGAGCCGATCAAAACCGGGTCAAAAGGGAACATATCATTCTGGAGTTGCAAGCCTTTATCTCCATTTGAAAATTCCTGTTATTCCTGTCGCTCATAATGCGGGTCTTTTTTGGCCACGGCGAGGATTCATGAAGTACTCTGGGCAACTTTCCTTAGAAATTTTAGATCCCATAGAGCCAGGCCTTTCACGGCAAGAATTTATGAGTATACTGGAAAATAAAATTGAATCAAAAACAAATGATCTTGTGCGGGAAGGGCTTGCTTATGTTAATCAATCGTAGAAAACTTTTTGCAAGTCTTCTTCTCCTTCTTTCACTAGGGGTTGTCGGTTGGTTTATTCTCTTTGAGTATAGCGTAAGGCGGTTTGAAAAAAGCATTGAAGCGTTTGTATACGATTTAAGACAGAAAGGATATACGGTTTCTTATTCAAATGTTAAAATAACAGGGACTCCCTTCTCCCTTGCCGTTATTTTCCAAAATCCTCATCTTAAAGATCCAAAAGGGCGTTTTGACTGGCAAGGACATGAGATGGATATCGTTATACGGCCTTGGAAACCTGT
>JBEPVR010000072.1:0-8335 GCA_041690915.1 Alphaproteobacteria bacterium
TAAAACCCCATTCCGTCCAAAATATTATAAGAGGAAAATCTAAAAAGCCGAGCGCAGAAATTTTACAAGCTGTTTCTAATGTATTGGGGTGCACGGTCAAAGATCTTCTCGAAAATCAGGAGATCTTTCAGGAAGCTGAACTCTCTGAACCAAAAAAAGAAGTTCTCAAAAATCAATACGAACGCACAGACCTTTTGTTGGAAACGGTAAAAATTGTTAATGACATATTGAAACAAAAGGACAATAGATTAACCATTGAACAGGTTTTCAGCTGCATTGAAAAAATTTACCTCCATTCTCTTAAAAAAGATCCAACCAAAGTTGACCAAGACTTTGCTGAGTGGTGGATTGATCTTGCCACAGACTAAAGAGGTAAGATTAACTTTCTCTTATCAAGATAAACAGAGATTTCCTTTGTCTTAAGATGATCGAGCCCAAAGATGGCTAGCTGTTTATGGAGGTACTTATGTGCTAAGACTTCATCTTGAAGATCCACCCCTAGGATGGCTAGTGATTTATATAATTCGCTGACGTCATCAATTTTTTTATTTTGCAATAACTTTTCGAAGATTTGTTCACATATAAGGTACTGAGTTTTTGCTTGGTCATAATGCTTATTGAGGGCATAGAGCTTCCCCAACATGAGGTGAGCAAAAGCTTGTTTCCTATATTGGTTCTCCCCTTTGAATATCTTTAAATAAGTTTTCAAGGCTTGCTTTATGAGTTCTTCTGAAGTTTTAAAATGTTGAGGTTTAGAAAAATGACAAGCCGCTTTCAAAACACCCAGATTTGCAAAAAAGGTATTTTCTTTGTCTGCATAAAACTCTAGAGCATATTTTTCTGCCTGTTCCAGGGCTTTTTTGCATTTTTCAATATTGCATTGCTTAAGAAATGCTTCTGCCAGTTGGGTTAAAATATAAAACCGGATAGAGGGGTAATGGTTCAAGTTTTCAAGAAGATTTTTGTTATTAAGAATGAGGTCAATAGCATTTTGACAGTTTCCCTTATCTATTAAATATATCGTAGTGGCAAAAATAAAAAAAGAATTGTAGGCAATTGATTGCGAAAGAGGTAGAAGGGCTTTGCCTCTTTTAACAAGGGCTTCGCATTTATCAAGGTCACCCGTAAGGCAATAATATTGGATTTGATTTGCAATAAGCCTGATTTTTTCCTCAAACATTTTATCTTCTGTTGCAATGAGATTGGAAGCTTTCTTTCCATAACTGAGGGCTTTTTTATAATCAGAAAAGTGCGTCACTAAAAACACAAATAGGCCTGTGTTATAGAGTATCTGATCTTCTTTTGGAGGAATTATCCCTTGTCTTAAATCTTTTTGCAGGTGCTCATCAATAAGCTTAGCTTTGTCAAAATCTCTAAGTCCACAAATGAGGACATCTAAAGCCTTTATTCTTAATGAGGATAAAGTTGGAGAGTGATAGTTTATTCTGTCAGCTTCTTTAGAGATTTTTATGGTATGGAGCAAAGGAGATCTGTCTTTTAAGATCGTTTCGACAACTTGGTCAGAGCGTCCCCTAAATGATTTCCTCAAAATAAGAATGCATTCCTCAATGAGTTTCTTTTTTTCATCAATAGAAACAAAAGTGCCTATTATTTTTTGTATTAGCTCATGCATACTCATGTAGACTTTCTTTTTATCTCTGAGTGTTGTCGTATCAATAAATGAATATTTATTGATAAAATCCCTTAATACTAGCATATCTTTGTCAATGTGTCTTACCTCTAACCATTGTCTGATGAGCTTGACGTCGATTTCAGCATGATTTAAAAGAGATAAAAAGCCAATTAATTCAAAAGCTTCTTGAGAGTTTCGCTGCAGTTCTTCAAGATCCATCTTTATTGCCATATACAAATCTTTTGCATACCCATCAATAGGGCCCCCAAGCTTTTCAGCGGCTTTACTTAACACCTGGGGGGAGACGGCTGTTTCAGTATTGTGCTTACGAATATAGGTTTCAATTGTCATGCCAGGGTAATTTTTAATATAGTCAACAGCTAACGCGATAGATGTGGGACAATCGGCCAGGTGGCTCGCTAGTTTGTCTTTTTCTTCAGGCAATTCATAAGGAAGAAAGAGCTGAATATACGCAAGGCTTTCCTCTCTTTTAAAAGGGTTAACTTGAATTGCCTCGGCTGAAAAATTTGCGTTCTGCGTCGTAATAAGAATATGGATACTTTTCTCATGGGAAAAAGGAATATAGAGTTCAATATCACGATAAGTTTGGACATCATCAAAGATGATAAGACATTTGAGACTTTTCTTTCGTATAGCTCCCTTAATGATATTAATAAGTCTGCCATGCTCAATGGTTTTTATTTTTTTATCAAGATCTAAACCCATATATGGCCCTACTTCTAAAGCAAATTCTTCAAATTGGGGTTCAAAGTATTGATTTCCTTTAAACCACCAAACAATGTCATACTGAGAATAATGCTTATAAATGTAATGCTTGATAATCTGAGACTTACCAAAGCCGGAGGGTCCATGGAGGACTGCCGTTTTTAAAGGTGCATTTTTAAAAAGCTCAGTTATTGCCTGTAGAATCTCTGTTCTTCCAACAAAATTATGGTTTTCTGCAGGAACATTCCATACAGGAGGAATGGGAACAGCAAAGCTGCTTAGGGGAAGGATAATCAACAGCCGATGGATTAAAATTCGTATGACTTTATGAGGGGAAAAGCTGAATAACATTGCTGGATAACGCTTCAGAAGATGTGCTTGGAATCATTATTGTTGTTATATTAAAGCCATTCTCAGCTCTGGAGGTAGTATATTCCAGACCATTGTCTTGACACAACTGGTGGAAGAGATCCTCTGTTACAAAAAGAGCAGAATACTTTTCCATAAGCCTCTCTGTCGTATCCGCTAGGGAATAACCATTGTCTCTAACTTCAAGTTCAAGGGGGTCTGTTTTCTCCTTTGTAGTAATTGAAATGCTTCCATTTTTAGAAACACCATGAATAGATTTTCCTATCATATTGATCAGAATGAATTTTATAAAAAGTGGATCTCCACGGAAATTCAAATTCCTAAGACACGCCAGGTCGATTGTAATTTTGGATTTATAGATTTTCTCCGCGAAGAGTAACTTGATTTCTTCAAGTAATTTCCTTATGTCAATGGACTCGTTCTTCATTTTTGAAACAAGGCCATTGGATAATAAGTGAGTGGCTTTCAAACATGATCCAATAATTTCTACTCGATCTGCCTCTGGGAGTTGGCTCATTGGATTTTTGAGAGACTGTTCCACGACACTTAAAGATCGTACAATATAATCTGCTTGTTCTTTTTGTCGCTTTCTTAAACTTGCGTAATATTCCATATAAGACTCACAGGAAGTTTGATGGCTTTTAGAGTCCTGTTGAGAAATTAAGAACTCTTCTTTCAAACGTTTTTCCTCTGTGCTCACCTTTAACAGGTTGGCCTCAAGTTCGTCTCGTCTGGCTTTGTGAACGTTTTTAGTTCGGACATTAAGATAATAAGCACATATAACTATTAAAATAACACAGGCAAACATATAAAGATAAAAGAAAACATAGCGTGATTGATTTATAAAAGCAAAATCCCAAAACTCATGAGGAGCCTTTGCATAAATGGAAAGGGGTGTATTTTGAAGAAGTTGATTTTCTTCATCATGAGAAGATTGTGGAGAGTCAAAAGCAGCCGTTGTCATGTTTCCTAAAGAAGCTTTAAAATCTGAGGGATCGATTTGAATTTCCAAGATGCCTTCTAAATTATTATCCTCACAAAAAACTGTTGTTTTACTTATAACTGCATCTTTATCAAAAGTAATGGATGTTGCCTTTTCAGAAGAAGGATTAAGGGGGCCCTGTTGAGGATGAAGAGGGAATGTTCCAAATAAGGTGACAACCATTTGAGGGCGAGAGAGTTTATCGTATGAAACTTTTTGAATTTCTGGAAGCGTGTGGTTAGGATTTAAGCGTGGGACGGAACCCAAAATATTTTGAATCCGTTCAATATCACCCCCGGAAACCGTAATACGCGCGCTCGTGAGTTGAGAGAGTTGTTTCAAAGTCTCGACGACACCCTTCGTCTTTTGCTGGAGGGTTTTAAGTTCTAACTGCTGAGTTGCTTGGTAGGCTAACAAATACCTTTGATATTCAATCAAAACATATGAAGCCATAAACAAGAGAGAGAGGGACACAAAAACAGTTATCCCTAGAAAAGTAGGTTTTAAAATATCTTTAAAGTCTCTTTCGATTCCCATACAATAATGGCTGAGCCCCATTTAATTTTTTTATTTGAATAATAAAGCCTCCATGAGAAAAAAATCAAATGAATAATTTGAAAGACATAAAAAAAATAAAAGCTTGCCAAATGATGACAGTTTGATGACAATGTAAAAATGACTTGTTGGATCGAGGCTCAAAAACCCTTTGTTTCCCTGGTGCCGAAGAGGTGAATCGAACACCCGACCTACTGATTACGAATCAGTTGCTCTACCAACTGAGCTACTTCGGCATTGGATTGATTTTTAGAGAATACAAGGAAGAGATGCAAGTTTATTTCTTTAAAGGTTTTTAGGCGTTCTTGATTTAATGTTTGATCGTTTTTTCTCAAATTTTAACTCAAATTTTACAATTCTAATATATCACAAAGAAAGTAAGAGAAAAATAAGAAAAAAATTGAGAAAGGGCCGGCTATGCTTTTCAAGCAAGGGAATTTGGATGATAAATACACGCTTGAAGAAGGTCAGGTTTTTATCACTGGTGTGCAAGCTCTTGCCCGCTTACCTCTAATGCAACGTGAAAGAGACTTAGCTCAAGGGTTGAATACGGCTGGATTTATCTCCGGCTATCGAGGGTCTCCTTTAGGGGGGTATGATCAGACCCTCTGGAAAGCTCAAAAATTTTTAGAGGACAGTCAAATTACCTTTACGCCCGGTATTAATGAGGATCTTGGCGCTACGGCTGTTTGGGGAAGCCAACAAACTTCCCTCTTTAAAGGAACTCGTGTTCAAGGTGTTTTTTCTATCTGGTATGGCAAGGGACCAGGCGTGGACCGATGCGGAGATGCCTTTAAGCACGCCAATATGGCAGGAACTTCTCTTTATGGTGGGGTCTTAGCGCTCGCGGGAGATGATCATGCCTGCAAATCTTCAACCCTCCCTCATCAAAGCGAATACGCTTTTATGGATGCCTCCATCCCTGTATTAGTGCCCTCTAATGTGCAAGATATTTTAGATTTGGGCCTTTATGGGTGGGCGCTCTCACGTTATTCTGGATGCTGGGTCGCTTTTAAAGTGATTGCGGATACGGTAGATACGTCTGCATCTGTTACTGTTTCTCCTCAAAGAGCTCCCATTCTTCTTCCCCAAGATCTTCAAATGCCAGAAGGAGGACTTAATATCCGGTGGCCAGATGCTCCTCTTGAGCAAGAACGAAGGCTTCGAATTTATAAACTTGAGGCCGCGAAAGCCTTTGTAAAAGCTAACCACTTAGATAAAACATTATTTCGAGGTAAACGACCTCGGCTTGGTATTATAACATGTGGAAAAACCTTTCATGATACACGTCAAGCTCTTGAAGACTTAGGGTTGAAAGAAACAGAAGCCGCAAGCCTTGGAGTGACTCTCTATAAGGTAGGAATGAGCTGGCCTCTTGAGCCAACAAGTCTTAAAATCTTTGCGCAAGACTTAGAAGAAATTCTCGTTATTGAAGAAAAACGCCCCCTTATTGAAGGCCAGGTAAAAGATATTCTTTATGGGCTTCCTGCCGGGAAACAGCCACGTATCGTAGGCAAAAGAGATGAAATAGGAAAACCGCTTCTGCCTGAAATTTATGAGCTGCAAGTCCCTGAAATTGCTCATGTGATCGCTCAAAGATTACTCCGTTTTACGGAATCTCCTAAAGTCAAGGAGGGAATGGAAAGACTCGATCGACTTTTTAAAGAACAGCTTAAGAAAGAGCCGGCGCTTGTGCGTCTCCCTTATTATTGCTCAGGCTGCCCCCACAATACCTCCACCACTCGACTTCCTCAAGGAAGTCGGGCAGTAGCCGGAATTGGATGTCATTATATGGCAACCTGGATTGCCCGTGATACTGATACTTTTACACAAATGGGAGGAGAAGGGGTCCCTTGGATAGGACAAGAACCTTTTACAGATGAAAAACATGTTTTTGCAAATTTAGGAGATGGAACCTATTACCATTCGGGGATCCTTGCGATACGAGCGACAATTGCAGCAAAGGTTAATATTACTTATAAAATTCTTTACAACGACGCTGTTGCCATGACAGGTGGCCAGCCCGTCGATGGACCGCTTAATGTTGCCATGGTTACTCAGCAAGTCTATGCGGAAGGAGTACGAAAAATCGTTGTTTTGAGTGATGATCCTCAAAAATATCCTGTAGGCTTTGGATTTGCTCCCGGTGTGGAAATTGGTCATCGGGATCAGTTGGATCAAATACAAGAAGATATTAAACGTTGGCCAGGCACTTCCGTCATTATTTATGATCAAGGGTGTGCTGCGGAGAAAAGGAGAAAGCGCAAACGAGGCCTGTTGGAAGATCCCGATAAGCGCATTTTTATTAATGAGCGGGTGTGCGAAGGGTGTGGAGATTGTAGTGTTAAGTCCAATTGTCTTTCCGTTCAACCTATTGAAACAGCCTTTGGGCGGAAGAGAAAAATTGACCAATCCAGTTGTAATAAAGATTATTCTTGTGCGAATGGCTTTTGTCCAAGCTTTGTGCGTGTTCAGGGGGGAAAGCTTAAAAAAGCCTCTCCCTCCGCAAAAGCAGAAGATTTGATGGAGCATTTTCCAGACCCGCAGCTTCCTCCTCTTGAAAAACCCTATTGCATTTTTTTGACAGGAGTGGGGGGTACAGGCGTTGTCACAGTTGGTGCGATTCTCGGTGAAGCTGCTTATCTAGAAGGTAAGGGATGCTCGATCGTGGATATGACGGGCTTAGCTCAAAAGGGAGGAGCCGTTGTTTCCCATATTCGCATCGCTCAGAAACCCGAAGATATCCACGCAACACGCGTTTATATGGGAGAAGCTAACCTCATTTTTGGGTGCGATATCGTTATAACGGGGGGAACGGACACGCTCAATAAAATAACAAAAGGTAAAACATTTGCCCTTGTGAATGAAGATCAATCCATTACGGGCCATTTTATTCATAACCCGGATTATGATTTTCATCATGAAACCTTAAAAAGGAACATTCTTGACGCGATAGGAAAGGAAAAGGTGGATTTTATTAACGCCATTCGTTTAGCAACGGGGCTTTTAGGGGATTCTATTACGTCCAATATGTTTATGCTGGGGTATGCTTATCAAAAAGGTATGATCCCTGTTTCACATGAAACAATTGAAAGAGCAATTGAGATAAATAATGTTGCTGTTCCTTCTAATCTTCAAGCCTTTCGCTGGGGACGATATGGAGCAATTGATTTAAAAGCTGTTGAAAGGGCAGCCGGAATTAATAGGGAAGAAAAACTGTCTCTTATTCCAACATCTTTTGAAGATATTGTTGCTCATCGGAAAAAGTTTTTAACGAACTATCAAAATAAAGCATACGCTGACCGCTATGAAGCGTTGGTTAAGCGGGTAAAAAGTATTGATCTTAAGCTGAATCGAGAAGGATTTTCTTTAAGTGTTGCGAAATATTATGCAAAGCTTCTTGCTGTGAAAGACGAATATGAAGTCGCCCGTCTTTATGCCGATGGGTCATTTATGAAAGATCTTTATGATCAATTTGAAGGCCCTGTAAAACTCAAATTTTATTTAGCTCCTCCTCTTTTAGCCAAACGGGATCCTTTGACGGGTGAGTTGCAGAAAAAACTATATGGCTCTTGGATGATGATAGGTTTGCGGCTTCTGTCAAAACTTAAGGGACTTAGGGGGACACCTTTTGATATTTTTGGCTACACAAAAGATCGGAAAGTAGAGCGTGCGCTTATCACAGATTATGAAAGCCGAATCGCTGACTTACTAGAGAAAATTAAACCAGAAAATTATGACCTTGCCGTAGCTTTGGCGTCCCTTCCTGAATATATACGTGGGTATGGGCACGTTAAGGAGCGTCATCTACGAGATGTCAAAGCCAATGAAGAAGCACTTGTCGCTCAGTTTCAAGCAACCTAAAGGCCGCGTTAACCTATTCCAGCTCTGAATCAATAGGAACATTTCAGGAACAAAATTATCACGCTGAAAGGGCCATACGAAAATTGAAGCCGCGCCATGTCTATGAATCACACAATTTAGATTAGATATTTTAATTGGCCATTTCATCATGATTTCTTGCTTTTCTAAATACCTTTATGAGACTATCGGAGTAGATAATTTTGGGA
>JBEPVR010000073.1:0-7898 GCA_041690915.1 Alphaproteobacteria bacterium
CCTCAAAAACACAACAAATCTCTAGGAGTTCAAAAAATCATGGGGTAGTGAGACACTATATATTAAAACATAGGGGCGTCATCCCTTTTTTACAATATTTAGCTTTATATTCTTTCAGAAAGCCAAATGGCAAGCCGTGACGCTGACTTAATGGCATGGGTGAGGAGAGGGTAGGCGGGGGCTTCTCGGGCGCCTTGTTCAAAAGCCAGATCTCGGTGCTCACGTTCTTCTTGTTGGCACGTGGAGATAAGTTGACTGAGATTGGGGTTTTCCTCTCCCAGGAGAGTGAGCTGCTTTTCATAGTGCTGGTCAATAACTTCTTCAACAGCTGCAGTGCAAGCCATAGCCGCTTTTTCACCTAAATAGGCTGTGGCAACCCCCAAAGCATATCCTGCCACATGCCAGAGAGGGCGGAGAAGAGTCGGGCGGACACGGTTCTCCACTACTAAGGCTTCAAAAGCCTTGAGATGGGTAATTTCTTGGGCTTGCATATGCTCTAATAGGGGAGCTATAGAGCTTTGTTTTAAAATGGCTAGCTGCCCATCATAAATGCGTTTGGCTCCATACTCGCCGGCCAAATTCACCCGTAGCATTGAAGCTATTTGAACTTTTGATGAGGGCTGTCCAGGGAAAGATTTCATTTGCGCTTGTATCCCCATCCCCAGCAGAGAAGAACAAGACATATGGAAATAAGAGCATTATAAGCTGCTAGAGACAAGCCTAAAAAACTCCACGTGACTTGATCACACCGGATAAAAGGAGTGTTGAGGAGTTGCTCGCGCAACGATTCGACTGAATCAAAGGCACTGAAGTCATTTGACGCACAAAAAGAAGGCAGGCTCGTCCAATGCTGTTGGATGGCCACATGATAAGCCGCAAGACAAACTCCCCCCATGAAGATTAACCCCAAAAGGAGGATGGCGTAGTACTGAAAACGCTGGGGGAACATTAAACAGAGAAGGGAAAATCCACCCGCTCCTATGAAAACGTCTCTTTCATAGTGGCACAGGGGGCAGCCCAGAACTCCAAAGTAGTTTTCCATGATGTAAGCTATACTTACAACAACAACACAAATAAGCAAAACGATAACTAATATTTTTTGAGATGATATTTTCTTAAGCCGCGTGATATACATAAGATCTCCCTTTTATATATTTACCCTAGAGCGTAGAGGACTCCAAATCCCCCAAGAAGAGCACCCAAGGACATCAGTGTAACAAGAGTGAGATTTTTTTCAATATATCCTTTAATAGGGGCGCCAAAGTTCCAGAATAAAATTGCTAGCAAAAAGAATCGAAAACCTCTCGCAATGAGGGAAGCAATGGTGAAGGAGGTAAAATCAAGGCCCGTTACCCCACAAGCAATTGTTACGACTTTAAAGGGGATGGGCGTGAGCCCCTTTAAAGCGACAATCCAAAACCCCCATTCATTAAAGCTTTGTTGAAACTTATCAAAGGCTACTTGAAGCCCATAGGTTTGTAGAATAAACTCCCCAATCGTTTCATAAAGTCCATACCCAATGGCATACCCCAACCATCCTCCTACAACGGAAGAGATGGTGCAAATTGTGGCTAGCTGCCAGGTTTTATCGCGGCGAGCTAAAAGCATGGCAATATAAAGAGGGTCAGGAGGAATCGGAAAAAATGAGCTTTCCGCAAAAGAAACAGCTGCTAAAATCCATATGGCATAGGGATGATTTGCAAAGCTTAAAATCCAATTATAAGCACGTTGTAACATAGAGACTTTCTTTCCTAAACTGAATCCTGGGTAAGGAGTCGTTTTTCTGAAGCGTCATTGCGTCCCCCATGAAAGTGGGGCTAGCAATGACGATAACCTTATCCGAAACTGGGATTTTCCTAATATTCACCCAGAGCTAACACAGATTGTGGATAAGTTCAACGGAAATGGTCATGCCGTAATGTCTAACATTAGTTGCGCCTTCCTGGAATGAGAAAAAGTTTACTTAAAGAAAATTTTTTTGATCTTTTTTTTGAGGGCTTTTCTCTGTTTTTTCTTCCTAAAATCATAATCTAAAAATAAATTCACTTTTTAAATAAATTGTTAATAATTTGGACGTAAGCTTGGGATGTAAGAAAACGAAGGAGGAAAAAATGAAAAATCTTTTCTTATTAAGTACAGCAGGAATACTAGTTGCAGCAGCTGTAACTGGATGTACATGTTGTGGTGGAAACGAAACCATTACCCCTTGCAGCAGTCCTGCTGTTGCGGGTCCTGGGCTTGTGTATGGACCTGGTTATAGCGGCGCGCGCGTGCATCATAAGCATCATGCTAAGCGTCACGCTAATAAACACCATAAGCATCATGCTAAGCATCATCCTAAGCATCCTAAGCATGATTGTCCGGATGAAGCTCATAAGGCTGATGGCGAGGCTCCTATGTCAGGTAAGGCGGCTCCTTATAGTGCTACTCACTAAAAGGCGTAAAAAAAGGTCGCTGCCGAATCTTTCGGCAGCGAGTGCCTTTCCTATATAGCTGTGGGAGCATGTCTTTGAGTTAAGGAAATCTTAAACGCTCCGATGCCATAAATTGTTAGTCCTGTCGCCACAAGGCCGCAAAAGCACCCGAACATCATATTGAGAGAAAGACCGTAGACAAAGGCTTCGTCGATCCACTTTAAGAGGAGCGGCACCTGCTCTAGCGGAAAGTCCTTTAGCTGGGAGGCGGAATGTTCAACTTTAGAAATAATATCTATAAGATCGTGCTGCTGCTGAGGGGATAAAACCAGCCCATATTTTTCTATACTTTGCAACAAATGATTTCGTCCAAACATGACAACAAAGCTGGTGGAGAGGATGATACTTAAGGTATTTCCCAGCATCATCAGCATCATAAAAACCCCAGAAGCCACGTTCAGATCTTTTTCAGGAACGGCGCGCATCATTGCCGTATTGCAAGCGGTAAAGTACGCCCCCAAACCAGTACCCGCTAAGAACAAAACAGTGATTACATAGAAAAGGGAAGAGTTTGTTGTCAAAAAAGCTAGAAGCCCTAACGAAAGAGCTGTTAAAAGGGCTCCAAAAACCATGGGGCCTTTGAGCCCAAAACGATCAATCATTTTCCCACCAATCGGAGAGAGAAGACCCATGCTGATGGTCATCGAAATAAAAATAAGACCCGTTTGATAGCTTGAATAATGCAGTGTATTTTGGAGATAAAGGCCCATCATTACCAGGATCATCGAAAAATTTATAGCCATACAAAATTCCCCTAAACTTGCGGCCATATAAGCTTTGTTCCGGAAGAGATGAGAAGGGATCAGGGGAATTTTTAGGGTGCGGTCTCTAACAAAACAACCTCCCATCAGAAGAGCCCCAAGGGTTAACCCGCCCCCTATACCAAGACTTTTAATTCCTAAAACTTCGATTTCGTTAAGTGTATATACAAAGACACACAATCCTGATGCAAGTAAGGCAGTCCCTATATAATCAATCTTTTGTTTCACTTGAGGCAAAATATCTTTTGTTCCATAAAGCTGAAGAATCGCAATAACAAGAAGTCCTAAGGGAATATTGATATAAAAAATCCAGCGCCAGCTTGCTTCTTCAATAATAAAACCAGCGAGAGTAGGACCCGCCGCCAACCCAAACCCCGCAAAGGATAAAATGACGCCCATGACAAAACCTTGTTTTTCAGGAGACGCTGTGGTGAAGATAACCGCCCAAGCGGGAGCTGAAAAAATGGCCGCTCCTAATCCTTGGAGAACCCGTCCTAGAATAAGTATTTCAAGGGATTGACCAAAACCAGTCAAACAAGATCCGCTCATGAACAAAATTAAGCCGGCGATAAGAGTATTGCGCTTGCCATAAAAGTCCGCAACGCGGCCCGCTGGGATAACAAAAGCCGCCCACACGAGAACATATGCGCTTAAAAGCCATTGCAAACTACTAAGGTCAGTATTGATTTCTTCTGCGATCGGAACAAGAGTGAGGTTGACGGCGGTATAATCAATATTTATGAGAAAAATTAACATCCCAATTGAAATAAGGACCATCCATGATCTCAATGAAATGACAGAAGAAGGAGCGGCCATGCGAGGTTCCTTTCAATAAAAAGATTTCCGTAAATAAAGCTTAGAAAAGCTAATATGACAATTACTTAAAAACAAGCTTTTTTTAAAAAATTAGGGAGTGCGGCAATCTTTCTCTTCTCCAAAACCGACTTACAATATTAACAACGATCAAAAAGATAAAAAAAGGAGAGAGATAAAATAAGATAGGGGGAATCTTGCCTTTAAACAACCGAGCAATCTCCTATTTCCCCCTGTCTTCTTTCACGCTACACTTGCTATTAGAGGAGAAAGAAATGAAACACCTTTTGCTAATGCTCTGGAGTTTATTGCTATTAACAGGTGAAGCCCTTGCGACGAAGCTACCCATGGCTATACCCCAAAGCGAACCGCCGGTTGTGTCATCGCCTATTAAACCTATTAAGGTTAGTGAGTTAAATGCTAACCTTTTTTCGGCCGTTTACGATTTTCTTAAAGATACAGGGGCAATTGTTTTTGAAGGATTTGTCTCTTTAAAAGACTTTATTGAAACAGGGGAGTGGCTTGTTTTAGGGCTGAAAAATCCAGCCACACGCGACCTTTTGGGATCATTTGGGGTTCGCCTTATGATTTCACTTCTGCTTGCTTTTGCAATTTCGCAGGCTCTTTCCTCTTGGCTAACCCCTAAAATTAACAATCTTTTACTGTGTAAAACTCATCCAACGCCTCAGAAGCAAAAAAAACTTATCCTCGCCGGGCTTCTTTCTATTGTGTCACCTCTTATGTTTGGTTTTTTTCTTTATACCATTTTTAGGAGCATTAATCCGCATGATGGGATTTATCTTGAAGTGGTAAGAATTTTAAGTTCTGGTTCTGTAACAATATGGATTCTTTTAAATTTAGCCCATGTTTTCTTAAAGCCTCTTACGCCCGAACATCAACATATCCCTCTCTCTCAAGAAGTGCTCGCCACGACTTATGTCTGGATTCGACGGATGGGCGTCGTGGCTCTTTTTGGCTTCTTTGCTCTTGAAGCCGGGGCACTCATTCGTCTGCCTATCGCAGGAGAAAGACTCCTTTTACAAAGCTCTGGCTTTATTATTGCTGTTTTAGCCATTTTAATGATGCTCACTCTTCACAAAGAAGTCAGAGACTGGATTGGAAAGCAACGCGCTTATTCCAGGCTTTCTAACCTGAAAAGGGCTATGCTTCCTTTCTTAGAATATAGTTATATCCCGGCGATTATCTTTATCGTGATCAGTTACGTGAGCTGGGTCACTCACGATTTTGATCGTTTCCAGGTAGTGGTTTGGAAGTGCTTGTTTACGCTTACTATCTTTCCTCTTTTACGTATTGTTGCTTATTGGATACGTAAATTGCGGATTTTATGTATTCAAAAGAAATTACAACGCATCTCGCCTGCTTTAGCTAAACGTGCAATTTTTTATAGTGGACAAATTGATTTTATAATCATCACACTTTTGAATGTAGCAGCGTGCCTTTTCGTGCTGGATTTATGGGGCCTTAATCCTTCGTATTTCATTTTTTCTGAGACAGGACGGCAGATTGCTGAAAAAGCTTTTAGTATTTTTGTAATTCTTGTCGCGGCGCTCGTCATCACACGGACAGGAAATGATCTTCTTACAAGATATTTAAGTAAGGAAAAGGGACTCATAGATGAAGTGCAAAAACAAAGAGCTGCTCGCTTTAAAACAATCTCCAGCGTGAGTCGAAATGCATTGCGCATTATCGTCTGGACTCCCGCCATTTTATTCATCATTCTTGAACTTGATGTGGATGTTGTGCCCATTCTTGCCACAGTCGGAATCCTTTCGATCGGAATTTCCTTGGGAATGCAAACTCTTGTCAAAGATTTAGCCACGGGCTTTTTTATGCTCCTTGAGGATGCCTTTGCTGTAGGAGACCTTATGCTCATTAATGGCCAACTGGGACGCGTCGAATCTGTAACAGTGAGAGTTGTTCGCCTTCGGGCTTCAGATGGATCTCTTTATACCTTTCCCTATGGAAACATCACCAGCCTTTGTAATCAAAACCGGGATTACTCGGCAGCAGTCATGCTTGTTCGAGTTGGCGTGGATGCAGACATTAATCAGGTTTTTGAGGTTTTAGAAAAAATTTCTTCAGATCTTCAAAAAGATAAAAAAATTCGATCAATGATGGTAGCGCCCGTTGAAATTGATGGAGTTAACGAAGTGAATGACTACGCTTTGGAAATAAGGGCGGTCTTAAAAACCAAGCCTGGACAACATTATAAAGTGAAATGGGCCTTTAATCGCCTTTTAAAACAATACCTTGAGTCCTATCATATCCCAGCTGCTGTTCCTCGTCAGATATCTTATAACTATGCCCTTGAAAAATAACTAATCTTTTTAACTCTTTTTTAACTTTTCGTAAAGGGCCAATTTTAAAGAATTATTTTGGCTTGACTTAAGAAGTATTCAAAAATTTCAACCCCTTATGGGGGGATGGTCTTGGAACAAAAAAAATGATACTTATATATAACTGAGTTACGTGATCATTCGGATCCAATCTACTTAATTAGTTTTTTTATCCTTTCTATGATCATTAGGTAGAATAGAATAACTCTTTAGGCAACACTATAAGCGGAGGGTTGAAAATGGCAAAATTATCATCTTTTTCATGTGGGCACCATGTGGTTTATCCAGCCCATGGAATTGGAAAAATTAAATCAATAGAAACTCATGAGATTGGAGGGCATGCTCTTGAAATGTTTGTGATTTCGTTTGAAAAAGATCGGATGACTTTACGCCTTCCGGTTGCTAAAGCAAAAACATCTGGCTTACGTCCCGTGTCTACAACTAAAGAAATGGCGGATGCTATTAACGCTTTAAAATCACGTGTACGTGCACGACGTACCATGTGGAGTCGGCGGGCTCAAGAATACGAAACAAAAATTAATTCCGGTAATCCTATTTCATTAGCAGAAGTGGTGCGTGAGCTTTACAGGACAGCGAATCAACCAGATCAATCGTATAGCGAACGTCAAGTCTATCAAAATGCCCTCACTCGTCTAGCAGGAGAGATTGCGGCAGTTGAAAATATTGAAACAGAGCATGCTATTCAAAAAGTTGAGACAATTTTAGAGGCAGCATAAGCTCTTATCTTTTCACGGGATCATTAGCTATATAAGAATAGATAACCTTCGCATAAGCGAGGGTTTTCTTTTTTAAGTGAAGGACCTTTCTCTCCCCTCAAAGAGGGGCTGATAATGTATCAGGAAGGTAAAATAAAAGATGATGCTTAGGAAAGTCTTTTGTTCTTGATTTTTTGAGGAAAGTCAGGGATTTTTGCACTTAAAGAAAAAATTAAAGAAAAAGGAATACATAGTGTTTCACCGAACGGATGTAGCCATTATAGGAGCTGGGCCTGTGGGCCTTTTTGCGGTATTTGAATGTGGTATGATGCAGCTGAAGTGTCATGTCATTGACTCTCTAGAGATGGTGGGAGGACAATGCACCGCTCTTTATCCTGAAAAACCTATTTATGATATTCCTGGTTTTCCAACAATCTTAGCTGGAGATCTTATTAAGAATCTTGAAAACCAAGCTGCACCTTTTGAGCCTGTCTATCATTTAGGTGAACAGGTCATAAATCTTTCTAAAACCGAAGAGGGCTTTTGGCATCTTGAAACCTCCAAGGGAACTAAGCTTGAATCTAAAGTTATTCTTATTGCGGCTGGGGTTGGAGCTTTTGGACCCAATCGTCCTCCTCTTGATGGACTGGAGGACTTTGAAGGCAAGAGCATTTTTTATTATGTTAATAACCGAGAAAAATTTAGAGATAAACGTCTTGTGATCGCCGGGTGGCGCTAAGAACAAGGGTATTGGGCCGTATAAAACGCGGAAATTGC
>JBEPVR010000074.1:0-7688 GCA_041690915.1 Alphaproteobacteria bacterium
TTTCTATTCATCTTTATGAGGATGGGCGTGCCTTACTGCAACACACCAACACTCTGGGGCATCTTGATTTAAATACCTTTGGAAATGTAAATATTTCTAGAAGCTCACATGGTTATCCTATCAAAGCTCACCGGCTTTCTCTTACGGGCGCCAATATATTTAATGAAAAATCTCTGTTTGTAGATTATTTAAACCTAACTGCCACTCAAGCTTTAGGCACGATAACTAACGCTCCTGAAGGAAAAATTATCATAGGGCATCACGCCCATATCCGAAAAGGCCATTTAAAAAATCAGGGAGAAATTATAGGAACGGATCAAAGTACGCTTGATCTTCATGGGAATAATTTTACAAACGGGTATGTAGGTCAGGATAGAAGCCTGGCTTTTAGAGCACAAGTATCTTGGCAGGGGGATTTTTCAATCGCTAATGCAGGAGGCTTTATTAATGAATCTGACATTGTGCCAGAAGGAGCTATTCTTGAGACTCCCCACCCCACAAAAGGCAAAGAAGATTGCTCTCTTTCTATTACGGCCGAGACGCTTACGAATAGGAGCAACATTCTTGCCACTCAGCATCTTGATATCAAGTGTACGAAGGATCTTATTAATGAAGGAAAGTTAGAGGGAGTCGAAAAGCTTTCTCTTATCACAGGCAATGACCTGATCAATCGCCAGACCCTCCAAAGCGATTATCTTTTAAGGCTTAACGTGGGAGGACGGCTCCATAATAATCAGAATGGAACCATAAGCGGCCCTGTTACAGCCATCACTGTTGAAGGTCGCACAACGAATGACGGTTTTATTTCCTCCCAGGATTTTTACCTCAAAACCGGTTCTTTACGGAACTTTAATCAAATTTATATGGGTGAAAGTGGTCGTATTGAGGAAAGGGAGTGGGGAGATGGACTGAAGAACTGTAAGGAGGGCCTTATTCTGTCGGGAGGGGTTCTCAAACTTATTGGAGAAACCTTTCATAATGAAGGAGACGCACAGACAAGAGGACAGATTCAAGCGCAGACCTTGATCACTGACTTAACCCGATTAGAGAATGACGGAGATCTTATTGTTGATAAAAAAGTTGACCTTAAAGTCTCAACAATCACCAACTCGAAGTTAGGTCGCTTTCACTTTCTTAACCAAGGGACAGTTACCTCAAAAAAGATCGTGAATAATGAATCTGTCTTTAGCGATTCTATCAAAATCGTTGTAGATACCTTTGAGAATTGGGGAAGTATGATTTCCTCTATGGATTTCACAGCGACCATTCGAAAACTTTTTAGGAATGCGAAAGGAGCAATTATTTCTTCCACAGGAGCTTTTACCATTGAGGGAAAAGGCGACGTTCAGAATGAAGGATGCATTAAGAGTCAAGGTAAGATTGAGGTTCGATCCAGCAAAGCAGCCAACCATGGACAAATTATTTCCAAGAAGGAAGTCGATATTAAGGTAACGGAAAGTCCAAGCAAAGAAGAAGGAGATCAAAAAATAAAAGGTTTTGAAAATGACGGCCTTATCCTGAGCCCTAAAATTACAATTGAGGCCAAAAAAGGATCTAACACGGGAGAAAGCAGCGGCGTAATGGATTTTGATAAAGCCGATGAGCTCAAAGGACTTCTTGCTTTGGAATCTCTTAAGGTGATTACAGATGGGTTGTTTACCAACGATGGGTCTGCTCTTGGGGGGACCATTGTCGAACTTGAAGGTGCGGGAACATTTGAAAATACGAAAGAACTCAAGAGTATGGGCTCTCTTACATCTCGTGTTCATCATCTTAAGAACACGGGGAAACTTCTAGCGAAAGCGGGGACATTGAAGGGAACCACTCTTCATAACGAGGGAGACATCCATTTACATGAGGCCTCGACTTTAAACTTTACAGACATCCAAAATGTTGAAGATGCGGTTCTTTCTTCGCAGGGGAGTCTTACCGTTGGGTTTGATACCCTTCAAAACAAGGGAAGTATTGAGGCGGACACATTTGTTGCTTTTAAAGGACACAAGTTTACAAATGAAGGAGATATTCATAGTAAAACCCTAACAGTTGTTGGAATGCCTAGTCTTGAGGAAACTCCTGACGTTGTGGGGAGCACGTTTACAAACAGACGCGTCTTTCATGGATCTCAAAAAGTAGAAGTTGAGGCTTCTCTTATTGAAAATGAGGATGAAGTCTCTTCAGAAGGAACCCTTACATTTAAAGCAAGCAAACTTTTTAAGAATGGGATGGGGTCTCTTGTTTCATCCGTAGGAGAGCTCACCATAAATGGAGAAGGTGACGTTCAGAATAAAGGGAAGTTAGTTTCAGGAGAAGATTTGCAAATTAAGGTAGGGAAGACCTTTACGAATGACAAGGAAGGGGTTGTTTCTTTTGCTCAGGAAAGAGAAGCAATTGAAACAGAGAAAGAGCCGGAGAAGAAGGGAAAGATAAGTATCCAGTCTCTTGAAACCATTAACCACGGAAGGATTGAGTCAGAAACAGCCATTGATGTTCAAGGAAATCAATTTACGAATACAGGCAAAGTGGTAGCTGACCAGCACCATACATTCACGGGCACACAGTTTGAAAACACAGGACAGATTAAAAGTGAAAACATTAAGGTTGAGACGGAAGGATTTGGAAATAAGGGCAAAGGCCTTTTACTAAGTAAGAACCTGACACTTACAACAAACACGGGGGTGAATGAGGGGGGAGTTAATGAGGCCATTGATTTTTCTACAACAGAAGCTCTCCAGGGGCTGCTCGCATTAGAGTCTCTGAAACTAACTGTCGGTAATCAATTTACAAATCAAGGTCATCTTTTTGGAAAAGCAGTCCTTGAACTGAACGGTACAGGGATTGTTGAGAATGGAGGGCGGCTCGATAGTGAAGGTCAGGTTGTTTCTCATGTGAAGGGTGTTGGCAATACAGGAGTGATTCGAGCCGACAAAGTCATGACCTTTGACCGCTTAACGGAGAAATTAGGAAACTCAGGTCTAATCTATTCCGGAGGAGAGCTGACTGTTACTTCTCAGTCCAGTCTTGTCAATGATGGACGTGTTGAAAGTAAAGGAAAAGTTGATATTAAATCCAGCAAAGCAGCCAATCATGGACAAATTATTTCCGAGAAAGAAGTCGATATTAAGGTAACTGAAAGACCAAGCAAAGAAGGAGATCAAGAAACACAAGGATTTGAAAATGATGGCCTTATTCTGAGCCCTAAAATTACGATTGAAGCACAGAGAGGGTCTAACACAAGCGGTATCAATGTGGAGATTGATCCTGCTAAAATTGATGAACTCCAGGGGCTTGTCGCTTCCGAATCTCTTAAGCTGATTACAGATGGGTTGTTTACCAACGATGGGTGTGCTCTTGGGGGGACCATTGTCGAACTTGAAGGTGCGGGAACATTTGAAAATACGAAAGAACTCAAGAGTATGGGCTCCTTTATTTCCCGTATTCATCATCTTGAAAACAAAGGGAAAGTTCTCGCAAAAGCAGGAATATTGAAGGGAGCGACTCTTCATAACGAAGGGAATATCCATTTGCAGGAGGCCTCGACTTTAAGCTTTACAGACATCCAAAATGCTGAAGATGCGGTTCTTTCTTCAGCAGAGGGGCTTTCGGTTGGGTTCACAACTCTTCAAAACAAGGGAAGTATTGAGGCGGACACATTTATTGGTTTTAAAGGACATACGTTTACAAATGAAGGAGATGTTCATAGTAAAACCCTAACAGTTGTTGGAATGCCTAGTCTTGAGGAAACTCCTGACGTTGTGGGGAGCACGTTTACAAACAGACGCGTCTTTCATGGATCTCAAAAAGTAGAAGTTGAGGCTTCTCTTATTGAAAATGAGGATGAAGTCTCTTCAGAAGGAACCCTTACATTTAAAGCAAGCAAACTTTTTAAGAATGGAGCGGGTTCTCTTGTTTCATCCGGAGGAGAGCTCACCATAAAGGGAGAAGGTGAAGTTCAGAATAAAGGGCACATTGAAAGTCAGAAGAAGATTGATATTGAGTCCAGCAAAGCCAAAAACCAAGGGCAGATCATTGCTGAAGAAGAAATTAAAATTAAGACAAAGAAAGGGGAAAGCCAAACAACCGGTGATCAGGAAACAAACGACTTTGAGAATAAAGGCCTTATCTTAAGCCCTAAGATTACCCTTCAAGCCCAAAAGGGATCGAATGCGGGAGCCCTCAACGATGAGGTTAACCTTGATGAAGTTGACAGACTGCAGGGCCTTATAGCCTCAGATTCTCTCACTCTCTCGATTGATGAAACATTTACGAATAAGGGTCATATGGTCGGAGGAACGATCGTAAAGCTTGACGGAAGAGGAACCTTTGAAAATGGGGAAGAGGGAGAGATCACCAAAAGTGATAGAATCGAATCCCATATCGTAGAAATTGATAATAAAGGGACGATGCGAGCCCATCAATCCATCGAGTTGGATCATTTGGGGAAAGGGTTAAAAAATTCGGGTCTTGTTCTGTCAGAGGGGAATTTTAATGTAACTTCTTCCGCAACAATCACAAATGATGGAATCATGGAAGGACGAGAGGGACCGGTAACCCTCTCAGCGGTTGAGCTCATCAATCGAGGTCTTCTTAGTGCTCAGGGAGGGGTTCTCACGATAGATGCCAGCCGTGGTGAAAACCATCAAGCCATCTGTGGAAGGGATGGTATTGAGATGACCTTTAAGGACGTCTTTACAAACGCGGCTTCACCAGCTTCTGGGGTAGGAAAATTAAGTAGTCCAAAAGCCATTACAGTAAAGGGATCAGGACAATTTAATAATCAGGGTCTGGTGACATCGGAAGACAATGTTAACGTTAAGACTAACTTTGAAAATCATGGAAAGGTTTATGCGACAGGAAGTATTCTTTCTTTAACGGAAGATAAGAAGTTTGCGAATGAATCGGGAGGCGAAATTGTTGCTGAAGAAAAGGTCACTCTTAGAAACACAAAATCATTTGTAAATAAAGGTATTGTGCAGGGTCAAGAAACCTTTGTTACAGCGACTTCAGAGTTTACAAATGATGGACTTATTGCCGCTACAACGGGAACGGCGACTTTCGCTCTTCAGGCAGGAACAAACAAAGGAACGCTGAGCGGCAAAACGAAAGTTGAGATGACTGTTGCGCAAAAATTAGAAAACCAGGGAAAAATTCTCTCGCCTCAAATGGTAGATATTCATGGATCTGGAAAATTACAGAATACACAGAAAGGAAGTATCAGAGGAAAGGAGTCACTGCACATAAGAGAGGTTGCATTAGAAAATGAAGGAACTCTTGGTTCCTCACGTCAAGTCAATCTCCACCATCTCAAAGGACCGTTAGAGAATAAAGCTGGCGGAAAAATTGTTTCTCAGGGAACCCTCCGTGTGAATGATACGTCCGCTCTTCATAACTTTGGTAATATCCAAGGACAAACCCAAGCTGAAGTTATCGTCACCAACTTACAAAATAACGGAAAGATCACTTCCCCAGAGGGATCTGTTCATCTTACCAGTAACGAGGGGAAGAATGGGACGACAGGCGTTATCGCTGCGCAGACGACTCTTGAGCTAAACACCCAACGGTCTTTTACAAATGACGGAGAGATGGGGAGTGAAGAGGATTGTACTCTGACGGGGCAAGGGACATTTACCAATAACAACTTATTACAAGGGAAAAAGGAATTAACAGTTAAGCTCCCCGTCCTTGTCAACACGAAGGATATCAAAGCCCATAGGGCTAACCTTCTTGTCGGTGACGTTCAAAACACAAAGGATATTTTAATTGAAGCAGGCCTTCTCCTTCAGACGCAGAGAGGAACGAATACGGGATCTATCCAAGCCTCTCTCTTAACCTTAGCTATAGAGGGAGGGCGGCCCCAGAATCAATTTGAGAATAAGCACACAATTCAAGCGCGTCATTCAGCCGTTATTCAGGGTGAAGGGGCTCTTCTCAACACGGGTCAGTTTCTTTCAGAGGGGACTCTCTCGGTAAAAAACAAGACCCTCCGGAATCATGACCACATTCAAGCTGCGGGACGTATTGAAGTGTCGGGCTCCTCAACGATTGAGAACGCCCCAGGGTCAAAGATTTTAAGCCAAGAAAGCATTGAAACAGGAGAAAACACCACCCTAAACAATCACGGCCTCCTTTCTTCTCAAAGCACAATCACTTTGAGACAACCCTCTTATACACAGACAGGAAGGCTTGAAGCTAAAGATGATATCTTATTGCCCCGTTGTCGAACCTTAAAGAATGGAGAGACCGGCACTATTTTGTCTACCACAGGACAGATTTTACTTCCTCAAGTGCAGACTTTAGAAAATGACGGCCGTGTTTTAAGTCAGAAATCAATGTCTTTATCAAATCTGACAAGCTTTAGAAATAAGGGGACATTTAAGTCAAATGAGACTTTAGCCATTACATCTTCTAAGAAATTGGTCAATCTAAGTAAACTCGTTGGACGCTCAGGGATTACTCTCGAGGGGTCGGAGATGGCGGTGACAAACGAGGGTGATATTGTTTCTGCAGGAAGAGTAACCATTAAGGCTGCAACAATTAACACCTTCAAAGGCATCATTGGAAATACAGGTGTAAATTTAAAAGCAACCCAACCTCTTGTAACAGGCAAAGACGCTCAGGTGGAGAGTAAAGAAGGGACCGTAACCCTTACGGCTCCTCAGTTAAGTCTCAAGGGAAAAATCACAGGAAAAAATGTTGAACTCCATCAGGAGGGAGCAAAATCCTTATTAACCCATAATGCAAAAATTACCGCCACGGAGACTCTAACTCTCCATGTCCCCGGCGGGTGGAATTTAGGAGGAGCTCCCCGAGCATTCAACCATAGTGTTGCCGTGCATGGTCCGATCTTGCGCCCGAAGAATCATCTAAAAATTAATGGAAACTTCGGGTGGAACTTTTCTGGCCCTCTTACCAATGACTTTAATATTTTAGTTGAAGGCATATTGACCTTAAACACAGGGGGGCATGCTTGGATAAATAATGCGAGGGTTGTAGCTCAAAGAGGAGCCCATATCACCGTCGGTCATTTTAATAATAACAAGGGCACATTTTATGGTCGCGGCGAAACAAGCTTTGATTGCTATGGGGGATTTGATAATCGTCATCAAATGCGTATCCTAGGTGATGGTAAAGTCTTGGCAAGAACAGGCTCCATTACCAATCATCCCGGGGCTCAATTTTTTCAGAAAAAAATTCCACATTCGCAAAATTTAGTTACATTTACAGCCGCTCAAAATGTGACAAACAGAGGGGGTAACGTTTTAATTGAGGGTATATTAAATTCAACATCTCATCTTTTTTCTAATGAGATTGTGACATCTAGCGCGAGCATTCCCCTTCCTCCACAGGTCATATGGCAAGGTAAGAAAGGGAGAAATACAACGAGGTACGCAACACAAGAGGCTCCACCTAAACACGAAGCTTTCTTCTCTGCTGGTCAAGCTGATATATCTGCAAAAAAGTTACAAAATCTGACAGGTACCCTGTCGACGCGGGGTCCTCTTCACCTTCACACCATAAATATCGTGAACAAATCATCTACCTCTACAATAAGAGGAAAAGATGTAGAATGGCACACAAGTAGAAAAGAAAGAATGGTTGGTGGACACTGGGTGGGTAAAAGTTGGATCGAGGGGCGGCTAGAGAAAGGGCACTTCAGAGAGAACAGTTATGGGCCAATAAAGGCTATACAG
>JBEPVR010000075.1:0-7522 GCA_041690915.1 Alphaproteobacteria bacterium
GTGCCCTATAGAACGTTCATTATAAGCCATTATAGCGCTATAAATGCACTTTTTTGTGATTTATTGAGGAATAGCGGTAAAATAGCGATGAAATAGCGGCAAGCGATAGCGGTAAAATAGCGATATAATGGAGGCTATGAGGAAGGCAGGATGGGTGAAGTTAGCTAACATTTGTTATCTATCTTCACGGCCCCTTATTCGCGCCATTGGCGCTCAACGATGAAAATTACGACGCAGACTATTTTCTAGATTGAGGAACCTATTTAAGGACGGGCGCTTGTGAGATCATCGAGCATGGAAAGAAGTTGAAGGAGGCTTATTTCTGTAAGGCTCGCAATTGCATCATGTGCCAATGGAGGAGAGTAGAGATCTCGATTCGCGTCACTTTTAAGTTAGAAGCAATAAAATACATCTAGAAGCTCCTAGGATCGTCGTACAGAAGTGAAACACTTTTTTTTAGTATGAGGGAGATGAAAAATGAAACCTGTTCTCAAATCGCACATATGTGCGATTTGAGAACATCTACTGAAAACCCCAAAAATGAAAAATTATTATATTCAGTTTTTAGGAGAAAACCAAACCTACGGTTAATCAGGATCAGAAATCATCTCCCAGTTCCGGTATTTCCGGTTATCAAGCCATTTCCAGTGATAGGATTAACGGCTTGTGAATTGCTTGAAGTATGACCTGACGATGCACTTGTAGAGCCTTGTGTGCTTGTAGATGGGCTGCTATGTGGCTGATGAGCTGCCGGCATATATGGAGGAACGTACCCAGGCTCTCCCGATTGAGGCCACCAACCGGGGTCTTCTTTACCAGGATCAAACCCATAGCTGGGCTCTGAAACCATTAAAATGCCAATGAGAGAAAGTGTAATTTTAATTGTTTTTTTATTCATGTTTTATGTCCTTTTAATAAATATTTTTATTTTAAACCATTAATAAGACCATCTAAATAATCCATTTCTTAATTAAAACCTAATCATGTTGGAATGTCCATAAATACTTTTCTGATCCTGATTGATTTTAAATATTATCATCTTAGTTGACGTAGATGAGTGAGCCTTTCTTAAAAAGAATGCACCCAAAAAACAGAGAACGCTCTAAGGCCGTTCCAGGAAAGGCAATCGTGAAATTGAGGATTCGAAATCCTCGGAGAGGTTAGGAGACGAGTTTGCGCTTTACCTTAGAGAGGACTTCTTTTTTGTTGAGAGAGACGCAATGGCGTCCTTTTCGCCATTGCGTCTTGGGGGTCCTTTAATTCCGAAACTCGCGCCGGTCAAGAGTGACCGAAGGTCATCACCGTAGGTGACGCGTAGCGATAGCGGAGCGCTCTTGATGGGCATAGCGAGAGAGGAATTACAAAAAACTATGATTGGTGAGCGGAGCGAACTAAAGATCAAAAAATACTACTCACGAGCGAAGCGAGTTAAGAGTCATAAATCGGATAAATTTTTTCCGTTTTTTAAAAAATCGTCCACAGGAAAAACCGGTTTTAAATAAGTTTTAAATAAGTTTTAAATAAGTTTAGGGACCAAAATGGCTAGTGTTTCAGCGGCGTTGAAAGGTGTTTTTGTTGCTGATATACCCCCCAAATGTTGCTGATATACCCCCCAAATGTTGCTGATATACCCCCCAAAGTTATCTTACTCGTTATTTTTACTTAAGTTATTGATTAATAATTGTTTTTCTTTGTTTTTATCGAATTTTTCTATCAATCTTCCTAGCTCATGGATTTTTGATCTCTTAAAAACGACGGTTGCTTTGCCGTTTTTCTCTCTCCACTTCATTGAATAATCAGGGATATCATTGTCTAAAACTGCGGATCTTAGGTTGTTTTTAAACATTCTGAGCTCATTCTCACTACCAGACTTTTTATAAAGCTTTTCAACTGTGAACTCCCATCCATCCCTGTTGCTTCCTGCGTGTTTTCGTGCTGTCCGATAGAGAAATTTCTTTAAAGCTGAGCTCATATCAAAATAGGAGAGGCTTGGTTTTAGGAGGTTTCCTTGAACACAACAAAGATTATACAGCCATTCAGAGAGAGTTATACGAACGATCTTCATCTCCCTGTTGTTTTCCCGTTCTAAGTATTCCCAGCTTTCTAGGAACCCAAATCCCTTTACGAGATTGTAGTTTTTGTTGTTGATTGTCGCATTAACCATTGTCGCTTTAAGCCGTGAGAGGCTTTTTTCCAAGTCTTTCTGTTGTTTTTTTCCGTCTTGCTTATGTAAGGCCTTTAAAAGCTCATGCCGTGGGATCGTTATCTTTCGAGGGGGTATATCTGAGCCTTTATTAAGGATTTCCTGTATTTTTCCCGCAACCACTAAAATGATGTCCCAGTCATAGATGCTGGCAAGAAAATGGCCTGTATGCCTCGTTACCTTTATCTGTGTAGTGCCGTCTTCACTTTCATAAATGATAGGGTTTCTGCGATTTTTTGAGAGGGCTAAGAAAGGAAACTCCATTAAATCCACGACATCTCTGATTGGGTTTTCCGATTCTGAGTAAGGGATTATGTCTGTTTTCTTTTTTTTGACTGGATTACCTTGTTTTCCCTTCACTTTAAGAGATGAAACCTCATCTAGAGCCTCCTCTACAACAACGATTTTTTCTTCTACATGTAGTGTTTGAATCTTATCCTCTTTGAGAATTTTTCCTGTTTTCTCTAGGAATTCTCCTATTTTTTTCAAGAGAGATCTAAAAAATCTTTTCATACATCCTGCTTTTTTCTATATTTTAACGCACCCCTCAGAGCATAAGAAGACTCTTCTTCAAATTCTCCGAGAGGCTGTATCTTAAGATTGATAAATATCCAACTTCCAGCTTTTATGGACTTGGTCAATGTAATTCCAAGTTCCCTTTATAGTGGAAGAAAGGACAATTGCCTGAGACGTGAGATTGGCTATCTGAGACGTTAAACTCCTCAGAAATTCCATTTCTTCCTCTAAACGCTTTAATAGTTGTTTGGATTTTTGTATATCATGATCAGCCATGACTAGCTCCTTACCGTTAGTTGTGGTTAGCGGCGTATGGGTGTTTTCACCACCTGTACGTCGCGCTTAGTGTATCTCATCTCCATATTCATGACAATCTGTTCTTTTTTCTTTACCTGGAAGCTATACAACGGAAGAACTTGAGCGATTTTTAGTGTTGCCCTTTCTGGCAACACATATTGCGTATGTCCTGATTCTGACGAATTGCGCTCATAACGCCTACGATGATTTTCGAATGAGCAGCTTGAATAAGCGCTCGAGTATTCTCAACGTTTCTCATTGAGGCGCATCTAACAAAAAACCTGTCTACGTTTGTGAATTTAGTCTTAGTCGCTTGCGACAAAGCGCACGTTGCCGAAGGCAATGTATCAGCGCGCCTCCTAAAATCGTCGGACTTTCTTCGTTCGCTTCCGCTCACACAATTTCTCCATAACAAAACGACCCTGATCATATCCACCACAAAAGAGATGGGAGCGGAAGCGAACGAAGTTGTCATGAGGAAATTGCTAATTTCTAAATGCGCACTTAACGGCGATTGCACTTTCAGCGTCAATCGCCTTGCGCGGCCCTGCGGGCGGCTCTCTCTAAAAATATACTTTTTGCTTCTTCAATAAGGAAAAGTACAAGTAATTCCTCACTCGTTATTCTCATCAAGAGCGCTTCTCTAAAGCTACGCATTCCTCGGCCACTCTATGAAAGGCGCTTCGGATGAAATTAAAACGTGGGGCTTCCTCCAACACAGAAGACCTCTAAAATCTCCTAGGATCCTCGTACAGAAGCGGAAATGATTTGCCCATACAAAACCCTGCGTGAGAGTGAAAAGCGCTAAAATAGCGATATAATAGTGGCAAGCGATAGCGGTAAAATGGTGGTAAAATGAAAGAAGCGATAGCGGTAAAATAGCGCGTAAATGGCGGTATTATTTTCAAAGCTACTTTTTTAGCGCTATTATATCGCTATTTTTGCCCTATAGAACGTTCATTATAAGCCATTATAGCGCTATAAATGCACTTTTTTGTGATTTATTGAGGAATAGCGGTAAAATAGCGATGAAATAGCGGCAAGCGATAGCGGTAAAATAGCGATATAATGGAGGCTATGAGGAAGGCAGGATGGGTGAAGTTAGCTAACATTTGTTATCTATCTTCACGGCCCCTTATTCGCGCCATTGGCGCTCAACGATGAAAATTACGACGCAGACTATTTTCTAGATTGAGGAACCTATTTAAGGACGGGCGCTTGTGAGATCATCGAGCATGGAAAGAAGTTGAAGGAGGCTTATTTCTGTAAGGCTCGCAATTGCATCATGTGCCAATGGAGGAGAGTAGAGATCTCGATTCGCGTCACTTTTAAGTTAGAAGCAATAAAATACATCTAGAAGCTCCTAGGATCGTCGTACAGAAGTGAAACACTTTTTTTTAGTATGAGGGAGATGAAAAATGAAACCTGTTCTCAAATCGCACATATGTGCGATTTGAGAACATCTACTGAAAACCCCAAAAATGAAAAATTATTATATTCAGTTTTTAGGAGAAAACCAAACCTACGGTTAATCAGGATCAGAAATCATCTCCCAGTTCCGGTATTTCCGGTTATCAAGCCATTTCCAGTGATAGGATTAACGGCTTGTGAATTGCTTGAAGTATGACCTGACGATGCACTTGTAGAGCCTTGTGTGCTTGTAGATGGGCTGCTATGTGGCTGATGAGCTGCCGGCATATATGGAGGAACGTACCCAGGCTCTCCCGATTGAGGCCACCAACCGGGGTCTTCTTTACCAGGATCAAACCCATAGCTGGGCTCTGAAACCATTAAAATGCCAATGAGAGAAAGTGTAATTTTAATTGTTTTTTTATTCATGTTTTATGTCCTTTTAATAAATATTTTTATTTTAAACCATTAATAAGACCATCTAAATAATCCATTTCTTAATTAAAACCTAATCATGTTGGAATGTCCATAAATACTTTTCTGATCCTGATTGATTTTAAATATTATCATCTTAGTTGACGTAGATGAGTGAGCCTTTCTTAAAAAGAATGCACCCAAAAAACAGAGAACGCTCTAAGGCCGTTCCAGGAAAGGCAATCGTGAAATTGAGGATTCGAAATCCTCGGAGAGGTTAGGAGACGAGTTTGCGCTTTACCTTAGAGAGGACTTCTTTTTTGTTGAGAGAGACGCAATGGCGTCCTTTTCGCCATTGCGTCTTGGGGGTCCTTTAATTCCGAAACTCGCGCCGGTCAAGAGTGACCGAAGGTCATCACCGTAGGTGACGCGTAGCGATAGCGGAGCGCTCTTGATGGGCATAGCGAGAGAGGAATTACAAAAAACTATGATTGGTGAGCGGAGCGAACTAAAGATCAAAAAATACTACTCACGAGCGAAGCGAGTTAAGAGTCATAAATCGGATAAATTTTTTCCGTTTTTTAAAAAATCGTCCACAGGAAAAACCGGTTTTAAATAAGTTTTAAATAAGTTTTAAATAAGTTTAGGGACCAAAATGGCTAGTGTTTCAGCGGCGTTGAAAGGTGTTTTTGTTGCTGATATACCCCCCAAATGTTGCTGATATACCCCCCAAATGTTGCTGATATACCCCCCAAAGTTATCTTACTCGTTATTTTTACTTAAGTTATTGATTAATAATTGTTTTTCTTTGTTTTTATCGAATTTTTCTATCAATCTTCCTAGCTCATGGATTTTTGATCTCTTAAAAACGACGGTTGCTTTGCCGTTTTTCTCTCTCCACTTCATTGAATAATCAGGGATATCATTGTCTAAAACTGCGGATCTTAGGTTGTTTTTAAACATTCTGAGCTCATTCTCACTACCAGACTTTTTATAAAGCTTTTCAACTGTGAACTCCCATCCATCCCTGTTGCTTCCTGCGTGTTTTCGTGCTGTCCGATAGAGAAATTTCTTTAAAGCTGAGCTCATATCAAAATAGGAGAGGCTTGGTTTTAGGAGGTTTCCTTGAACACAACAAAGATTATACAGCCATTCAGAGAGAGTTATACGAACGATCTTCATCTCCCTGTTGTTTTCCCGTTCTAAGTATTCCCAGCTTTCTAGGAACCCAAATCCCTTTACGAGATTGTAGTTTTTGTTGTTGATTGTCGCATTAACCATTGTCGCTTTAAGCCGTGAGAGGCTTTTTTCCAAGTCTTTCTGTTGTTTTTTTCCGTCTTGCTTATGTAAGGCCTTTAAAAGCTCATGCCGTGGGATCGTTATCTTTCGAGGGGGTATATCTGAGCCTTTATTAAGGATTTCCTGTATTTTTCCCGCAACCACTAAAATGATGTCCCAGTCATAGATGCTGGCAAGAAAATGGCCTGTATGCCTCGTTACCTTTATCTGTGTAGTGCCGTCTTCACTTTCATAAATGATAGGGTTTCTGCGATTTTTTGAGAGGGCTAAGAAAGGAAACTCCATTAAATCCACGACATCTCTGATTGGGTTTTCCGATTCTGAGTAAGGGATTATGTCTGTTTTCTTTTTTTTGACTGGATTACCTTGTTTTCCCTTCACTTTAAGAGATGAAACCTCATCTAGAGCCTCCTCTACAACAACGATTTTTTCTTCTACATGTAGTGTTTGAATCTTATCCTCTTTGAGAATTTTTCCTGTTTTCTCTAGGAATTCTCCTATTTTTTTCAAGAGAGATCTAAAAAATCTTTTCATACATCCTGCTTTTTTCTATATTTTAACGCACCCCTCAGAGCATAAGAAGACTCTTCTTCAAATTCTCCGAGAGGCTGTATCTTAAGATTGATAAATATCCAACTTCCAGCTTTTATGGACTTGGTCAATGTAATTCCAAGTTCCCTTTATAGTGGAAGAAAGGACAATTGCCTGAGACGTGAGATTGGCTATCTGAGACGTTAAACTCCTCAGAAATTCCATTTCTTCCTCTAAACGCTTTAATAGTTGTTTGGATTTTTGTATATCATGATCAGCCATGACTAGCTCCTTACCGTTAGTTGTGGTTAGCGGCGTATGGGTGTTTTCACCACCTGTACGTCGCGCTTAGTGTATCTCATCTCCATATTCATGACAATCTGTTCTTTTTTCTTTACCTGGAAGCTATACAACGGAAGAACTTGAGCGATTTTTAGTGTTGCCCTTTCTGGCAACACATATTGCGTATGTCCTGATTCTGACGAATTGCGCTCATAACGCCTACGATGATTTTCGAATGAGCAGCTTGAATAAGCGCTCGAGTATTCTCAACGTTTCTCATTGAGGCGCATCTAACAAAAAACCTGTCTACGTTTGTGAATTTAGTCTTAGTCGCTTGCGACAAAGCGCACGTTGCCGAAGGCAATGTATCAGCGCGCCTCCTAAAATCGTCGGACTTTCTTCGTTCGCTTCCGCTCACACAATTTCTCCATAACAAAACGACCCTGATCATATCCACCACAAAAGAGATGGGAGCGGAAGCGAACGAAGTTGTCATGAGGAAATTGCTAATTTCTAAATGCGCACTTAACGGCGATTGCACTTTCAGCGTCAATCGCCTTGCGCGGCCCT
>JBEPVR010000076.1:0-7511 GCA_041690915.1 Alphaproteobacteria bacterium
TACTGGAGCTGGAATCGCTACTACTGGAACTGGAGCCGCTACTGGAGCTGGAATCGCTACTACTGGAACTGGAGCCGCTACTGGAGCTGGAATCCTTTTATTAATCGCTGGTTTAACTCTAATCGCTGGTTTAACTCCTCTATTAACTGGACGAGCAGCTCTTCTTAAAGTTAGACGAGCGCCTCTTCTTAAAGTTAGACGAGCGCCTCTTCCTACAGCTGGACGAGCGCCTCTTCCTACAGCTGGACGAGCAGCTCTTCTTAAAGTTAGACGAGCGCCTCTTCCTACAGCTGGACGAGCAGCTCTTCTTAAAGTTAGACGAGCGCCTCTTCCTACAGCTGGACGAGCAACTCTTCCTACAGCTGGACGAGCGCTTCCTGGCCCTTTCCTTTGTGCTACACCCCTAGTGGTGGATTTTCCTGATGATTTGTCACGCCCTCTTGGCGTTTTTACGCGCTGGTGAGTCAAACCCCTAGCTTCAGCCGGAGAAGTAACCACCAAAGGCTCTGCAAAAAATGCCAACATGACCATTGGAATCATGGACACGCTACCTAAAAAACGCTGAAACAATTTACTCTTCATCACTAAGCCTCAATACCACAAATTATCATTACCAAATAACGGAAATACTATTCCTTTTTTAGATGTAACAACTCTCTTCTAAATTTTCAACCCTTTTTTATAAAGAAGTATTTTTTAAAGCAATAAATTTAAATAAAACGTTATTTTTTTATATAAGATTAAAAATCTTTGGAAACGGAGTCTATTCACCTAATAAAAGAATCAAAAATTTATTTACATCCGCCCTCTAACACCAGAAATATTTAAGATTACAAAGCTCTAATAATCTTTATCTTACCACATAGTAGTAAAAAAAGATATAATATTACAAGACCCCAAAAATATTAGATACTTCTAGCTTTTAGATCTCATTTTTTCTAGAATCCCTCTTTCACTATAAGAGGGTTATATGGATAAAGCTGTTGTGTTATGTATACTAGATGGATGGGGACATCGAGAAAATGGCCCAGACAATGCCATTGCGCATGCCGAAACGCCGTACTGGGATAATTTTGTCGCTCATTCTCCTCACACCCTTTTGGAAGCCTCTGAACTCAATGTAGGGCTCCCGGAGGGACAGATGGGCAATTCTGAAGTGGGACACATGAACATTGGCGCAGGACGCCTTATCCTCCAAGATCTCCCCCGGATTGATGAAGCTATCCGTCAGCATAGGATTGAAAATTTGCCTCCTCTAAAAGACTTTATCCATGCTCTTAAAGAGTCAGGAGGGACGTGTCATCTTGTAGGGCTTCTCTCGCCTGGCGGCATTCATTCCCACGAAACTCATATTAAAGCCCTTTCCGCCATTCTCGCAAATCATGGCATCCCTGTTGCGATCCATGCTTTTTTGGATGGACGGGATACGCCGCCTAAAAGTGCAGACTCTTATCTCTCCTCTCTCTTAACATTTATGAAGGATTATCCCCTCATCACCCTCGCAACAATTGGGGGTCGTTATTATGGTATGGATCGAGACAAAAGATGGGATCGAATTGAAAAGGCCTACAAGGCCATGGTTGAGGGAACGCCTCGCATGGAAGATCCTCTTACCTACCTTCATCAAAACTATGAAGACAATATTACAGATGAGTTTATTCTGCCCACGGCCATCGGATCTTATACGGGGATGAAGGACGGAGACGGCCTTTTCATGACGAATTTTAGATCTGATCGAGCACGGCAAATTTTAGAAACTCTTCTAAACCCCCATTTCAAAGAGTTTACAAGGCCTCGCCATATTCATTTTTCCGCAGTCTTAGGACTTACAGAGTACTCAGAAACCCTTAACACCTGGATGAAGGTTCTTTTCCCTTCCACTCCCCTTCATGATGTTTTAGGAGAAGTTATTGCATCCCATGGGTTGAAACAACTCCGTATCGCTGAAACAGAAAAATATGCCCATGTTACCTTTTTCTTTAATGGGGGGAGGGAAGAAACCTTCCCAGGAGAAGACCGTATTCTTATTCCCTCTCCCAATGTGGCCACCTATGATCTTCAACCTGAAATGTCAGCCTATGAACTCACAGATCGCTTAAAAGAGGCCATTCAAAGCAAAAAATATACTCTTATCATCGTTAATTATGCAAACACAGATATGGTGGGTCATACGGGGGATTTTGAGGCCACGCGTAAGGCTGTTGAAACGGTTGACTCCTGTTTAGGAGAAATTAAAGCTGCAGTTGAACAATCAGGAGCTTGCCTTCTTATCACAGCTGATCATGGAAACGCAGAAGTTATGTATGATTATACTCTCCATTCACCTCATACGGCTCACACAATTAATCCCGTTCCCCTTGTCATGTTCAATGGACCCCGTGGTTCACTCCGCCCCGGGAGGCTTTGTGATATCGCCCCAACGATTTTAAAAATTTTAGATTTCCCAAAGCCCTCTCTTATGACAGGCACGTCTCTTTTGGAAACAGAGCATGAATAAATATTTCTTTTTTCTTGTGTTGTTTTTTTGGGGATCATTCACAAACGCAGAAGATGCACGCCAAGAATTCAAAGAAATAAAGCAAGAAAAAGCGGACCTTTTTCAAAAGCAACAACAGCTCATTGAAGAAGCAGCTCAGCTAGAGAAAGCTCTTCACTCTCTTTCCGTGATGAACGAAGAAAAGAAAGCTAATCTCATTCACTGTCGAGAACGACTTGCAAAAAAACTTCCTTTGTTAGCCCGCCTTGCGCGTGCAAATCCTTTACGTATTTTAGTGGATCCCACCGCAAGCCAAAAGGCGCTGAGAGGAATTATTTTAGTTCGCGCTTTCACAGCATCTCTTAAACAAGAACAGCAACACATTCAAGCTGAACTCCATAAAATCTCAGCCCTTAGCAGAGAGCTAGATCAAAAGACCCAATCCTGTAATCAACTTTTTAAGGATATTGAGTTCCAGCAAGCCCAGCTTTCGATTTTAGAAAACCAAAAAATCGAAAAGGTGAAGAAGGGCGAACTAGATCGCTTGGCTGATGAGGAAGATATCAATACTCTCTTAGAGGAAAGTCGAGCTGCTCTCTCAAAAAAGGACCGTGAAGCAACAACCGCAACGGCTAAAAAGAATTTGCCCTTCCGACTGCTTGAACGGCCTGTTGGGGGCAAAGTTGTTAATGATCAAGCGCTTGAAAAGAAATTCAGCCCTAATGGTCAAGGAGTTATTTTTGAATCGAAAAAAAATGCTGAAGTGCTTTCTCCTTCCAATGGAAAAGTCGTCTTTAAAGGGCCTTTTCGTTCCCAAGGCGATATTTTAATTCTTGATCATGGAGAAAAGGTCTATACCATTTTAATGGGCATGCATAAAATTAATGCAGAAGTTGGACAAAACGTATATGCTGGTGAGAAATTAGGAACGATGGCGGGATATGGGGCAGACCTACCAAAGCTTTATCTAGAGTTAAGGCAAAAGGGAAAAGCCATTGATCCAAAGCCATATTTTGCAGAATTTAATACGGAGTGATCAATGACCTCAAAGGTTTTAGGCTTATTTTTCTTTGTTCTTTTATCAACAGTGGGTGTTGCGAGCTTATATTCAACCGCGCAATCTCCAAAAGTGACAAAAGACGCTCCCCCCCAAGAAAAAATCCCTCAATTCGATTCTCATTTATTTGATAATATCGTTGAGCGTATCAAGACCGAATATGTCGAAGAAACCACCGATGAAAAACTTCTTGAAGGTGCCCTCAATGGTATGTTGAGCGCTCTTGATCCTCATTCTGCTTACCTTAATCCTAAAAGTTATGAAGAATTAAAAATGAGAACCAAAGCCGAATACGGCGGCTTAGGCATGGAAGTTACGATGGAAAATGGGCTTGTTAAAATTATTTCTCCTATTGATGATACCCCTGCGCAAAAAGCAGGGCTACAAGCGGGCGATTTAATTGTTACTGTTGATAAACAGCCAATTACGGGAAAAACATTGAATGAAGCCGTTGATCTCCTCCGTGGTAAGGCGGGAACGCCCGTTCGATTGTACATTAAACGTGAAGGGCACGACGTTTTTGAAAAAATTCTTATGCGAGAAATTATACATGTAAAATCTGTAAAATGGCGAACTGAAGAAGACGTTGGATACATTCGAATTACAACATTTGATGAAAGCACTACATCTCTTTTAAAAGAGGCAATAGCTGAAATTAAAAAGAAATTAGGTAGCTCACTGCAAGGTCTTGTTCTTGATGTGCGTAACGATCCCGGCGGGCTCTTGGATGTTGCCATTAATACTTCCAATCTCTTTCTGACCAAAGGAGAGGAAATTGTCTCCACCCGTGGCAGAAATCCTAAGATAGATGAGCGCTTTTATGCAGATGGGGCTGATATTACAAATGGTATTCCTATTGTTGTTTTAGTTAACCAAGGGTCGGCCTCCGCTTCTGAAATTCTAGCAGGGGCTCTTCAAGACAATCACCGAGCTTTGGTTGTCGGAACAAAATCCTTTGGAAAAGGGTCTGTTCAAGTTGTTATGCCTCTTACAAATGGAGGCGCTATTACGCTGACAACAGCTCGTTATTACACACCTTCAGGTCGTTCTATTCAAGCGAAAGGGATCAAACCAGATATTGTTATCAAACAAGTTCAAAATAAGCTTGAAACGCTTGATGAAAGTATTTTTCCCCATGAACAAGATTTCTCTAGAGCGCTAGATACGGATCAAGAGAATAAAACTTTACCTCTTTCTGATAAGAAAGAGTCAAATACTCAAAATACGCTAGAGGAAGTAAAGAAATTTGAGGCAGAGAAGGAAAAGAAGAAAAAGGAAATTGAGGACTATCAACTCATGCGCGCCATTGATATTGTCCGCACGATGGCTATTACGCAAAATTACGACAAGAAAAATAAGAAGTAAGTCTCTGTGAGATTACAAGCAATAAAAAATAAATTAAGTGAGATTACATGAGTTTCTCTGAAGAAGAATTTGGAGACCCATTATATCGTCCCGCAGTCGGAATGATGATTCTGAATGATGAAAACAAAATTTTTATCGGGCAACGTATGGATCATAAGGATCCTGCCTGGCAAATGCCTCAAGGAGGCATTGCCCCCCATGAAGATGTGGATCAAGCCATGCTACGCGAGCTTCAAGAAGAAATAGGAACTCGCAATGTTGAAATCATTGTGAAATCAAAGGTTTGGTATAAATATGATTTACCATCTAACCTTGCAACGCGCTTATGGAGCGGAAAATTTAAAGGCCAAAAACAAATTTGGTATGCTTTGCGCTTTCGCGGGAAAAATGAAGAAATTAACATTCACACCTATCATCCTGAATTTCGCTCTTGGAAATGGGTGGGAAAGGAGGAGCTTCTTGACCTCATCATCCCCTTTAAGCGTGATCTATACGGCCGTGTTCTTAAAGATTTATGGGAGTATGTAGTACAAGCTTAAGAATAAATATAATTTCTCTCTCTTTATAAGGTTCCTAAAAGATTTTAAAATTTTTCTAAAAGCTCTATTTCTTGTTCAAATAAACTTTTAAAACTTTGCGTAAACGAGACGAACACTACTCTTGTGAAAAGTCTATTTTTATGCCTAAATATAAGGCATGGAGGCTAACATAGGTTTAATAAAAAATATTACCTTATTCCTATTTATAGGAGTGATCCCCTCTCTTGGGTGGGCAGTTGGACTGTTCAACCTTTTTTCTTGGACATCTTGTTTCCTCCTTTTAGGAAGTTTTTTTTGTATTCTTTGGATAAAGGCTCGCAAATTAGCTCAGACATATAGAAAACTTCTTCTTACTCGCGGGGATGTTTGGGCACTATGTGAAGGAGATCAAATTATTGATCGTTCCCCTTCCTTTCCAGGGGATTCTTTTCAATCTTTTAAAGATTTTCTTCATCCTGACTCCCTTCCAAAGGTAACTTCCGCAATTAAAAGTTTAATCCAAAAAAATCTTCCTTTTCACCTTACGGTTCATGCAAACGAGAGCGAGGCCACATACGCTTTCGAGGGAGAACCTTTCGAGGGAAAGTCTGTTGTCTGGCTCAAGAACATAACAGATACTCTTAACCAAGAACGTCTTCATAAAGAAGCTTTGCATAAAAATGAGGAGTTTCTTAACAATTTACAAGCGACCATGGACCTGTTGCCAGTTCTGATTTGGCATAGAGATGAACATCAAAAAATCAACTACTGTAATCTTGCTTATTCAACTGCTGTTCAACTCTCTCCACAAAAAATTTATGAAGAAGGCATTGAATTGACTCAGCCTCGTTTAGCCAAAATCTTGGCGCGTAAGGCATTACATATGGGAGAATCTCAAACTTTTGAAAGTATAGTTATTGCCAACGCCGATAGACGATATTTTCGTATTTGGGAAATTCCAAATGCACGAGCCCTTAATACAACTATAGGGGTTGCCTATGATATGACCGAACTTAATGATGCTCAAACAGAAATTAAACGTCTCATTCATGCCCATGATGAGGTTCTCGCTCATCTTTCAACTGCTATTTCCATCTATGATTCTGAAGGAACTCTTCAATACTATAATCAAGCTTATGTAAGCTTACATAGCTTCGATGAAGCATTTCTTAAAGGCCACCCACGACTTGATGAAGTTCTTGAAGAGTTGAGAAGGCGACGTCAACTTCCTGAGTATGCTGACTTTCCTGCTTATAAAAAAAGACAGCTCCACCAACTCAAGGATCAAGTGGAACCGCAAGAAGACTTAATGCACTTGCCCGACGAACGCACTTTACGAATCTTTAGCGCTCCTCATCCCATGGGCGGGCTTTTATTTATGTTTGAAGACGTTACAGATTATTTAGCTCTCGAGGGAAGAAATAAGATACTTTTAGACGCGTATCAGGCCACACTTGATAATCTTTTTGAAGGGGTAGTTGTCATTGGAAGTGATAACCGTTTAAAAATTTTTAATCCCAGTTTTGTCCGCTTATGGAACTTTGAAGACAAAGATGTTCAACAAAATCAGCATTTGACTACTATTATAGAAAAGTTAAAAGATCTTTTTGATTATGAAGAAGAATGGGCACCTTATAAAGCGCAGCTGCTTGAAAACGTTACAGATCGGGTACCAAAAACGGGTCAATTGAAGCGAAAGGATGGGATGATTGTAAACTTTAGGTATGTTCCCCTTCCCGGTGGTGATCACCTATTAAGTTATACAGATGCCACAGATACATTCCGCGTTCAAAACGCTCTCCAAGAGAAAAATGAGGCTCTAGAAACAGCTGACCGTCTTAAATCAGAATTTATTGCAAATATATCTTATGAGCTGAGAGGTCCTCTGAATACCATAGTTGGATTTTCAGAGATCCTTTCTCATTTGTATTTTGGAGCACTTAATGAACGCCAAACTGATTACATAAATGGTATATTAGATTCTTCAAATAAACTTTTATATCTTGTGAATAATATGCTTGATTTATCTTCAATTAAAGCAGGGTATTTGCCTCTTCAAGCCCGTTGTGTTGACATTCCAGCCTTAATGAAAGAT
>JBEPVR010000077.1:0-7252 GCA_041690915.1 Alphaproteobacteria bacterium
CGTCAATCCGGTCTTATCCTTGCTGAAATGGTCAGTAATATTCTTAAAGGTGTTTCTATTCAAAATATTCCTATCCAAAATCCTGAAAAATTAGTTTTTCACATTAATCTCGCGGCAGCAGAAAAAATGGGTATCCCTGTGTCTGAATCTCTTCAAAAGCAAGCGGATGCTTTATTTTAAACTGGGGAATGAATTTTATGCCCAATGATTCTTCAGAAAAGTTAGTTCTTCTTATCACAGGGATGTCAGGCTCGGGTCGTTCTTTTGCTTTAAAAGCGCTTGAAGACATGGGTTATGAGACAATTGATAATTTGCCTCTTTCTTTCCTAGAGCCAGTGGCGTTTGCTCGCCATGATGACGCTCGGCCTTTAGCTATCTCCATCGACGTCAGAACACGAAACTTTTCCTCAGATAAACTTTTGCAACAGATAGAGAAACTAACAAAAAATTCTCTTCTCAATACTCAATTAATCTTTTTTGAATGTGATGATGATATTCTTGCGCGCCGCTATAATGCAACTCGTAGGTTTCATCCGTTAGGCCAAGAACGTCGTATCCTTGACGGCATCCGTCTCGAACGCCACTTAATTTCTCCTCTTAAGGAGCAAGCGAATCTTGTCATTGATACAAGTCTTCTCTTAGCCTCTGATCTCAGAGGACAATTACGAAGACTTTTTTTACCTAGAAAAGCTCCGCACCTCAGTATTTTTATTACCTCTTTCTCATTTCGACATGGATTACCTCGGGAAGCAGATATGGTTTTTGATGCTCGCCTTTTAAAAAATCCTTTTTATGTTAAAGAGTTGAGTGGTTTATCTGGGAAAGACCCTGAAGTAGGAGAATACATTCAACAGGATAAATTATTTCCTTCTTTTATAAAGTCCTTAAAATCTATTCTCTTTATGTCTCTTCCTCGCTTCGAAGAAGAAGGGAGAGGCTATTTAACACTTGCTGTGGGATGCACTGGTGGGCAGCATCGTTCCGTCTTTATCGCAAAAACTCTTAAAGAATGGTTACAAGAGACAAAAAATCAGGTAAAATTAAGACATAGAGATTTAAAAAAGAGCCCGAAAAAATGATAGGGATCGTTCTTGTTAGCCATGGTCACCTCGCTCAAGAGTTTTCAAAAGCCCTTGAACATGTTGTCGGTCAGCAAGATAAGTTAGAGATCATTAGTCTATTCCCTCATGATGATATCGAAGAAAAAAGAAAAGAAATCTTGAGAGCTGTTCAGAACGCTGAAGATGGACAAGGTGTCGTAATTTTAACGGATATGTTCGGGGGGACTCCTTCAAACTTGGCACATTCTTTATTAGACGGAAGAAATGTAGAAATTGTAGCTGGAATGAATCTTCCTCTTCTCATTAAGCTTGTAAGCGTAAGAAAGGCAAAGACACTCCATGAAGCTGTTCTTCTCGCCCAAGAAGCAGGACGCAAATATATTCATGTCGCTTCTCAAGCTCTGAATGAACCTCATGTCTAAAATAGTTAAAAAAGAAGCGTTGATTCAAAACCGTAAGGGCCTGCATGCCCGTGCTTCTGCGCAAATCGTTACCCTCGCTGAATCTTTTCAAGCCGTAACATATGTTTGTTATCAAGACATGCGTGTTCCTGCCGGATCTATCATGGGGCTGTTAATGCTGGGAGCTGGACATGGATCGCTTGTTTTCATCGAAGGCGATGGTATTGATGCAGATCAAGCTGTTGCCTCTTTAATTAATCTTATTGAAAATAAATTTGGGGAAGATCAATGGTAAATCCTGTGATGGTTGAAGCTACCCGGGGGCACTATCCTGAATCACTTCACCGAGGAAGAGCTGTCGTTGTAGACTCCTTGGGACAAGTCATTCGAAGCTGGGGAAATATTTATGATCCTGTTTTTGGGAGGTCATCTCTTAAATTTATTCAAGCTCTTCCCCTTATTGAAACGGGAGCGGCAGATGCATTCCATCTTACCCCCGAAGAAATTGCTCTTTCTTGTGCATCTCATTTGGGAGAAGAGATGCATATTAAAGTTCTTGAGAGATGGCTTCAAAAATTAGGAAAAGATGAACGAATCTTAGAATGTGGTGTTCACCGTCCTCTTTATACCTTAACAGATAAAAAATTTATAAGTTCTTCTGAAAAATTTTCCGTTTTGCACAACTGCTGTTCAGGAAAACACTTAGGTTTCCTGACAACAGCTCTTCACAGGAATGAACATCTTGAGGGATATGTTTTTAAAGAACACCCAGTACAACGACGCGTAGACCAGACGTTGAGTGAGATGACAGGAGTAGAGCTTACACACGCTCCCCATGGCACAGATGGATGTGGAATTCCTGCCTTTGCCTTTCCTCTCTATAATATTGCTCTTGCTATGGCCCGTTTTGCAGATCCTTCCCATCTTCATTATCCACGCCAAAAGGCAATCCACCGAATCCTTGCAGCCATTGAAGCCTATCCTGAAATGATTTCGGGGCGTGAGGGATTTGACACAAGAATCATTAAGCTCACCAAAGGTCACGTTTTATGCAAAATGGGAGCAGGTGGCGTTGAAGTGGGGATTGTCCCTTCCTTAGGGTTTGGTATAGCTCTGAAGATTGATGATGGTAATGCTAAAGCCGCTGAAATGGCCTTTTTAGCCATTTTGCGCTCTTTGGGTTTTATAGAGGAAGATCTCTATGAACGCTTAGAGCCTCGCATTCCCATCCTCACTCACAAAGGCAAAACCGTAGGATTCCTCCAGCCAACCAATTTCACAACCCTCCCCCCTGAAACGGCACAGCATTAGGAATGAAGTGAAGCAAAAAACATATAATAAATTCATTCAACGACCATAGACTTAGAAGTGGCATTTCTTGATTATCTTACCGCGAGAGGAAACCTCCAAATTCTCTTTTAATCAGCGTTAGATACGCCACTTGAAGAAGAAAATCATTATATTAAGCTGGGTAAAAAAACATTTGAAATGATCCACACCACTTCATCGTGAAGTGAAAAGTATAGATGTCTCTACACCTCCAGAAAAATCTTTGAGTTTTTTGAAATGTATGTCAAAAGATCTGTAGATCTAAATATTGGATATGAAAAAATGCCTTATTCTCTTCTTAAAAAAATAATTTGGGGCATTTTTTTTCTTTTGCTTATCTCTCCTGTTCAAGCCGCTCCCTCTAAAACCGTAAATGTTTATTGTTGGGCGTATGTCCTTTCCCCCGAAGTTTTGCATCAATTTGAAAAAGAGACGGGAATCAAAGTGAACCTTGATGTCTATGATAGTTCGGAAGTGATGGAAACAAAGTTATTTACGGGCAATTCAGGATATGACGTTGTGGTCGTCACTGTTTGGCCTTATCTTTCACGTCAAGTTGAAGCTCACCTCTATCAACCGCTCCAGCCTTTACGTATCCCCACTTGGAAAGGCTTAGATCCTGATCTTTTAAAGCGGATGGAAGAAGCGGATCCAGGAAATAAATTTGCTCTCCCTTTCATCTGGGGAACAACTGGATTTGCCTATAATAAGAAGATGATTCTTGATCGAAATTCTAAGGCGCCTGTTAAAAGCCTGGCCATGCTTTTTGATCCAACTGTTGTCTCCAAGTTTGCTGATTGTGGTGTCATGTTAATTGACTCACCCGTTGATGTGTTTCCTGCCGTCCTTAGCTATTTAAAATTGGATCCTACTTCGGGAAGCGAGGAAGATTTAAATAAAGCAACTCAAACGCTTTCCCACATCCGTCCCTTTATAAGAAAGTTTCAAGCTGAACCCGCGACAGAAGATTTAACGTCAGGGAACTACTGCCTTGTTCAAGGTTTTTCAGGAGATCTTCTTCTCGCCAGAAACTTGAGTCAAGAAACGGGGATTGATATCGAATATGTGATCCCAGAAGAAGGGGCAGACTTATGGATTGATGCTTTTGCCATTCCTCATGATGCTCCTCATGGAGATGCAGCTCACGCCTTCATAAACTTTATTCTACGACCAGACATTATTGCCAAAATCACAAATACGATTGCCATTGCCAATAGTGTTCCTTCCTCATTTTCCTTTATGAACGAACATATCCGCACAGATCCTCTTATTTATCCTTCAAAAGAAATCCTTTCCACGTTATATGTCAACAAGACACACTCACCAAAATATGAGCGTCTGCGTTTACGTCAATGGACGCGCGTAAAAACGGGACGTTAAGGCGAGGAGAAAATGGCCCAAAAACCGAAAAGAATTGAATTACAACCGTGGCAGGATCCAAAAGCTAAGCCTTACATTCATTTAGAAGGTGTTTCTAAAGAATTTCGGGGAACCCTTGTTGTGGATGATGTCACTTTATCTATTTTCCAAGGCGAGTTCTTCTCTCTGCTGGGTCCTTCTGGATGTGGGAAAACAACAATTTTGCGCATGTTAGCAGGACTTGAAATGCCAACCACCGGCAAAATTTATATTGATGGGATTGATGTCACACGCAGGCCAGCCTATGACCGACCTGTGAATATGATGTTTCAATCCTACGCTCTTTTTCCTCATATGACGGTCGAGCAAAATGTGGCTTTCGGGCTGAAGCAAGAGCGCATTCCTAAACCTGAGATCCGAGAGCGAGTCAAAAACGCTTTAAAACTGGTCCAGATGGACAAATATGGGACACGCCAACCCCACCAACTTTCAGGAGGTCAACGCCAACGTGTCGCCTTAGCGCGTAGCTTGGTGAAAAGGCCAAAGCTTTTACTTTTAGACGAACCCTTAGCTGCTCTTGACAAACGATTAAGAGAGCAAACCCAATTTGAGCTTGTCAATATTCAAGAAGAAGTCGGAATCACATTTATTCTCGTAACCCATGATCAAGAAGAAGCGATGACCATGTCTTCTCGCTTGGGCATTATGGATCATGGCCGCTTACGACAAATTGGAACTCCTAACGAGATTTATGAATATCCTCATTCTGAATACGTGGCGGATTTTATCGGCTCTATCAATAAATTTGAAGGCCGCGTCGTGGAAGATGAAACAGATCATATTCTTGTCGAATCAGAAGAAGCAGGCTGTGAACTTTATGTGAGTCATTCCGCTGATGCTCCTGTGGGATCTCAAGTGAAGGTTGCCATACGTCCAGAGAAAATTATGATTGCAACGATGCCTCCTGAACAAAAGAGGAACGCAACTAAAGGAATCGTGAAAGATATTGGTTATTTGGGCGATGTTTCCATTTATCATGTGGAGCTGGAGAGCGGCAAAATTATACTCGCCACCCAACCCAATATCGTCCGACTCGCAGAAAGATCTGTTACGTGGAACGATGAAGTTTACCTTTACTGGCGTGCCGAAAACAGTATCGTGCTCACCATATGAAAGAGATTTTGAGAAAAGTACAAAGCTCTTTTACGTCACCTTTTTGGGCAATTGTTATGCCTTATGGCTGGCTTCTCCTCTTTTTTCTTATCCCTTTTTTAATTGTTTTGAAAATTAGCTTTTCTGATTTAAAATTGGGACTTCCCCCTTATAGCCCTCTCACAGAATGGGTTGAGAAGGGAGTCCTCACCATTAAACTTAATTTCACTAACTACAGCTTTATTGGAACGGATTCTCTTTATCTCTTAACCTATCTGGAATCGCTCATCATTGCTGTTATAGGAACGTTGGGATGTCTTTGCATTGGATATCCTATGGCCTATGGAATTGCCAAAGCTGATCCCCCTATACGCACATTGCTCTTGATGATGGTCATTCTTCCTTTTTGGACTTCTTTTTTGTTACGTGTTTATGCGTGGATTGGCATTTTAAGTCCCCATGGATTTTTAAATACGGCTCTTAAGAAGATGGGGCTCATCTCCACTCCACTCATCCTCTTAGATACAACATTTGCAACAATTTTAGGGATCATTTACTGCTACTTACCTTTTATGATTCTTCCCCTGTATGCTTCTTTAGAAAAAATCGATCATTCTCTTGTAGAAGCAGCTTATGATCTAGGGGCGCGCCCCTTTCAAGCATTTTTAAAAGTTATTTGGCCCCTTTCTATGCCTGGGGTTATCGCTGGCTCGATGCTCGTTCTCATTCCTGCAGTGGGAGAGTTCGTTATTCCAGAACTATTAGGAGGGTCTCAAACCTTAATGATTGGAAAAGTCATATGGAATGAATTTTTTACAAACCGTGATTGGCCCGTTGCGTCTGCTCTTGCCATTCTCATGTTAATTTTCCTTATTATTCCTATTTCTATCTTCCAGCGCCTTCAAGAACGTCAGGTGAGGTTTTTGGATGCTAACTAAACTTTCTTTGACTTTAAAAATATTTATAACTGTGGGATATGGATTTTTATATCTCCCGATTTTTACCCTCATCATTTTTTCTTTTAATTCATCCCGCCAGGTCACCGTATGGCAAGGGTTTTCAACGAAATGGTATGCTTCTCTCCTCCAAGATGAAGTGCTTATTAAATCCGCCTGGGTCAGCCTCCAAGTTGCCACATGTTCCGCAACAGCCGCCGTTGCCTTTGGAACATTAGCCGCAGTCGTGCTTGTACGCCTTGGGAGATTTCAAGGCCGTAGTTTTTTTAGTATTTTAACAACAGCCCCCCTTGTCATGCCCGAAGTCATCACAGGTCTGGCCCTTTTGCTTATCTTTGTAGGACTTGAACAAACTATCGGGTGGCCAAAGGGGCGCGGAATTTTAACAATTACGATTGCCCATATCACTCTTTGTATGGCCTATGTCACCATTTTGGTCAGAGGACGACTTTCCGATATGGACCGATCCTTAGAAGAAGCCGCCCTTGACCTTGGCGCACGCCCCTTAAAAGTCTTTATGGCCATCACATTACCTCTCATCTCCCCTGCCTTACTTTCTGGATGGCTTTTAGCCTTTGCCCTCTCTTTGGATGATCTTGTCATCGCAAGCTTTGTAGCAGGACCCGGATCATCCACACTTCCCATGGTCATTTTTTCCAGCATTCGCTTTGGCATTAGTCCCCAAATTAATGCTCTTGCGACAATTATCATTACGGGTGTTGCACTAGGGGTGATGGTGGCGGGCTGGTTGATTCACCGGAAGAAGTATTAAGAAGAGAAACCGCTGTTGCTTTCTTGAATTATCCTTGACAATAGAGCAAAAGGTAAGGTATCTCAAAAGCACCTCTTCTGGGGGTGTAGCTCAGTTGGTTAGAGCGCCGGCCTGTCACGCCGGAGGTCGCGGGTTCGAGTCCCGTCACTCCCGCCATTCCCATATAGTAGTATTCAGTGGTGCATTTTATCAGTATTACAGTTTGACATAAAGATTTATTCT
>JBEPVR010000078.1:0-7167 GCA_041690915.1 Alphaproteobacteria bacterium
TTTTTTGTGTAAATACACATAAACACAAAACCCTATCAACGTCCCCCCCCCCAAAAAACCCGAAATTACTTAAAGTGCAATCATGGATACGCCTTTATTTTATAAGCTTTATGCAAAAAAGTTCACCTGATATGATAATAAACTCTGGCATCTTTATCCAACATGTTTTATGACAGTGATTATCCTCTTTATGGATACACTTTTTTTTGTGTTTTGACCACACTTTGCGGAGGATCACATGGAAAATATGGCACTCATCATTCAAGCTTGCGCAGGGTTGTTGTTATTCTTCACACTGGCTTGGCTTTTCAGTGAAAATCGAAAGCAAGTGAATTTTAAGGCGGCTCTTATGGGCCTGGGTATCCAAATTGTTCTTGCCGTTATTGTTACTAAATTTAGTATTATCCGGTCTGTCTTCCTTGGGATTGGTGATGGTGTGATGGCCCTTAAAGATGCAACGGCAGCTGGGACAAGCTTTGTTTTTGGGTACTTAGGGGGGGGAGATAGCCCCTATTCGGCCAAAGAAGGATCAAACTCTTATATATTTGCTTTCCAAGGTTTACCCATGGTTATTGTTATTAGCGCCATTTCGATGCTCCTTTTTCATTGGAGGATTTTACCTGTAATTGTAAAAGCCTTTTCAGGAATTTTTCAAAAGGTTTTAGGAATTGGAGGGGCATTAGGAGTATGTGCAGCAGCCAAAATCTTTTTGGGCCAAACGGAAGCTCCCCTTCTTGTCCGACCTTATTTAGGAAAATTTACCCGTAGTGAGCTTTTTACGGTGATGACAGCAGGAATGGCAACGACGTCTATTTCCATTATGGTGCTTTATGCTGTGATTTTGGAAGGAACCATCCCTAACCCTATTGCCCAAATCTTGACGGCCTCTATTATCAGTGTACCCGCAGCTATTACAATTTCTCGAATTCTCATCCCCCAAGTTGGAGAAGACACGTCGGGACATCTTGTCGTTCCCTATCAATTCTCCGGATCTATGGAAGCCATTACTCAAGGCACAACGGATGGGATGCGCCTTTATATCAACATCCTGGCAATGTTGATTGTGTTCTTAGCAGTTGTAGCTTTGGCGAACTCGCTGTTAGCTCTTCTTCCTAATATTGGGGGAGAGCCTATGAGTTTACAGCTTCTTTTAGGGTATCTTTTAGCTCCCTTGGCTTGGTTTTTAGGAATTCCTTGGCATGAAGCCATCCCCGCGGGGGCCCTCTTAGGCAAAAAGACAATCTTAAATGAGATTGTTGCCTTTGTGGGACTTGCTGCCTTACCTAAAGGGGTTTTGAGTGTAAAGAGCAGTATAATCATGACCTATGCCCTTGCTGGATTTGCAAACTTAAGCAGTATTGGTATACAAATTGGGGGAATTGGTACAATGGTGCCCGAGCGCAAGCAGGAGATTATTTCTCTCGGCCTTAAAGCATTGATTGCAGGAACTATTGCGAGTTGTATGAGCGGAGCCATCATCGGCATTTTGCATAGTTTTGGGTAAAGGTCGTTGGATAAAGTTTTTATTGTTGCGGGACCCACAGCGAGCGGAAAATCTAACTTCGCAAAAAAGCTAGCCGAGGAAAAAAACGGGGTTATTCTTAATGGGGATAGTCTTCAAGTTTATCACGGTCTTGAGATTTTAACAGCTCAGCCTTCTGTCCAAGAGCAACAAGAAATTCCCCACCGTTTATATGGATTTTTAGAGCCTTATGAGACATGGTCAGTTGGAAAATGGATTTCTCTTCTTATTCCAGAGATTGAAAAAATCCTGAGAGAGGGGCAAACTCCCATCGTTGTAGGGGGAACAGGACTTTATCTTAAAGCTTTGTCCGGAGGAATGTCTCCTCTGCCTACGGTGGATTCCCAGATTCGGAAAAACTTGCAAACCCAGAGTCGCCCTCAGGATTCTTTGTATGTTGAACTTCAAACCGTCGATCCAGCCTTAGCAGCTCGTATTGATCCTCATGATCAACAGCGGACCTTAAGAGGGCTGGAAGTTTTTTATGGAACAGGAAAACCTTTAAGCTTTTGGCAATCCCAAAAACCAACGCCCCCTCCCTATGAATTCCAGAAAATTCTTTTGATGCCTTCGAGAGAAGAACTAGATCTTCGGATAAGAGCCCGCCTGGAAGGCATGCTTGAACAAGGAGTCCTAGAAGAAGTGTCTCGCGCTCTCGCGCTCTCCCTCTCCACAACCGCTCTAAAAGCGATCGGCCTTCGAGAATTTGGCGCTTATTTACAAGGGCACTCTTCACTAGAAAAGGCTAAAGACTTGATCTTCCTTCACACACGTCAATATGCGAAAAGACAACGGACGTGGTTTAGACATCAGTTTAAAGCAGATATTACGGAGGGGTTCTCAGTATGATACACTGCAACTCATAAGTATCTCCATCTCCCCTTACATGATGATAGGGGGATCGTATTGCGTATCTCACATCAATTAAGCTGTCTAAAAAATACTATGCTCCTGGAGAAGATCCAAGTTTGTGGCTATTCTTTCCCCTTCTTAATTTCACGACAATAAAGTTGAATTTTAAGAATTCAATCCATAACAGCCACATTGTTATTGTCAAACCGAAAAAGATGGCTAAAAATGCGTGTGAGATGAAAATAAAAGAAAACCTCAATACGGGCCATCGCAAGCGCCTCAAAGATCGCTTTCTCAAAGGAGGCGAAAAAGCCCTTCCTGATTATGAGCTCGTGGAGCTTTTGCTTTTTGGCATAATTCCTCGAGGAGATGTGAAACCTCTTGCCAAAAAGCTTCTTCAAGAGTGTGGGAGCCTTTCCGGGCTTTTCCAAGCAGATATAGAAAAACTGAAATCTATCTCGGGGATTGGGGATGCCACCATTGCTGCTATTAAAGCTATCCATGAAGTTTCTTGTCGCCTGATTCATGAAGAGGTCTGCTCTCAGCCCATCCTTCGATCTTGGCAAACTGTGATTGACTATTGTCGCGCGCGTATGTCTCATTTGAGTGTGGAGCAATTTCGCCTTTTGTTTTTAGATCAAAAGAACAAAATCATTGCAGATGAAGTGCAACAACAAGGAACCATTAACAGCACGCCTGTTTTCCCACGAGAAGTCGTTAAACGGACGCTAGAGTTGGGCGCTACAAGCGTGATTATGGTTCATAATCACCCTAGTGGTGATCCCACACCTTCTCAAGCGGATATTGACATTACGCGAAAAGTCATCAAGGCCGCCAAGGAACTTGAGATCCATGTTCTTGATCATCTTATTATCGGGCGATTTGGTCATACCTCTTTACGAGAAAAAAGATTGATTTGAAAAGACTTACTTGTCATAAGGCAATAGAATTATATAAGTTCTTTTTCCTTAGGAACTTTTGATTTTGTGTTACTCTTTCTCCGCCGTCGAAGTTGTTTGACAGCCGTTTGCGTCACCGTATAAAATCTATTTTTTGCAAGCAAGTCTAATTGTATAGGCAAAATAATGCGATGCTTCCGGTAAAAATCTAGATCAATAACTTTCGACATTTTTCGCCTTCTCCTACTTTTCATCTCTTCATCTCTTCATTCATTTTAAGTATACAGGAAGAGAGTTAATATTCTTCTAGGGAAAGGTTGAAAAAGTCTTTATGTTCTTTAACAGGGTATCTCCTTCAACAGAATCCTTCCCATTACCAGGCACTTTCATGGGATACAAAATCATGTTGATGATGATCTAGTAATTGTGGCTTATAAAAAAATTGAGGGGAAAAACATCATTATAAAACTCGCATATAAAATACTGAGCCCCATACGAAGCATGGCTTTTCGTATTCTACGGGTAAAAACCATGGGGGCGCGAGCCCTTGTCATTAATAAAGATCAAGTCCTCCTCATAAAACATACCTATCAAAAGGGCTGGTACACCATTGGAGGAATGGTAGAGAAGAACGAATCCCCTCGCAAAGCAATTCTTCGAGAATTGTTAGAGGAAGTCGGCCTAGTTCCTTTAGAAGCGCCGGATTTATTTTCTATTTACTACAGCAATTTCGAAAAACGAGATGATTATATCGCTTTTTATATTGTAAAAAAATTTGATATGACAGAAACTTATTCCCCTGAAATAGCTGAGAAAAAATGGTTTTCTTTGGATGAGCTACCTGTTGATATCACTCCCTCTACCAAAAGACGGATAGATGAATTTTTGGGTAAAAAGGAAAAGTTGGATACATGGTAATCAAAAAAGAAGTACAGTTGAGAAAACTATCCAATGTATCATGTTTTGTGTCTATATGAAGTGTGAATTTTCTCTGGGTTATCATGATTTAGAAGAAATGAGGAGGATTCGCGGAGCGAACATTGATCATTCAATCTTACACCGATGGGTAAGTAGGTTTTTTTCATCTACTATTGATTCTACTGGCGCGAGAATTATTTTGACTTAGAAAATTTTGAAAAATGGTAATAATTTATTTAAATTAAATTTTTTAATTTGACATTATGGGCTTATGCTTTCTTAGATTAATAAATCAATGTGCCCATTTTCATATGAAGAGAGAATAAGTAAATGAAAATTGCAGAAATTAAAAATGCTCAAGATAAAACTTTGCTATTAGAGCAATATAGAATCCTTACAGAAGTTGTGAATAAAACCAGTGAAAATCGTGAGAGCTTAAACACATTTTGGACAACCCTAAATGGAACCATTTTAGCTGGAGTGGCTTATATAAAAGATATGCAAATAAACAATCCCGCTCCCAAGACATTTTTTGTATGGGTTGTAATTTTATTTGGTTTTATTATGTCAGCTATTTGGGTAAAATCTATGCTTTGCATTAAGAAAAATATTGATAGGAAAAACGGCATGTTAATTGAGATGGAAAAATTTTTGCCAGCCAAAATATTTACCGTTGATTTAAGAACAGCTAAGAAAAAAAAGGGGAATTATTCATTGTCTTCCACAGAAGTTAGTATACCTATATTATTTTGTATAGGTTATTTAATTATGGGTACCATATTCCTAATTTACCCCAATATATTATGAAGGCTTTATGGATATATTCCCACGCGAAGAGGCTTGTTTGGAATATGTGAGCATTGTGAGTGGTCTTCACCCTAAAAAAATGGTCCACTTTTTGGGGGGCATTACAATGATGGGTCGATCCATCTTGAGCAACATCTTATAAAGCAGTTCATCTGCGTAATATTCATCAACACTCTACAGCTATTCTGCTTAAATCCCGTGCTATGCTCGTTCAAAATCGGACGGCTTTAAAAAATACCGTCAGAAGCTATCTTAAAGCCTATGGCATTCGTTTAGGGGAGGTAAGTCACAAAATACTTTACAGGTCTTTGTATCGCAATTGTAACCTGCAACGGTGAAAGCTCCTTCATATCCGCTTTTTAAAGCTCGGAAAAAGTCATCTAAAATATCCAGTCTTTCTCGTATATAAGAGATTTGCTCCTTCTTTGCTTTTTCATCTAATAAGTAGGTATTACGTATCTTGATAAATTCCGCTCCTGCTTTCTCCCTAACACGGGCTGTTGTTTCCTCTTTTGAAAACTCTAAAAGTCTTTGAACATCATGAAAAATATTCCTTTTAGCCCCATTAGAATTTGCCATGGTTTCATAATCAATAAACGTTGTTTCATTGCTCCAAAGATTATAAAAGATATTCGATATATGTAGGTCCCCATGAACAATGGTTTCAAAAGAACCTGACTTTAGGTCGAAAGTCCCATTTTTTAAGTGAAAGTTAGCAATTGTGCGTCCCACATTTTCAAATGCATACCTTAAATGGGAACGGGTATTTGGTGGATAAAGACCATGCCATCCATAACCACGTTGTGTCCATTCTACCATAAGACCAAATACAGATTGTCCTGAAGCTAGATCAAACAAAACAAAGTCTGAATTTTTTCCCTTTAAAGCCCCTCTGTACTTTGCTAAAGAAGGATAGTCAGGTGGAAATGTATATGGTTGAGAATGTTTAAATTTTTCATATTCACTTACAAAAGGTTCAAGTGCTTCTAGATTTCTTTGTTCATTTTTTATTCCTTTTAATTCTTTACAAATAAGGGGTTTCTGATCTATTCGAATACGACAAACTGACTCTGTATTCGACCCAGTCCCCCATAGCTGCTGAATATCTTGAAGAACAACTTTGGTATATCCTGCCTGGTGCAAACTCTCTAAAATATCCTCTTCTAAAGACGGACCAGCATTGGCAGAATGAGAAAGAAAAATAAAAACGAAAAATAATCTAAAAATATGAACCATTTTTTAACATTCCCTTGCATCAATAAAACAAACTCACTTTAATTATGTAATATCTAAATAAAAAATTACAATATTTTCTCTTAAAAAGAGAAGTATATTTAATAGTATTCCAACAATTAATTTTTAAGTTTTCTAACGGCAATAGTTCTCCTCCCCCAATTTTTCTTTATAAATTTGAGCTAATGAGGGATCATCGATCAAAGGGATATTTTTAGCATTCTTCATACAGATGAGGGGTTGGCTTTCTTTTGCGATTGTGAAGATGCCTTTGGCGTTTCCTCTTTCTTTGAAAACTTAGGTGTTTTGGCTTTTGAAGTCCCTATAGCAAGAGGCTTGGACGGTGTTTTTTGAACCGCTGTCTTAAAGATCTCCTACTGATGAGCCGTGCGATTGTTTTGCGGAGGTCCTTTTGGCTTCGGGCTGCAGGAGGCTGGGAAGGTTGAGCTCGAAGACCAGCATTCTCGCAACGCTGGTTTAAGAGACTCTCTTACAGAGATGATCTCATTGGCGAAGGACGGATCGTTATTGTTGTGTCTGGGGGAGCGGTCGTTCGGTTTAAAAGCGGAGGCGCTCTTTGTGGAGTCACGCCTATTTTCTTTGCAAAGCGGGAGTCGTCTCTCTTTGAGAAAACCTGCGCATAAGGGTCATTCTGCTGGAGGAGGGAATGACCAGTATTTGAGCAAGAGCTTCTTTTGGGCTGAGATCTTTTGTAATGACACGAATTCCTGTAGAAACAACAGTTTGAATTCCCCTCCGGCTCACCTGCGCCGTCAAGCCTAGATTTTTGAGTGCACTCCCAACCTCGCTTAAAAGTCTCTCGTCACCCCCCCCTGTTACCATAAAGAATCTTAAACCCTTTATCTGGGGAAAGGTCAGATCTAAAGTGACCCCCATCGTCAAGACAGGAAATGATGATAGTTAAGGTATAATTAT
>JBEPVR010000079.1:0-6849 GCA_041690915.1 Alphaproteobacteria bacterium
TTTCAAAACCCTATCGTGCTTTTGCCATCCAAGGAGCTATTAATAAACGCCTCCGCCAGGTGCCCATTAGTCTTTTAAATGTTGAAGAAGTCTCTTCTGATTTTCATGCTCGTTTTTCAGCGACAAGGCGAGCTTATGAATATATTATTTTAAATCGTAGAGCGCCCTCCGCTCTTGAAAAAACGCGAGCGTGGTGGGTTGTTCGCCCTCTTTCCACAGAGGCCATGGCAGAAGCGGCAATCTATCTTATAGGCCATCATGATTTTTCTTCCTTTCGGGACAGTCACTGTCAAGCCTCTTCTCCTCTTAAAACACTTGATAGTCTGTCAGTAGAAAAAGATGAAGATTCTATCCTTATCAAGGCCAGTGCTCGTTCTTTCCTCCATCATCAGGTTCGCAACATGGTAGGCACCCTAAAGCGTGTGGGAGAAGGAGGATGGACGCCTCAAAAAGTCAAAGAAATTTTAGGGGCGAAAGATAGACGTTGTGCGGGTCCTACTGCGCCTGCAGAGGGGCTTTATTTGACAAAGATTTGTTATTAAACTTAATTCACGCTTGTCCGAATTCATCGGAAAGGGCTTCAGGCGTTACACCAAGCTTCGATATAGCTTTTTCCCATTTTTTTTCAATAGAAGTTTGAAAGAGAATCTCCGAGTCTGCTTCAACTTGAAGCCACCGATTACTATGAAGCTCAGAGTCAAGCTGCCCAGGCCCCCATCCAACATAGCCCATGGCCAAAAGGCACTCTTTAGGACCCCCGCCCTCTGCAATAGCTTGGAGCACATCAATCGTAGCCGTAAGGGCTATGTGTTTCCCTAATTGAACAGTACCGGAATGAGTAAATTCATCAGAATGAAGCACAAATCCACGACCTGTATCCACAGGCCCCCCAAAATAAATAGGTAAATCTCTTCTTATTGACTCTCGCGGAAGATTTAAGTACTCTAAAAGTCCTTTGAGAGTTAAGTCGCCTAAAAATTTATTTACGACGAGGCCCATAGCCCCGTTAAGGTCATGACCACAAATGTAAATGACAGTTTTTTCATACCGGGAGTCTTGCATGTGCGGCATCGCTAACAAAAATTGTCCTGTCAAATACCCTGAAAGTTCTTGTTTTGATTCTGTTTCTTCTGCCATAGTATATTTATGCCATAAGATGGGTTAAAAGTTTATTACAAATGCTGAATTTTACGAAAATTCTCTGTCATCGACTTTTAAGGGGGCTTTTTTGTCTCTTTATCTTCACGGCTGCTCTTTATGCAGAGGGTAAATCCCCTATTGAACTCAAATTAGTGGCAGGGGGCCCACAAGACAAGGATATTCTGGCAGGGCTCTTAATAACCATTCCCCCAAATTGGCACGTTTATGCCCCTGGTCCCAAAGGAGAAGAAGCCGCTGGCTTTGAGCCAAAAATCACATGGGAAAACTCTTCAAACCTAGAAAATACAAAGATTTTGTGGCCTCTCGCTCATAAAACAGAAATTCAAGGGCAGCTCTCATATGTTTACGAAGGATCAATACTTGTCCCGCTTGAGCTGACTCCCTCTCACATAAAAAAGCCCATCTCTCTTAATTTAAAAGTTTCTCTTTTAGCATGCTCTTCTCTTTGTGTTCCTATTGAAGAAACGCTCTCAATCGTCCTTCAACCTGATGAGAAAGAGGATCAAGTCTTTAAAGCCCTTAAAAAGGGTGAGAAATCATATGAAGGACTTTCGCTTTTAAGCCTACTCACAATTGCTCTCTTGGGAGGCTTCATTTTAAATTTCATGCCCTGTGTTTTACCTGTCTTGTCTCTTAAAGTTATGTCTTTAATCAAGCAATCAAAAAAAACCCAAATTGCCCATGCGAAGCAAAGCTTTTTCATTACGGGGCTGGGAATTTTAGCCTCTTTTCTCCTTCTCGCTCTCTTAACTGTTGTCTTAAAAGAATCAGGCAATGCCTTTGGATGGGGTATCCATTTTCAAAACCCTCATTTTTTACTCTTTATTTTTCTCGTTCTTGTTGCTTTTTCTGCAAGCCTGGGGGGCATCTTTGAAATCGATCTTCCCTCTGGCGTGGGGACGTGGCTTATCAGTCATGAAGGAAAGGGTAAAGTCAAAGACTTCCTCTCAGGAATTTTTGCAACTCTTCTCGCAACTCCTTGTTCCGCTCCTTTCGTAGGCACGGCTCTTAGCTTTGCCTTAGCGCGACAAAGTGGCGATATCTTTTTGGTCTTTTTCTTTTTAGGTGTGGGCTTTGCTTTCCCTTACTTTTTGGTAGCTTCCCTCCCTCAACGATTTATCTACCTTCCAAAACCAGGAGTGTGGATGATATGGGTGCAAGGAGTTTTGGGTCTCGGCCTTGCCTTAACAGCTCTATGGATTGGCTGGATTCTTAGCTTTCACCTCCCCCTTTGGGTTTTATTTTTAAGCACGTTTCTAGCCCTTATTGCCCTCTCGTTGTTTTGGGTGAAGCACCATAAAAAACCTTCTCTAAAAGCTTGGGCTTTCGCAGGCCCCCTTTTCCTGGGGGCTTGGGGTCTTTCCTGGATTAATCCAGAGACAAGAATTGACCCCGCTCATGCGCTTACAAATGAATCTTCGATTCTTGACATGTGGCAACCTTTTGAACCTGACGCTATTCCCACCTTAATAAGTCAAGGCAAGATTGTTTTTGTAGATGCGACCGCAGAATGGTGTGTGACATGCGCTGTAAATAAAAGCCTGGTCTTGAATAACCCTATTATAACAAGTTTACTCGCCGATCCAGGTGTCATTGCGATGCGAGCTGACTGGACAAAACAGGACCCCAGGATCACCCAGTTCCTTCAAAATCATAGTCGTTATGGGATACCCTTTAATATTGTCTTTGGCCCCCAAAATCCAAAAGGAATCGCATTACCCGAAATCCTCACCATAGGAGTTATCAAAGAAGCATTCAAAACTGTAGGTTTTCACCCCCAACATCCAGAGAAAAACAAATGATCAAAGTCGGCGATACCCTTCCTTCTATTCCTCTCAAAAGAATTACGACTTCAGGAATGGAAAACGTTGTCTTGAGAGACAAAATAAAAGGGAAAAAAGTTATTCTTTTTGCCGTTCCGGGTGCTTTTACCCCCACCTGTTCAAAAATTCATCTCCCTAGCTTTGTTAAACAAGCTGAGGCCATCAAAGCGAAAGGAATTGATGAAATTATTTGCGTGGCAGTTAATGATCCTTTCGTCTTGGATGTTTGGGAAAAAGTAGCCCACGCCCAAGGGAAAATTACCCTTCTTTCTGATGGGAATGGAGAGTTTACGAAGGCCATGGGGTTAACACTAAATGCAAGTGAAAATGGGTTAGGCATAAGATCCCAGCGGTATGTGGCCCTTGTTGACAATGGAGTTATCCAATCTCTTCAAATTGAGCCCCATCCCTCTCAATGCACGGTTACCTGTGCGGATGAGATTTTAAAGCATCTTTGATGGCTTGACGCGCGAGAGCATCCGCTCTTTCATTCTCAGGATGCCCTGCATGACCCTTTACCCAATGCCAATCAATCGTATGAGATTGGATCTGAAATTCCAACGCTTCCCATAAGTCCTGATTTTTAACGGGCTGTTTATTAGAAAGACGCCAGTTATTCTCTTTCCATTTGGAAAGCCATTTTGTAATCCCATCCCGTAAATATTGGCTATCTGTATAAAGATCAACTTTCACCGACCTTTTTAAAGACTTTATCCCCTCAATCGCCGCTTTAAGTTCCATACGATTATTCGTCGTTGCGGGGTCAAAACCCGAAAGTTCTTTTTCAGCCCCCTGATAACGCAAAATGGCTCCCCACCCCCCTGGACCCGGATTCCCTGAGCATGCCCCATCAGTATAAATCTTGACTCTCTCTATCATGAAAAATCCTTTCTAAAAGAAAAGTGCCACAAGTGAATCGATCTTGTCGAGAGGCTCTTCCTTCGATACATTTGGAAAAACTGAAGGAGAATTCTTATGCCCGAACCTCGCTGCGCTCAAACGACGCCCTATGAAGTCAGTCTTGAAGAAGGTCAAAAATATTTTTGGTGTAGCTGCGGCCTTAGTCAAAAACAACCTTTTTGCGATGGCGCCCACAAAGGGTCAGGCTTTAAATCCCATTGCTTTACGGCAGAAATCACGGGAAAAGTCTGGCTTTGCGGATGTAAACAAACAAAAAACCCTCCTTTTTGTGATAGAAGTCATCTCAAGGTAAATCCATGACAAAGCGTTTCTTCTCTCTCCTCTGTCTCTCTCTCGCGGGATGCAACTCCTTAACGTCTGAAAGAGTCGCTTGCCCGAGAACTTCTATTCTTGCAGAGTTTTCAAAAAGTTTAGACATTCACAACGGACTCCCCATTCGCTCAGAGTTGGACAGCGTTATTCCTGAGTGTCGAAAGGACGGCCTTCAAACAGTGTTGGATATGCGTCTTCGTATAACAAGTCTTAGACCTCTCCCAAGTTTTTATACCAGGATAACCATTAAACCCTCTTACTTTGTGGCTGTTATAGATAACGCTGGAACTGTGCTTTCTCGCTCGAACCATGACCTCCCAGTCCTCTTTGAAGAAAAGCAAACAACAAAAGTAAGCTTTATCCATCTTGAAGAAAAGATTCCTGTTGATAAAGAGGTTGCCGTTTACATTGGCTTTAATCTTGATGAAACTCAGCTTGAATTTTTACGGAAAGAACGAAACAAAAATGTTTATGATCAAAAGCCTTAATCATCTTACTCTTGCTGTTCGACATTATAAGGACATTTTTGAAGAATGATGCAAAATTTTAAAGCAAGTCGTCTTAAATAAACCATAGCATCTGACCTTTAAGCTCTGTATATTAAAAAAAAGAAGAAAGGTCGCACTCTCATGGATATTATCCTTATTCCTTTTTTGGCGGTTCTAAGCACGATCATTGGAATTTATGTATGGATTGTTATTGCGAGCGTTATCGTAAGCTGGCTTGTGAATTTTCATGTCATCAATTCAACGAATAATTTTGTTCGCATGATCATCGATTTTCTCTTTCGAGCCACCGAACCTGTTCTCAAAAAAATTCGCCATTTTCTTCCTATTATGGGAGGCTTTGATCTTTCCCCCCTCGTGCTCATTCTTTTTTTATGGTTTTTACAAGCCGTCATCGGACGGCTTATGTTAAAGATAGTTATGGTGGGTAGTGTCTAAGATCATTAATGGCCGTAAAGTTGCGGAAGATTTAAAAAAAAAATTATTTATTTTAACCCAAGATCTTGAAAAAACAACAGGAGTTAAACCTGGTCTTGCTGCTCTTAGAGTAGGAGGTGATCCCGCAAGCCAACTTTACGTTCAATTAAAGGGCACTCAAGCCAGCGAACTTGGATACCATTTTGAAGAACACGTTTTCCCAGCCTGGGCACCTTCCGAGGTGATAGAGGCTAAAATTATAGAGCTTAATCAAGCTCCTCATATCCATGGAGTTATTCTTCAGCTTCCACTTCCCCCTTTATTAGATAAATTCCGCTTTCTTTCGCTCATTGATCCGTCCAAAGATGTGGATGGATTGCATCCTTTAAATGCCGGGAAACTTTTTCAAGGCTTAAAAGGGGGGTTTATCGCATCTACCCCTCTGGGGTGTCTTGCCCTCATTCAAACCATTCATTCTCATCTTGAAGGCCTTACCGTGGGCGTTGTTGGCTGTTCTCTCCTTGTTGGACGACCTATGGCCCTCTTGATGCTACAGCAAAATTGCACGGTGTGGTTAGCCCATTCAAAAACTTTAAATTTGCCCCTTCTCTGTGAAACTGCTGATATTCTTGTTGTCGCGATTGGGAATCCACGCTTTATTAAAGGAGACTGGATTCAAAAAGGAGCAACTGTCATTGATGTGGGCATTAATCGACTTCCTTCGGGTGAAATCGTTGGAGATGTGGATTTTCCTTCTGCCCAGGCAAGAGCAGGTGCGATTACCCCTGTTCCAGGAGGGGTGGGACCTATGACCATTGCTTCTCTTTTACGCAACACTTTAGAGGCAGCCTTTCGTCATGCGGGTCAACCCTTCTCTCTTTAAACAGTTTATAGATCTTTTGATCCCCTTAAGATGCATGAAGTGTAGCTCCATTGTAGAAAACCAGGAGGGTCTTTGTGCCTCCTGTTGGCCTCTCATCCCTTTTATAACGAAGCCTTACTGTGCCTGTTGTGGCCTGCCTTTTGACTTTGAAATTGAAGAGAAAGCTCTTTGTGGAGTCTGCAGTCATGAGCTGCCTCTTTATAAAACAGCGCGATCTGTTTTTTCCTATACCTCTGAAAGCAAAGATCTTATCCTAAAATTTAAACATACAGATAGCCTTCATTCAGCTCCTGTGTTTGCCACATGGATGGCGCGCGCACTGGATGAAATTGAAAACCCCCTTTGTATCCCTGTCCCTCTCCATTGGACACGGCTGTTTATGAGAACCTATAATCAAGCCGCCCTTTTAGCCTGCGGCATTGCAAAACTTAAAGGTTTGACCTATACACCCTCTCTTTTGATCCGAAAGCATCGAACCCCCTCTCAAGGTCATTTATCAAAAAAAGATCGCCAAAAAAATGTAAGTCGTGCTTTTTGTGTTCCCCCCTCAAAGAGGCCCCAGTTAGATAAAAGAACTCTTCTTCTTGTGGATGATGTTTATACGTCAGGAGCGACCCTTAATGCGTGCGCCAAAGTTCTATTAAAAGCAGGCGCAAAAGAAGTTCATGCTCTAACCTTAGCGCGAGTCGTTAAACCCCATCAGATTTAAAAAATATTTTAATTGGCCATTCCCTCCCAATTTCTTGCTTTTCTAAATACCTTTATGAGACCATCGGAGTAGATAATTTTGGGAATGAACCCTACGGCCCTGAAGGGCGGGGAAAGA
>JBEPVR010000080.1:0-6659 GCA_041690915.1 Alphaproteobacteria bacterium
GTACCGGCCCAATATTACCTTGGTATAATGTATGTAGAAGGTAAGGGCATGGAAAAAGATAATAAAAAAGCACTGGAGTGGCTTAAAAAAGCAGAGGGTAGAGGCTTTCCTCAAGCTAAAACGGCGATCCTAAAAATACAGCAGTGACCACTCTTAAGCATATTTAAATTCTTTTCTTCAGAATCAATTAGATAAGAATAAGAATAAAAAAGCTTAATGAAAGAATTTGAAGGAGTTCGTTTTCCTTCATATGATTTATGGAGAAAATATCAAATGTTCTTTATCAAGAAATTAATAAAAAAAGTACATTTTGCTTTTTTTGTTTTTCTCTTTTCTTCTGCATCTGTTTATGGTTCAAACGTCAACAGTAATTCAGAAAAAGAAAAGAAAATCAAAAAAGAAGAGCCGCCAAAGAGCGGCAATTTTGCATTGCCAACTTCTCAGCAACCCGGTCCTTTAGTTAGCCTTGGTCAAAATATTGTCGACAAAAATGATACATTATTGTTTTTGTTTGCAGATGATTTTGCTGGAGTCAAAAAGCATACAATTGATATTGTTCCCTCTATTTTGTATGGAATTTCAGATGATTTCTCAGTTTTTTTTAATGTTCCCATAGCAGCAAGTTACAAAGAGGACAAAAATCATTCTTCGGGATTGGAAGATATATTCTTGCAGCTTGAGTATGCTTTTTATACCAACAAGACTTCGAGTTTTGTAGATCAAGCGACTCTTGTTACGAATGCTACTATCCCCACAGGTTCTACTAAAAAACAACCGCCCACTGGTTTTGGTTCATCCAGCTTTTTGTTAGGTGCAACTTTTAATCGTACGTATACGGACTGGTTTGCATTTACTTCTCCTGGAGTTGTGCTAACAACATCCCATGATAGAACAAAATTTGGCAATCAATTTCTTTATCAATTAGGTGGCGGAAGAAATATACTAAACATCGATTCTGAATGGATTTTTGCTTGGATGGTAGAAGTGGATGGGCAGTACACAGAAAAAGATAAAATCATGAGTATAACTGACCCTAATTCGGGGGGAAATGTAGTATATGTAACTCCATCACTATGGGTATCTTCAAAAAAGCTAATCGTTCAGCTGGGATTCGGACTGCCAGCTACACAACATTTATTTGGAGATCAAAAAAGGAACAATTATCTACTGACCTTAAATGTTGGTTGGACTTTTTAGATTAAAATCAAAAGCTTTGGCTTGTGGCAAACTTCGACTTCACCCGTAACCGGCATCCATAAATAGGGTGCCATTCCAAGAGGTTTTATATTTTATTAAGCTTCAAGTAGCATACTGCTCTCAAGAGAAGTCATTATAAAAAACCAGGAAACAATGGAAAATTCTCATTTTCACCACGCTGACCATCCCAAAGACCATTCGGGAGCCCATCCTGATGTGATGCACAGCGGTGACCATGCCATAATGGTCAAAGATTTTCAAATTCGCTTTTGGATTTCTCTTGTTCTGACGGTGCCCGTTCTTTTGCTCTCCCCTATGATCCAAGCTTTCTTTGGATTACCAGGAGTATTGTCTTTTAAAGGGGACACCTACATTGTGTTTATTTTTTCGTCCCTCATTTATTTTTATGGGGGATGGCCTTTTTTAAAAGGACTCTGGGAGGAAGTTGGTAAAAGGCAACCAGGCATGATGACGCTTATTGGGGTGGCCATTACTGCAGCTTATATTTACAGCAGCTCGGTTGTTTTTGGTGTTCAAGGAAATGTGTTTTTTTGGGAACTTGCAACCCTGATTGACATTATGCTTTTTGGACACTGGATTGAAATGAAATCGGTGATGGGAGCAGGGAAAGCACTTGAACAACTGGCCAGTCTTATCCCAGATATCGCTCATAAGGTATTGGATGATGGAACGATTCAAGACGTACCAACCCATATACTGAAAAAGGGAGACAAGTGTCTTGTCAAGCCAGGGGAAAAGGTCCCTGGAGACGGGATGATCGTTAAAGGGATAACCTCCATGAATGAATCCATGCTTACAGGTGAATCCAAGCCTGTTTCTAAGCAACCAGGAGATAAGGTGATCGGGGGAGCCATTAATGGGGAAGGATCCATTACCATTGAAATTCAAAAAACAGGAGACGAGGCCTTTATCTTTGGTGTAGTTAAACTTGTCAGAGAAGCCCAAGCTAGTAAATCTAAAACTCAAGATATTGCTAATAGAGCAGCGTTCTGGTTAACAGTGATTGCCCTTGTGGGAGGGGCATTAACGTTTTCTGTTTGGTTATTAGCAACGTCTCAGAGTTTATCCTTTGCAATGGAGCGGGCGATCACCGTGATGGTTATTACGTGTCCGCATGCCCTGGGTCTTGCTATTCCTCTTGTTGTAGCCGTTTCAACGTCCATCGCAGCCACTCATGGCCTCCTCATTAGAAACCGAACCGCATTTGAACAAGCCCGCAAAATCCAAGCCGTCATATTTGATAAAACAGGAACTCTCACAAGAGGAGAATTTGGTATTACGGATATTATTGTGTTTGATAAAGATCTTGAAGAATCAGAGATTATTAACTTGGCAGGCTCCCTTGAGAAATATTCAGAACATCCCATCGCAAAAGGGATCGTGAAGGAGGCGAAACAACTGTGGGAAACAGAAAACTTTAAAGCCATCCCCGGCAAGGGGGCTGAAGGAGACGTTCACGGGAAAGCCATTAAAGTGGTCAGTCCAGGATATTTAAAAGAGTCCAAGATTGCTGTGAACGATCCCGCCATTGAGACATTAAATTCTCAAGGAAAGACAGTTATTTTTGTTCTTATTAATGGAAGTTTGGCAGGTGCCATTGCTCTCGCGGATATTATTCGCCCTGAATCAAAAAGGGCGGTTGCCCTCCTTAAAGAAATGGATATTCAGTGTATGATGCTAACAGGCGATCATCAACAAGTCGCCAAATGGGTTGCTGAAGAAATTGGGCTTGATGAATATTTTGCTGAAGTTCTCCCCGAGCAAAAAGCAGAAAGAGTTAAGGAAGTTCAATCTAGGGGATTAATTGTTGCAATGACAGGGGATGGGGTGAACGATGCGCCTGCTCTGGCTCAAGCAGATGTCGGAATTGCCATTGGTGGGGGAACAGATGTTGCCATTGAAACGGCGGATATCATCCTTGTTAAAAGCAACCCCATGGATGTGGCCGCTATTATTGGGCTCGCTCGATCAACCTATCGAAAAATGATCGAAAATTTATTATGGGCTACTGGGTACAATGTCTTTGCCATACCTGCTGCGGCAGGGGCGTTTTACGCTTGGGGTATTGTTTTAACGCCTGCATTAGGTGCTGTTTTTATGTCCTTAAGCACAATTATCTGCGCTGTGAATTCAAAACTATTAAAACTAAAAAAGCAATAACATGAGTCCATCTGTACAACAAGTATATATTTTAATATTTACTATACAATACTTAACTAAATTTTAATTAATTTAATATACATTATAAAAACGAAGCTTGCCAAATAAATTAGAGGAGATTCTTATGAAAAATTCTATCAAAACTTTATTGATCATCAGCGCCTTAACTTTTCCGGTTGCTTCTTTTGCTTACGAAGCACACGAAAGCAAAAGTGCATACCAAGATCAATCTACTATGCCTAAACACATGCAAGGAATGATGAAAGCGATGCAGCAAATGCAAAAGCATATGGATGGGATGATGAAAAACATGTCAGACCCCGATATGATGAAACATATGCAAAAAATGAAGGAAAATCTGGATCAAATGAATCAGCACATGCACGAAATGATGGGCACTAAATCTAACATGGGATCAATGCCTGGTGGGATGATGAAGAATATGAAAATGCCAGATATGATGAAGGATTCAGGCAAAAAAACCACATACTAAATATAAAACGGCCTAATCAACATCAATGGGTCCCCCATTTTACTTTCAACAATAAAACGCACCTTACTCAAAAAGGGTGCGTTTTATTGTTGTCATTTTTATTTGTAGCGGTATGCTTATTATTAAACAACAATATATATAATTCTATGTTCATTTTTCTACGAATTGTTTTATTATTACCGTTTCTTTTGGGCTTTAAACTAGGCGCCCTTTCTTCTGCTGGTACGAGTCTGCAAAAGGGAAAAATCCACAGCATCATCATTGGTGGTATTAGAGCGCCAGGGCATTGGCTGTATTCTAGTATGGATAAAGTTTATGGTGGGGAAGATAAGCATGTGCTTATCATTAATGATCTTTCCATGACAAACCCTGACGTATTGGCTGGAGTGAACAATGCAACGCTCCCTATCCTTGAAAAAAAGCTTGCCTGCTTAAAAGGGAGCGTCACTCAAATCACATTTGAGCATGTGGGCTATGGTCTCCAGAAAAAGCATTTTGACCGTGTTATTTCTTTTCTAGCTTCGCTCTTAAAGCCCGGAGGAAAGATAGTATATACGTCCTATCGTGCTCCTTTTTCTTTTTCTGATTCTGAAATACGCCAAAGACAAGAATATCTTGCAATAGTTCCAGATTTTTGTCAGCTCCTGGGAATCCCTGAACCAAAGCGTGTTTATGAATTTAAACCTCATCAAGTAACATCTAAAGGATACCATCTTCAAAGTGAATTGAAAGCGCTCAACCAAAAAATACATCAAAAAATCCAAGCTTTACTTGAAAATGATTCTTGCTGCGATGTCGAAAATGAACCCGAAATTTTGGAATTAATGAAAAAGGCGAAAACTATCCTCGATCATCCCAACTTTCCGAGCTCCAATAAACTGCTGGCTCCTATTGAATCCTATTTGCCTCTTCATAATAAGATTATAAATTGTAATAGTGATTTGCCTCACAGGATTGCAACCAGTGATATAACTCAAGAATGGTTGTCGTTTCGTATAAAAAAGAGTCCTTGTTCAGAGACACTTACGATATTTGAAAATTGCGGATTGGTTGTTCAATCTATAGAAGTTGAACGTACGAATGACGTTTTTGCGTTTAAAACTATTTTTCAAAAACCTTAATTTTCCTGCCTAATTAATTTAAAATCACGGCTTTCTTTTCAAGAAAAAGTCCCGCAATAAGACTTAAAAGGCTTAACCCTCCCATGACTATTCCTAATGCTAAAGGAAAGACAGGGAGAAAAGTTGCAATAGCACTTCCGAAAGCTCCCGAGCCAATTTGGATCGCATCAACCATGGCAGAGGACGTACACGCCATACGGGGAAAAAGATTCATAGCGCCTGCTGATGCATTCATAACAACAAGAGCCGAAAAACTAAAAAAGAATAAGACATAAATAATTAATAGAAATGGGTTAAGGGGGAAGAAAAAGCAAAGTCCAACAAAAAGAAGACTAAGTGAGAAGCACAAACAGCTACCTATTAAAATCCCTTGATGAAAATACAATCTAGGGGCTAAATAACGGGCGAAAAACAACCCCCCGATGTTTCCAAGGGCAGTGTATGCTCCAATAAAACCATACTCATGAGCAGTCCATCCAAAGAGATGAATAAAAAGAAAAGGGGAAAGTGTAATATAACAAAAAATAGCTCCTAATTGTACACCTATTATAAAACAAAAGATCCCATAGTCTGATTTTTTAAATAAAATGATGTAATTTTTTATGATAATAGAAGATTCAGAAGATTTTTTGCGATACACATTCGTTTCAGGAAGCCATATCCATACCAAAAAAGCTACAAAAACGCCAAAAAGCATTAGAAAATAAAAGTTTTCTTTCCATCCTAAGTAAGATTCAATAATCCCACCCAACGGAGAAGCTATGACAGGAGCAATTGCTACAATGATCATAAGAGTTGAAAAAAATCGGGTGAGCTGAGATTCTTTATAAAGATCACGTCCAATAGCATTTGCAACCAAAAGACCAGTACTCGCAGCCATCCCTTGCAAAAAACGCGCCAAGAGAAGATTCACAATGTTAGAAGATTCTGCGCACCAAAAGCTCGCTCCAATAAAAATAATAAGCCCAATCTTTGCTACTGCCACACGTCCTATTCGATCGCATAGGGGGCCTAAAATTAAACTTCCCCAAGAGAATCCCAAAAAGAAAATTGTCAGTGTTAATTGAACGGATTCTTTCGAGACTGAAAGTGCCTCTCCAAGTGAAGGGAGGGATGGCAAATAAAGATAGGTTGAAAAAATCCCCAAAGAAACGAGTAAACCTAAAGTTGAAAGAAGAATTTTTGAAGGGGTAGAAGGGGAATTTTGCGACATGGGGTTAATTCTTTGTTTTTCTAAGAGAAATATTTTACCATTTTTTTACCTATTTTATACATATTTCTCTTACACGAATTGTTAAAAAGAAACTTGGGCGGGAAAAGGGAAAAATATAATGAAGAAACTTGACTCGGGCAGAAGCCTTTCCCTTTGGGAGGATGAAAAAGCTTCCCTAGAATTTGCTTCTCTTAAAAAAGATATCAAAGCTGATGTTTGTATGAAAACAAGCCCCCAACCGCACCTATGTTATAGGGGCTCAAATCCCAAAAAATTCGCTTAAAAAAGCTCTTTATTGGGATACTTCTGATCCTTATCATTACATCCGTCTTTACACGCATGCAGGATCAAAGAAAGATATACTCATTATTGGAGGTGAAGATCATCGTACCGGTATAACCTCTAAAAATAGAGCTCCTTTTGATGAACTTGAAAAATGGGCGAGAAGCAAATT
>JBEPVR010000081.1:0-6504 GCA_041690915.1 Alphaproteobacteria bacterium
GTATGAGAAAGCTCATCCAAACAATCGAATCCGGTTCCCATATCAATGGAATTACCAGGGAACCGTTTGCTTTTGGGAAACCTGCCATCCAAGATGGGCTCTCCAGGCTTCCAAGTAGGCTGAGGGGGAACAGGTAGCGGCACAATGGTTAAATCCACAGTGCTTCCTCGGGTATGAGAAGAGCGTTTTGCAATGTACCCCGCGTCAAAAAGAGTCTTTTTGTCTATTGCTGGATAAAACTCGGCCTTCATCAATTGATCCGAAGGATCCTCTGCCCATTTGACAAAAGCATCCACAGCATCTTGAGGACGGTAACCATCATAGACTTTGAGGGTGAGATGAAAGGGTTTGAGTTCTTCCTGAACAGCCTTTAAGGCAAGAGCGACCGCTTCCGTCAAAATAATGACAGGTGCGTTATAAGAAGGAATAGGACGCCCCACAAAATTATGGGAAAGAGCATACCTAACTTCTTGTAAAATTGTAGGATCAAGCTCCTGGAGGTAAACGAAACTTTCTGGGAGAGTTTGAGGGCGAAGGGCTGTTTGTGTTGTCATTTGTTCCCTTGTTTATAAAATAATTTACAATTCTGATTCTAACATGAGAAATAACTTTAGGTAGGTTAAAGATCGAGAGGCTTCAAGACAAAAGGTTTTTAATCTCTGGAATGGAAAGTTCGGTCACTTTAGCAATAGTTTCTATCTCTATCCCATTAGCGAGCAAATTTTTTGCGACTTCTATCTTCCCTTCTATCTTTCCTTCTATCTTTCCTTTTTCATGGCCCTCATCAAATTTTTGATCCATGGACGCATTATAAGCCCATTCATACTTTTCGGCCTGATCATAAGTTAAAAGGTCTTGCTCATTCCAAGAAAAGCGATCTAACTCTTCATAAGCTCGCTCCATAACCTCATCGTTCCTAATCAGGGTGAGCAAGTCTTTCTCAGACGTCTCTTCCCCATGTTTAAAAAAGTAAGCCCATTTATCCACGATATTTGAGAGCTCCTCGATCGTCTTCGTAAACTTAGGAAGCTCTAAAAAGGTGAAAGAAAAATCTTGTAAATCATGATCATGATCATGATTATTTTTATCCAGCGTTACGTGATCGGATTTAAACTCTTTCTTTTTAGGAAACATCATAAAGTCAGAAATTGCTAAAAAAATAACTTCCTTAAGATTTTGGTATTCTCCCCCAGCATTCATTTGAGAAATGTAGGCTTTAGCTGCATAATATTGAGCCCGCTTTTCAAAACCCTTTTCTTTAGCAACCTGCATTTCGACAATGTAGCTATTGCCTTTTTGGTCTTTACATAGAATATCAACGATGCTTGTCTTCTTAACAGCAATTTCCGGATCTTGGATTGTTTTTAAAAAAGTAACATCCGTGATAGGTGCTCGTTCTTTAAACGTAATCATATCATTAAGAAAATGAATCAAGATGTCCTTATTCTTTTCCGTGCCAAAAATTTTCTTGAAGGCTACGTCATTTTTTGGATCTAAAAATTTTGAAAGCATCGCTTTAACTTCCCTTTATACTCTCTATAAAAATCGCACATTTCTTTTACAACTGCAAGAATGGTGCGAAAAAAACTTAACAGTTGAGTTAAGTTTTTTTTAGCCTTAAAAAGAAAGATCTGCTGCTAGTAGAATTATCTATTAACCATAGAGGCTTCAATGATTACGATTCGCTTTCCTGATGGCTCAACGCGAGAGTTTCCAAAAGGAATCACCGGCTGGGAGATTGCAAAAGCTTTAAGCACAAGCTTGGCAAAAGAAGCAGTTGCAGTCCGCATTCAGGATGAATTATGGGACTTAACCCGCCCCATCGAGCAAGATGCTAGTTATGAAGTGATTAAGCGCACCTCGGATATAGGCCTTGATATCTTACGTCACGATGCGGCGCATGTCTTTGCGGAAGCGGTTAAAGAACTTTATCCTGAAGCTCAGATCACAATTGGCCCTTCTATCACAGACGGCTTCTATTATGACCTTTATCGGGAAGAATCATTTACTCCTGACGATCTCAAACGTCTTGAAGAACGAATGCATGAAATTGTGAACCGCGATGAATCTCTTACCCGCGAAGTTTGGGATCGAAAAACAGCCATTGAATTTTTTAAAAACCAAGGGGAATTTTTTAAGGCCGAAATTATTGAAGATCTTCCTCCAGGAGATGAAATTACGATTTATCGCCAAGGTAACTTTGTGGATTTATGCCGAGGTCCCCACCTCCCCTCCACGGGAAAATTAGGTCATGCTTTCAAGCTCATGAAGATTGCCGGCGCCTATTGGCGAGGCGATCAGAGCAACGTTATGCTGCAGCGGGTTTATGGAACAGCATGGTCTACGGAAAAAGATTTGCAAGCCTATCTCACCCGTCTTGAAGAAGCGGAAAAGCGCGACCATCGCAAACTCGGCAAAGAAATGGATCTTTTCCATATGCAAGAAGAAGCCGTCGGCAGCGTCTTTTGGCATCCCAAAGGCTGGACTCTTTATCGGCTCCTTGAAAATTATATCCGTGATAAAATTTCTGCTGAAGACTACAGGGAAGTCAAAACTCCCCAGCTTCTTGATAAGTCCTTTTGGGAAGCGTCCGGTCATTGGGACAAGTTTCGGGAGAATATGTTTGTTGTAAAGGATGAAGATAAAACGTTGGCATTAAAACCCATGAATTGTCCTTGTCATATTCAAATTTTTCGTCAAGGGCTTAAAAGCTATCGCGATCTCCCCATACGCATGGCTGAATTTGGAACCTGTATGAGGAATGAGCCATCGGGAGCTCTTCAAGGTTTAACCCGCGTTCGAAGCATGGTTCAGGATGATGCCCATATTTTCTGCAGAGAGGATCAATTAGCAGAAGAAACTCGGAAGTTTTGTCTTCTTCTTCTGAATGTTTATCGAGAGCTGGGGTTTGAAGAGGTCGTCGTAAAATTTTCCGACCGCCCCCCTATCCGAGCGGGAGAAGATGTTGTTTGGGACAAGGCCGAGGCTCAACTCGAAGCTGGCGCTCGCGCCTCAGGTCTCAGCTATACATTAAACCCTGGAGAAGGAGCCTTCTATGGACCCAAGCTCGAATTTATTTTAAAAGATGCGATCGGTCGAGATTGGCAATGCGGAACATTGCAACTTGATTTCGTCCTTCCTGAGAGATTAGATGCCTCTTATATTGGAGAAGATGGGAAAAAATATCGCCCTGCCATGCTTCATCGAGCCATTCTAGGATCATTTGAACGATTTATCGCCATTTTTATAGAGCACTATGCCGGGAAATTCCCTCTCTGGGTTGCCCCCGTACAAGCGGTGATTGCTACAATTACGCAAGAAAGCGATGATTATGCATACAAAGTCTTTGAAAAACTTAAAGCGGCAGGGTTGCGCGTAGAGCTTGACGTGAGGAATGAAAAGATTAACTATAAAATTCGCGAACTCAGCCTTAAAAAAGTCCCCTATGCTCTCGTTGTGGGGAAAAAAGAGGCAGAGACAAGCACCATTGCCTTGCGAAAATTAGGGGGAGAAGCGCAAGAAATTCTTGCCCTGGACGCTGTAATTGGTAAACTAATGGATGAGGCTACGCCGCCTCACAAACGACCCCATTCGGATAAAACAGAAAAAAAGGAGAATTCTACATATCTAAGATCATAAAAGAAGACAAAGGGGCTCTCCAAGACGGTCCCCGCGTCAACGAAAAAATTTCTTCCGCAAAAGTTCGCTTAGTGGATGAAAATGGAGAAATGGTTGGTGTTCTATCCCATAAAGATGCTTTAGAGAGAGCCTATGCTGCTGGCCTTGACCTCGTTGAGGTTTCACCTAATGCGGATCCGCCTGTGTGCAAGATTTTGGATTATGGAAAGTATAAATTCGAAGAGCAAAAGCGGCGCGCGGAAATTCGGAAAAAGCAAAAAATTATTGAAATTAAAGAAATTCAATTGCGTCCCGGAATTGATATCCATGACTTTGAAGTCAAGATGCGCAGCGCTCGCAAGTTTATTGAAGAAGGTGATAAACTGAAAGTGACTTTACGCTTTCGCGGTCGCGAACTTTCCCACCAAGAATTGGGAATGGAAGTTCTAAACCGGGTGAAGGATTCTCTCCAAGATATTGCCAAAGTAGAGCAGTTTCCCAAACTTGAGGGCAAACGTGTGATTATGGTTATGGGCCCTGCGAAGTAGACGAGAATAAACCTCATAGGGGGGGTGTTCATAAATAACACCCTAAACCCTGTGTCATCTCAGAATTTAGCCCTCTTCCCCACCCCCTGATTGGGTCAGGGGAAAGAGGGGGGCTTTATATCCAAAACCCGGAGCAGCTTTTGAATCACCCCCTTTAACATCACATTTCGTAAGATTCTGAAGCGCTGGCAGCCACGCTTTTAAATCAGCTCCTTGATCTAGATTATCCATTTTCTCCTTAACATTTTTAATCCGTTGGAGTAGTTTTTCAAAACAATAATTAACAAGTATATCCCTTAAGTAGGCTCGCTCATGGTTCATAAAATTGAAGTCGTTCCCTATAACCCTGACTGGCCACAGCTATTTATCGAGGAAGCGTCAAAAATTAAGGAAGCTTTAGAAGATAATTGTGTTGCCGTGCATCATATTGGCTCCACAGCCGTCCTGGGACTTTGCGCAAAACCTAAAATTGATATCATTGCTGTTGTGAATGAGAGAACTTTTGTTATTCAGGTCCTTGAAATCTTAGGCTATCAATACAGAGGAGAGTTTAATATCCCCTTTCGTCTGGGATTTACTAAAAGAGGAAGCTTTCCGGAAATTAATCTTCATGTTTTTGAGAAGGGAAACCCTGAAATTGAGCTTAATCTCTTATTTCGCGATTTTTTGCGTCACCATCCCCAAGCCCGAAAAGCTTATGCAAATTTAAAATTAGAGCTCATAAAGCAAGAAGCTCACAATGCGAGAGAGAATACAGGATTTAGCAGGTATAACTTAGGGAAAGATGCCTTCATTAAACGCATTTTAGATCAAACTGGTTTTAAAGGTCTTTGTATAAGACGTTGTACTCATTACGAAGAATGGGAGGCTGCCCGCAATTTCAGACAAAAATACTTTTTCGATAAAGTGCCAGTCTCTGATCCCTATACGTGGACATTCGATCATAAAGACCACGTTCATTTGATTCTCTACCGAGGAACTGAGATTATTGGTTACGCTCATATTCAGCTTTGGCTAGACCACAGAGCGGCCCTACGGATTATTGTGATTGATAAACGTTCGAGAAATCAGGGCCTGGGAGGTCAGTTCCTCACACTGTGTGAACATTGGCTTAAACAACAAGGATACAAGGTATTACAGACTCAATCTTCTCCTAAGGCTTGTCAATTCTATTGTAAATACAGCTATAGTGAAATGCCTTTCAATGATCCAGATAAATATGAAAGCGACCCACGCGACACCGATATGGGGAAAATGTTGTGAGAAATTTTAAAAAATCACTGCCTGGATTGCAGTTACAACTTTGTTTAAATTCACTTTCAAGGGACTCCTCCAGTGCATTAAAAGTTCTTGAATTTAATTTATAAATACTATATTCATAAAATATGAATAAATTTTTATAGATCAGCATAATTTGGAATCTAATTTTATATTAAATAGACTCCTTTTTGAATAATTGTAGAAAACTACAATTTATTATAAAAAATAAAAAAGGCAATAAAGAGGAATAAGAAATAAAATGCTAAAGAAGTGTACATTCTTTTTTTATCTGGCAAGTATATTAAGCGATGTTCCACTCCTTTATGCTGCTGCCCCAATAGTCATCACGGAAAGTGATACCCCTCATAAAGCTATGAGGCGACCTCGTGCAAAAAGAAGTGCCCTACGAAAAAAAAGCCCTTCCTGTCTTTCTCAAGAAGCCAGAAGAACCGCCCTCCAAAGAGGGAGAAGGTTAAGAAATAGCAATAAAAGACTTGCTCCCCCTAATGCAAGAATCACGAGACATAGAAAAAGAATAGCCTTCAAAAGGAAGCCGCATCCCCAAAGAGTTAGGAGGGGCGTAAATACAAGGAATAGAAATTTTATAAGGCCTGACCAACGACGTTTAGAAAATGAGCATCTTCACCTGAAGAATTTATGCTTGGCTCTCCAGCGGACAGAAAAAACACTCTTAGCCCAGCTCCAACGGCAACATGAAGAAGATAAGCGTCTAGCAGCTGGAAGACTACATTTAGAGAATGAATATCGTCAGAAAGAGGAACGTCAGGCCGAGCGATTGAGACAAGAAACTGAAGGGCGGCGTTTAGCAGAAGAACAGGCTCAGCTCCAACGGCAACGTGAGGAAGAAGAACGTCAGGCCCAGCAACGGCAGCGTGAAGAAGCATTACAGCGTCAAGTTCAACAGCAAGAAACTGAAAGGCTAGGTGTAGAAAATGAACGTCGTCAAGAAAGAGAACGTCAGGCAGAAGAATTGAGACTCGCAACTGAACGGCGGCGCTTAGGAGAAGAACAGGCTCAGCTCCAACGGCAACGTGAGGAAGAAGAACGTCAGGCCCAG
>JBEPVR010000082.1:0-6479 GCA_041690915.1 Alphaproteobacteria bacterium
CTTTTGAGGGGGAAGCGCTGTTATGTCCTTTCCTTCCCATAAAATCGTTCCCTTTTGGGGAGTCAAGAACCCCGCGATTAAGGATAAAAGGGTGCTTTTGCCCGCCCCGCTGGCGCCTACTAAAAGGGTTTTTGACCCCTTTGGAAGAACAGCTGACAAGTCTAAGGAAAAGCCTTGACGTTGAAAGATAAGATTATGCAGCGTAAGACTGGTCATGGGTTTTTAATATCCAGTGAGGGAGTTGATAAAGGAAATAACAACAAATAAGTAATACGAAAGCTGTACCCATACTCTCTTCAAAATGGCGACCCATTTGTTGATAGAGAAGACCTGAAAGCCCGGGAACTTCAGGACTTGCAAAAAAAGCGAGGGACTGGAAATCTCCAAGCGACATGGCACATCCTAGACTCAAAACTGTGGCAAGGGGTTTTTTCAAGAGGGGCCATTCAATCAGGTGAAGCCTTTGAAAAGCTGATAATCCAAGGCTTATAGCTGTAGGCTTATAGTTTGTTTGTATAGAGGTGTAAGGTCCTTTTAAAAAACGGAAAGAAAAAGGCAGAATAATTAAAAGCTGGATCAGTATAAGAAAGACCTCTGAAGAAAGTTGGGGGAATTGCAGGGAAATAATAAACAAAATAGCTCCAAGGAAGGCTGGCGGTAAAAGAAGATAAAGAGAAGCAAGAGGTTTCGCAAAAAGGGTTTCATTCCTTACGAAAAGAATCGTGAGAATGAGACTTAAAGGGCCCACAAAAAGACTTAAGATCAAACTCCTGAGAAAGGATCGCCACAAAAGAGGGTTAAGAAGGGCTTGAGGAAGCTCTGTTAAAGAAGGAGCGATTATGGCTATTAAGGGGAGGAGAATCATCATTAAGGCAATCCATACGATAGGTTTTTGACCGGGGGCCGTAAGATTAGGAAAGGACGGCGCTTTTAAAGATGTTCCTGAGGGAAGAATCTTAAAAGCAAACGTAAATGCGGCAAGGCTTAAGGTGAGAAGAAGCTGTAAGCTTACAAAATTACACCCTTGTTCAGGGTCATAAAAAGAGAAAAAGGATTGATAAAGAGCCACACTTAAGGTCGTTTTTTGAGGGCCACCCCCTAACACCATAATGGTTGTAAAACTATTGAGATAAAGACAAAAGCAAACCCAGGTTGTTTCTAAGAGAGGCTTGCGAAGTTGGGGAGCCTCTATGAAATAAAAGACACGCGCTGGGGAAAGATGAAGTTGGCTTGCTAAGCGATAGTGTTCCTCTGGAATGAAGCGCCATGCATTAATCATAAAAAGAGCCACAAAGGGACTCCCAAAAACAACATGGGCTGTAATAATGCCAGAAAGACCGTACACATTAAATAATCCCCCAAAAAGAGTAATAAACCCTAAAATTCCCACAAGGGCTGGGGTAATGAGAGGAATACTCAAAAGTTTTAAACAAAATCGCGCAGGTCCCCAGGAATGATTCCACACAATAGCCCGTGCTATTAAAACGCCTATAGGGACGATCAGAAACGTGGAAAAGGCAGCTTGTTTGACTGTAAACCAAAATACGTAAAATTCGTAATTCATTGTATCAAGCCTTCAATCCATTCCTGAATCCAGATCTTTTTGAAGTCGGCAACTTCCTTAGGGGTAAAAGAAATCCAAACAGGTGGAGGGATATAGTTTTTCGCTTTGACCCAAGAATCAGGCATATCTCCTATTGGATAAATCCACCCATGGGTTGCAATGAGGTATTGGGCTTCTGTCGTAAGAAGAAAGGCAAGGAATTGATCAGCGAGCTTGGCGTGCTGCGTTGTTTTCAATTTCCCCGCATAGATATGGCAACAGAGATGCCCCTCCGGAAAGTAGAGAGCTTTAAAATGGGGTTTTCCTTTTGCAAGCTCATTATAAAGAGCATCAGTCGTATAGCTGCAGAGAATAGGGGCTTCTCCCCTTTTAAAAAGGGCATGCGACTCTGTCCATCCTTTCGTAAAGGTCAAAACATGAGAGGCTAAAGTTTTCCATTTCTGACTGACTTGATCTCCGTAGGCTTTCTTCATCCATACAAGAAATCCCAAGCCAGTAATGCTGGTTCGAGGATCTTGAAGAAGGATCGAATGGGAGGAATCGATGAGCTCATCTAATGTTTTTGGAGGGTTAGGAATTTTCTGAGAATCGTAGATAAAGGCCAGACATTGGGAGGCAAAAGGAACAATCTTTTCAATAAGTGAATGGCCCAGTGCTAAGTTTTCAATATTGGGCATATCCAATAATAAGTCTTCAAGCCCAACTAGCACGTCTGCCTTTGTTTTTTTCCCTTCCAAAGATAAGCGATTCATCATAAGAGGAACTGTATCAAGAACAACATACTTTATTTCACATTGACAGGTCTTTTCAAAAATTTCCTTAAGCGGAAGCCCTGGCCCATAGGAGGAAGACATAAAAGCCGTGTGGGTATAAACCGTAAGCGTTTCTTTTCCATGAAGGGGGGGCACGTTGCTGAATAGCAAGAAGACAAAAAAATATTTAAGCATCTCAATTTCCTCCGCCGGTATAATCCGGATCAGGTTCACGGGTGTAATCTCAGCCCTTCCGATAAGGGCACCCCGATGAGTGCATCTTTTTTACGTTAGAATGAGAAGAGATTCAAGAGGGTGCGTAAAAACAAAAATGGTTCGACAGAATGATACTTGTTGTTTCACACAAAACAGATCATGTTCAACCCTTGTTCAACGAAAAATCACTCTAACACCTTGTAAATTAAGGGTTTAGTGACTTTGTTCAATTGTTCAATTCCCTAGGTTGTTGAACATTGAACATGAAAATTTTTGTTTCTCACAAAATCGTTCGTGTTCCATGTTTTGTTTCACTGTTTCACCTCCTCGTGCTTGGAACATGAAACATGAGGTTTCCCTTACTCTTTCCAAACTAAAAGATTCTCTTCATGTTTTTTTTCAAAATCTTCTAAAATCTTTTCGATGGACGTCTTATGCAAGTCGTCATACTTAAAAGGGCCAATGAGGGTTAATAATAAAGGTGTTACATTTGGGAATGCGTTTTCTATATGATTTGGAGATGAAATTGGCTCATTAGGAAGAGATTCTTTTTCTTGAGTTTTTGAAGGCACCTCTTCTTTCTGATTAACTTGTTGATGACGAGATTCGATTAACTTTTTTATCCATTGTTTCACAACGCCCAGGTGATCAGTTGGGCTTTGACTAAACTCCAAGTCTTTCTCTGTATTTTTTCTCTCTCTATTTTCTTTCTCTAATGTATGTTTTACATAGGCCGACATTAAGCAAAGCGTGGGAGAAGACAAATGATGCGTACCAATTTGTAAGTTAATAAACTCTTCTGTAACTGAGGTGTTCCCCAAGAGAAGAGAAATAACCGCAGCATTGATAGCTTCCTCTTGTTTTAGCTGATGCTTATCTTTCTGTAGCTGGTTAAGTTGTTCAACAAGTTTCTTTCTGATTTCTGAAGCCTTTTCTTTATTTTCTTGTGACTTATATAGGGTTAGTAGTTTAACCTTGGCAAGGTAATGATCCCCCGCCGTTTCATATAGTTCTTGTGCTTTTACCATCTGTCCACGAGCTTCGTGAATACTTCCTAAATTTAGAAGATTAAGTGAATCCGCCCCTTTTGAAAAATAATTTGTGGCTGTTTCATAGTAGCCTATGTCTTGATAATAGTGTCCCAAATCATTCAGAGCTCTTTCGGAGTATTTAGACGTAACCGCTAATTTAAGCAATTCGAGTGCCTTTTCTGGGTGTGTATAAAGAATGCTTTTTCCTTTGGAAGCACATAATGCGTATAACTTATTTTCTTCATCAATAAGGATGTTAAAAAGTAAAGAGAACCCTGGAGGAAGGGTAGACGGGTCCTTTAAAAACTCCTCAATTTTTTGAAAAATTTCTTTTTTGTTTTTACTTTGGCGCTTTAGTGCTTTTGGATACTTACGTTCTATCAAGACTGACAAGGCCTTCCAATAAGATAAGCTTATCTCTGGCTTTTTTATTTCGGTTTTTGTTTTATGCTTTTTGATAAATTTCCAAATAGATTCTTCGACTTTTTTTTCTTCATTTGCGGGAAATGATTTATTAATACTTTCAACAGGGATGCGAAGAAGGGAAAAGAGTTTTTCAAAATACTCAGACTCTGGCTGAAGAAGAATAGTAGAAATCAAAAGAGAAGGATATCGCGATTCCTCTTTGTTGAGGCGCTCAAAATCTGCACCTTTAAATTTTAACCCTTTTAAAGCGCTTGCGGGGTGACAGGCAAGTTTTACTATCCAACCAGGAGACGCTAAAAGGTTCTGAAATTTAGTTTCATCTTTACAAATTTCAACAATTTCATATTCAGCATCGGCTTTAGCTCTCTTGAGATATGATGTAAAACCGTCTTCGCTTAACTTAATAACAAGGTTTTCCGAGGTTTCAAGATCCATACTTTTTTTATGTCGGGTATTGAAGCTGCTTCCTTTTAAGAGTTTACTTTCTTCTTTTCGCGAGACTACAGGAGATGTACTGCTGCTACTTTGGGGACGTGTTCCTTTAGGATCATCCTTGAGATTTATGTGCGAGTCTTTGCTAGAAGCATAACAGCAGGGAAAAATACTAATTAAACTAATTGTAAGGCAAACAAACAAACAAAATGTAAATTTATATCGAGAAATAGTAGACTTCATTATTGATTCTCCCATGAACTTATTTACCTTTGATTTTTATTTATCTTTCAGTTGCTGTCAAACCGTAAAAAATAATTTTAAAAAAGATTTGGCCATATCATTAATTTATCTAGGTATTGTGAATCTTTAATATGAGAATTGGTGGAGAGTGGGAAATTGAAATTACGCAATGATATCAGGAATCAGCTTTGTTTTAATCTTGATAACCTCATCTTTAAGTTGTAGTTTTCGTTTCTTCAATCGTTGCACCGCTAACTGATCGTAAAGAGGATTTGCCATCAAACATGCAATTTCAACATCCAAAGTACGATGTTCTTCTGTTAGCCTATTTAGCTTATGCTTTAGAAGTTCTGTCGTCATCGTACCACTTAATTTTTTATTAATGTTTAAGCATACCAAAGTTTTTTAGTAAAATCCGCAACAAAGTTGATAAGGTCGTTATTAAAATAAATTAAATGAGGTTAATCAAATGAAAAGGGTTGGCATTTTAACAAGTGGAGGAGATTGTGCAGGCCTTAATGCTGTTATTCGTGCAATTACCTTATACGCCATTCAAAAATATGGATGGGAGGTCTATGGCATCCGACAGGGGACACATGGTCTTATGCGGCGCCCCGTAGATGCTCTTAAACTGGACCTTTCCTTTTGTACGGGAAACCTCTTACGACAAGGGGGAACGGTTCTTGGCACCACCAATAAAGGAGATCCTTTTGCCTATCCATTTGCAGACGGCACTGTTGAAGACATCTCAGAAGACATTATCGAGGGGTACAAACTTTTAAAGCTCGATGCCCTCATTGGCATTGGCGGAGATGGAAGTCAAATGATTCTCAGGCGCCTTGCGCAGCAAGGAGGACTGAATCTGGTGACAATTCCCAAAACGATTGATGATGATCTTAGCCACACAGAACACTCCGTTGGTTTTATGACAGCAGTGGATGTGGCAACGGAAGCCCTTGATCGTCTTCAGCCTACGGCGGCAAGTCATGATCGTGTCATGATTTTAGAAGTGATGGGGCGAGATGCGGGGCATATCGCGCTCTCTGCTGGAATTGCAGGAGGTGCGGATGTCATTTTAATTCCTGAAATTCCTTATCAAATAGAAAAGGTTGCACAAAAAATAAAATCCTTACAAGAAGGCGGGCGTAATTTTGCTCTTATCGTCGTTTCAGAGGCTGTCGGAATGGAATCGGGCGAGAAAGCTAAGATTATGGATCTTGAAGGAAAAAGTCGCTATGGGGGGATTTCTCATTACCTTGCGAATCGTGTGACAGAACTGACCGGGGCTGAAACTCGTTTTACAGTTCTTGGCCATGTTCAACGGGGAGGCCAGCCCATTTTCCAAGATCGTGTTTTAGCTTCTGTTTTTGGCGTTCATGCCGTAGATCTTATCGCTCAAGGAAAATTTGATCGCATGGTCGCTTGGAAAAGTCGTAAAGTCGTGGATGTGCCAATTCTGCAAGCTATTGAAGGATATCAAGCTGTTGATACCAATGGTACCCTTGTTAACACCGCACGAGGGCTGGGGATTTGCTTTGGAGACGATGAATTTTAAAAATTTTAGTTTGAGAGATGGCCAACCTATGGTTGAATGCGTTTAATTGTATGAAATTTTAAAGAAAGGTGGGAGCTATATGACTGCACCCTTAATGCCCAAGGCCACTGCGATTTGGCTTATTGATAATACAACATTAACCTTTGAGCAAATTGGTGATTTTTGTAATTTACATCCTCTTGAAGTGCAAGCCATTGCCGATGGAGAAATCATTGTGGGAATGGTGGGTCATGATCCCGTTTCCTCTGCACAGTTAACGT
>JBEPVR010000083.1:0-6372 GCA_041690915.1 Alphaproteobacteria bacterium
GGATATAGGGAATCCCCACCTCGTGATTTTTTCCGAAGACCCAAGCGCCATAGACTTCGAAACTCTCGCCCTTTCTCTGCAACCACGAGAAGGCATTAATGTAGAGCTCGCCCACGTTATTTCTCCCACAACAGTCAAAGTTCACGTCTGGGAACGGGGCGCGGGGATCACACCAGCTTGTGGATCAGGCGCTTGTGCCGTAGGAATACTTAGTTTAAAGTTAAACCTCATTAAAAAAGCTCCTGTTTTTATTGAAATGGAAGGGGGGCTTTTAGAAGTTGACTGGAATACAGGCGCCCCTCTGCTCTTAACTGGCCCTGCTCATTATTGTTTTGAAGGAATCATTGATCTTCCATGACCACAAATGTTGTTACCTTTGGATGTCGCCTCAACGCCTATGAATCAGAGGTGATTCGTGAAAATGCTCAAAAAGCAGGACTGCAAAATGCTATTGTTTTTAATACGTGCGCTGTCACCGCAGAAGCTGAACGTCAAGCTCGCCAAGCTATTCGTAAATACCGCAGAGAAAATCCTCATGCAAAAATAATTGTCACGGGCTGTGCGGCCCAAATCAACCCGGACTCCTTTGCTCAAATGCCAGAAGTGGATCAAGTTCTTGGAAATATAGAAAAGCTTGAAGCTAAGTATTTTAGTTCAGAAGTTGAACATGCTGATGTGGTTGTTAATGACATCATGTCCGTGCGCGAAACAGCCGAACATTTAATTGCAGGTTTTGATGGCCGTGTGAGAGCCTTTATACAAGTGCAAAATGGCTGCGATCATCGTTGCACTTTTTGCATCATTCCTTACGGCCGCGGGAACAGTCGCAGTGTGCCATTAGGTGTAATTGTAGATCAAGTACGTCTTCTTTTAGAGAAAGGGTTCCAGGAAATTGTTTTGACAGGAGTTGATATCACGTCTTATGGCGAAGACCTTCCGGGAAAGCCTACCCTTGGTCAAATCGTGAAGAGACTTCTCATGCAAGTGCCAGAGCTCCCTCGGCTTCGATTGTCTTCTGTGGATCCCGTCGAAATTGATGCTGACCTTTTTCAGACGTTTGAACATGAGCCCCGGCTTATGCCTCATTTTCACTTAAGCCTTCAAGCGGGAGATGACATGATTCTTAAGCGCATGAAAAGGCGTCATTTGCGACACGATGCTATTAACCTTTGTCAAAAATTGCGATCTCTGCGCCCGGATGTTACATTTGGGGCAGATATTATCGCAGGATTTCCCACGGAAACGAATGAGATGTTTGGAAATACGTTGCGGATTATTGACGAATGCGATCTAAGTTTGCTTCATGTCTTCCCCTACTCTCCTCGCCAAGGAACTCCTGCGGCACGGATGCCCCAAGTCAAGAAAGACGTTATTAAAGAAAGAGCAGCTCTTCTTCGAGAGGCCGGTCAAAAGACTCTTAAAAAAACCCTGGATCGTTTTGTAGGAGCGGAAATCAATGTTCTTCTCGAAAGTGAAACCCAAGGACATAGTGAACACTTTCTTAAAGTCAATTTTTCCGTACCTCATTCTCCTGGACAGCTTCTTAAAGCCCAGGTTTTAGGCGCTAAGGCTTCTTCCCTCGAAGCAACGGTGACCATATGACCAACTGGTTTTCGCGCCTTAAAGATGGTCTAAAGAAATCCTCTTCCCGCCTTTCAGATGGAATTACAACCCTTGTTACCCATCGGAAATTGGATGATGAAACGCTTGAAGAACTTGAAGAGCTTCTCATCACCAGTGACTTAGGCGTCAGCACGGCTAGCGATCTTGTTCAAAAACTTAAGAAAAAAAAATATAATCAAAACATTACGCCGGAAGAAATTCGAGCAGCTTTTGCTGAGGAAATCCAACCCTTGCTGACTCCTTACGCTTTGCCTTTAACTCCTAAAGGCTCTTCAACACCTTTTGTTGTTTTGGTTTTAGGCGTCAATGGATCGGGAAAAACAACCACCATTGGAAAACTTGCAAAACAATGGAAGGACCAAGGCTACCAGCTCTCCCTTGTTGCAGGGGACACCTTTCGCGCAGCAGCAACAGAACAGCTTGAGGTATGGGCTAAACGAGCAAGTGTCCCCCTTGAAACCGCGCCCGATAAAGATGCGGCCGGCCTCATATATGATTCTCTTCAAAGAGCAAAAGAGCGGGGAGATGATATCGTCATGATCGATACGGCAGGCCGGCTTCATAATAAATCTGTCCTCATGGAAGAGCTAAAAAAAATTCATCGTGTGATTCAAAAGGTTGATCCCACGGCACCTCACGCAACTCTTCTCGTCCTCGATGCGACCACCGGCCAAAACGCCCTTACTCAAGTAAAAGTCTTTCAAGAAGCGGTCCCTATATCAGGGCTTATCGTAACAAAACTCGATGGTACAGCTAAAGGTGGCGTTCTTGTGGCCATTACTCAACAATTTGGACTTCCTGTGCACGCTATCGGCGTGGGTGAGGCGATTGAAGATCTTCATACGTTCTCAGCCAAAGATTTTGCTGAGAACTTGATGGGGATTTTTAAACAGTAAAAGTTAAGAGCGATACCCTCACAAATCTTCATGAGGTGGTCCAGTTTTAATAATTGGAAAAATTCAATCCTCATCTTTTATTCTCTAGCTCGTCCCGACGGACCCACTCCTTTTCAGGGATATGATCGATAAAGAGAAGACCATTTAAATGATCAATTTCATGTTGAATCAGTCGCGCTAAAAAACCTCTGGCTTGGCCTTGGATTTTTTTCCCTTCTGGGGTCCACGCTTCATAAGCAACTTCTGTAAACCGCGAAACGCGCCCTACCCACTTCTTAACGGAAAAGCAGGTCTCCCAATCTGTTGTTTTTTCTTGAGATAAGGGTGTAAAGGAAGGATTAATCCAGATTGATTTTGGCAAAGTATCAGAAAAGTCAGGACGATGCTTTTTAAGATCTTCATCTTCCTCTAAAGCCAAAATGAGAATTCGTTTTTTATGTCCAATTTGAGGCGCTCCAAGGCCTGCACAATTATCCTCTTGGTCAAACTTAGCTTCAAGCTGGTCAATCACCTTACGAGCCTCTTCATCTAAGGGAAAAGAAATGTTTTCCGTAGGCGTTCGCAAAACGTCCTTATTTTCACAAAAAGAATCATCAATGACCACGTATGAAGGAAGAGAGGACTTAGAAGACTGCATCATTCTCAAAACTCCTAGGTTTCTTCCCTTCATAAAATCCACTTTCATTTAAATTTACAAGGATATTTTTTATAAATTCATGTAAACTCTTAACAAAGAGGAGGCGTTGAATGGAAGTTTTTCTTCCCTGGATAGGGTTCTTTTTTCTTATCTTCATTTTTCTTATTCTCGACTTAGGCGTTTTTAACCGAACACCTCATGCGATCTCCATGGGAGAAGCCTTAAGGGCGACGCTTGGATGGATTACAGTCTCTCTCTTTTTCAATGGTGCTATATGGTATGTGAAAGGAGAAACATTAGCATTAGCATTTTTCACAGGCTATCTTCTCGAAAAGCTCCTCAGTCTTGATAATATGTTTATCTTTGTCATTGTCTTTAAGTTTTTTGAAATTGCCCCCCGTCACCAACATAGAATTTTGTTTTGGGGTATTTTGGGAGCCATCATTTCCCGCCTTCTCTTGATTCTCATTGGGATTAAGCTAATTGAAGCCTTTGACTGGATTTTATATCTTTTTGGAGCTCTCTTAATTTACTCAAGTTATAAAATTTTTCGTGAACGAAACCAGCCTGCAAAAATAGAAACCAACGCTCTTGTTCTTTGGGCAAAAAAATGGATCCCTTTAATTGAAAATTACAAAGGGAGACGGTTTTTTCTCTATAGTAAGGGAAAGTGGTTTGCAACGCCTGCTTTTCTCGTTCTCTTAACAATTGAGGCCAGTGATATTGTTTTTGCCATAGATTCAATCCCCGCTATTTTTGCCATTACCCTCGATCCTTTTATTATATTCACGTCTAATATCTTTGCCATCCTGGGATTAAGGTCTCTTTATTTCCTCCTCGCCCATGTCATCCCTCGCTTTTATTATCTTCAGCATGCGATTTCAATTCTTTTAGGGTTTATCGGCTTTAAATTGATTCTTACACATCACCTCATAATCCCATTAGGATTTTCTTTGGGAATTATCATGGGTACTCTTACCCTCGCCATCCTTGCCTCTTTATGGAAGAACAAACGGATGAGGGGGGTAGATCACGCGTCTTCAACTGTTTCTGGCAAGAAGCCTCCCACTTGAGCCTTCCACAGAGATTGATAAAGACCTTTCTTGGCAATCAAGGCTTTATGATTTCCTTCTTCAACGATTTGGCCTTGATCGAAAACAAGAAGCCGATCCATATGCAAGAGGGTTGAAAGGCGATGTGCAATAACAATGGTTGTTCTGCCTTCCATAAGGATGGCGAGGCTTTCTTGAATTTGAGCTTCCGTAACAGAGTCCAGAGCGCTTGTCGCCTCATCCAGAATAAGAATAGGGGCATTTTTTAAAATCGCACGAGCAATCGCAATGCGTTGGCGTTGACCGCCAGAAAGTTTCATTCCTCGCTCGCCAACAAGGGTATGGTAGCCTTGGGGAAGATTCATGATAAAATCATGCGCATGGGCTTTTTGAGCAGCCAGGATGACTTCCTCATCAGATGCATCAGGCCGACCGTAGCGAATATTTTCCATAAGACTCCGATGAAAAAGAGTCGGGTCTTGAGGAATAAGAGCGATTGATTTCCGGAGACTTTCTTGGGTTACAGTCGCAATATCCTGACCATCGATGAGAATGTGACCAGACTGAATATCATAAAGACGCAAGATAAGATTAACGAAAGTGGTTTTCCCACTTCCAGAATACCCCACCAGCCCAACTTTTTGACCGGCCTGGATCACAACCGATTTGTTACTAAAAAGAGAACCCGCATTTTCATATTGAAAATGCACTTTTTGAAATTCAATCTTTCCCTGAGGGACTTTTAATTCAGGAGCCTGTGGTACGTCCATAAGAGTAATGGGGGCCTGTAAAAGAGTAAGGGCTTGTTGACAAATTCCGATTTCTTTAAAAAAATTAGGCAATTCAATACTAGACCACCACAGCATCATAATAATATTCCAGGAGGTGTTGAAAATGATAACGATATCTCCGACTGAAATTAAATGGTGCACCCAACACCAATAGGCATAGCCATTCAGCGCCAACCCTGGACCCAAAAAGGTTAGAACCCCTAGGACAAAACGCACCTTTTCAATATAGATGAGCTGTTGCTTATTTTGGTGTTGCTCGCGCTTTTGGAGGACTCCCACGAAATTAAGTTCATATCTTTTGTTAGCAAAATTTTTAACAGCGAAATAGTTTGTAAGACTATCTACAATGCGGCCATTGAGTTGACTTCTTGTTTCAGAATGAACATACGAATAGTGCGTGCAGCGAATAGAATATGTAATTCCAATGCCGATATGAATCAGCGCCCACCCCACAAGCACAAGCGCAAAAAAAGGACTTAATTGATAAAAAATCACTGAAGCGATAAGAACAGCCACAAAAACGGGAAAAAATAAAGTAATAATAAGCTGAAGCGCATGGTTCACATTATCAACCATATCTGAAATTTTTGTCGACACATTCCCAGCAAACTGCGTGGAAAAATAAGCGTGAGATTGATCCTGCAGATGAGAGAATATGTACATGCGAATTTGTTTATCCAGCTTTGGGAAAGCAAAAGCTATTAAAGTCCCCCCCCCCCGGAAGGCTATTTCAATGCCAATCCACAATCCCATCGCTGCCAGAATGGGGCCTTTTAAGACCGCCCAAGCAACACCCCTATCTCCTCCATAATTTGTAAAGCCATCAATGATTTTTCCAAAAAGAAAAGGAAAGAAAGTTTGATCAAAGGCCCAGGCGAGCCATAATAATTGAATCAATGCAAACATCAGCCATTGTTTTTTTAGAAAAAAAACAACAAACCCAAAAAGGGTTTTAGAAGGAGCTGTATCTTGCGGCCTGCGCATTGCTAAATCCTGCACATAAAAGAATGAAAAAATATGAGAATGTACGTGTATCCAGTTTATTTTTAACAGAATCTAACGTTTTTAGCAAGGGGAGGGATTAACTCCTCAACTTTACACAACCAAATCTAAAAACCTCACCGTTTCTAAAAATTCTTGTTTCTGTTTTTCCTCCTGCAAAAGGGCTTCTTGATCTCCTCCCCAAAATCGTCGTTGATTCTGTTCATGCAGATGGGCTAAATTCCATGCTTCTTCAGGAGAAAGGCGATGCTGGAGAACTAAAGCCGAAAGACAAAAAGAAGACGTCAGTGTCAGAAGGTGGACAAACCCTGCGAATTTAAAAGCAGTGAGGTGATAAAAAAATTCTTTAATTTTTTGTTCCTCATCCGAAG
>JBEPVR010000084.1:0-6366 GCA_041690915.1 Alphaproteobacteria bacterium
GGCCCACTCACTCTTACTTTCTTCTGAAAAGGGACCCCGGGGTCTTCTTTATTAAGATAGTAAGGGAATGAGGACAAAAGGAAGCAAAAAGAAAAAAGCACCACTCGATACACAAGAATATATTTCTTTTACACAAAGTTATCCACAACTTTTTTTAAGAGTTAACCTCCTCCTGAATAAGCTTTTTTTGAGGCAAAATAAGGAAGGTAGAAAACTTCAAAGAAATTAAATGATAAAATATTTGATTTATCCACAGAGTGGTTAATAATTTAGTAACTATTTTACCTCAAACTGCACTCTTCAAATAAAACCATAAGACATTAAACAGGAGGATAAAATGTCAAGAAAACAACTTTTAACGGCTATACAGGTCGCAAGCCAAACGCTGCCTTTTCTCATGATTACTGCTACCTTTGTAGGCATAGCTTATGCGTGTGGCCCCAACTTTATACCCTATCATATGGATCCTTCTTTTGAGTTCTTACGACTGAGCTATCATTACACCCCTTAAGGGGTGTAAGTTGTTATAACGATCTTAGCCCATGTTAAGGTCTTAACAAAAAGGGGGCCGGAGCCCCCCATTTCTATTTTCCTTTAGCCTTTTTGGTGAGAGATGCTGAATCCTCTACATTTTTCTTTGCTGTTTTTTGAATATTTTCAATGATTTTATCATTAGATTTAGCAATAATGGCGTTGATATCACGGGCATGTTCAATGGCTTGATCAATTGTTTTATTGGCGACATCTGTATGTCGGACAGCCTTTTCTTCGGGTGATGTCTCGGAAAGACATTCTTTGGTTTGTTCACTCAAATGATTAAAAACAGACTTCATGTATTCTCCTTGAAGCTCTGCCACGGCCCTTATTGTCTCAACCGTAATCTGTTGCGTTGTATTCATGAATTCCATATTTCTGCGATAGGCTGCCATAAAGAATTCGTTACCCCCCCAAGGAAGCTTTGCATCTTTAAATGCATTCATACTTTCACTCCAAGAAGAGTAGGGTTGTTTTTCTTTTGTCATAGGTTCTCCTTATATTTTTTATCTCAATGAATTTAATGAGCATATTCTTTTTTTTACCAAAAAAAGATTAACATTAAATTAATAAATTGATTGAATAATAGGACTGAAAAACTGTTTTCGGATTCAAACCACGTTTTCAAATTTGATGAGGTGTGCTATGAATCTTTGCCACGCGGGCGTGGTGGAATTGGTAGACACGCCAGACTTAGGATCTGGTGACGAAAGTCGTGGGGGTTCAAGTCCCTTCGCCCGCACCAATATGCTGTACAAAAAGGAAAAGGATCATTAAGGTTTTTCTAAATATTTTTATTCGTAAAGAAGGTGAGATATAGACTATGCAAATAAAAGAAACTTTCTCTCAAGGACTAAAACGTAAATACGACATTTTCTTTCCAGCCAAAGATATTGAGACAAAACTTAATGCTCGCCTGGAGGATATCGGAAAACGAGCCAAAATACCAGGGTTTCGTCCGGGAAAAGTGCCTCTTCCGCTTTTGAAGCAACGCTATAAAGCAGAAGCTTTGTCGGAAGTGATTGAAGGTTGTGTTGAAAAAGGAATCCAACAAACTCTCAAAGACAATAACCTCAAGCCCGCTCTTAAACCTAAAGTTAATATCAACTCCATAGAAGAAGGGAAAGATTTAACTTTTACCATCGATATGGAAATTCTACCAATAATCGGGGATATTAAGTTCGATAATCTTGCCTTTGAAAAATATGTCGTAACTATTCCTCCCGAAGCTATTTCCAGTGTTCTTGAAAAACTTGCCAAGCAAAGCCGTAAAACTCATCCTTTACAAAAACTCCGTAAAACTAAAAAGGGCGATATCGTCATCATCGATTTTGAAGGTTTTATCGAAGACAACCCTATTGAAGGTGGCTCTGGCAAAGACTATGCCCTTGAGCTTGGGTCAGGGTCTTTTATCCCTGGGTTTGAAGACCAACTCATCAATCAGGAAAAGGGGGCTCATGTGGAAGTCAAAGTAACCTTTCCCAAGGATTACCAAGAAACTCATTATGCAAATAAGCCCAGTCGTTTTAATGTAACAATTACCGATATTCACGAAGCTGACTCTATTGAAATTGACACTGCTCTTGCAGCCAAGCTAGGGTTTGACTCCCTTAAAGCTATGAAAGAGTGGGTTGAAAAAAGTATTGCAAATGATTACGCGGCTCAAACTTTCTTAAATACGAAACGTCATGTTTTAGATGCTTTAGCCGAAAGATTTCCTTTTGAGGTCCCCCAAAACATGACAGATCTTGAATTTGACAGCATTTGGGATCAACTCTGTCGTGAACTTGGTGTTAACCAAACCCAAGCTGCAAATGCGAATGTCAAAGACAAAATTGGTTCCAAAACATTTGAAGAAGCTGCTGGCAAAAGTGAAGAAGAGCTCCGCAAAGAATATAAAATGATTGCTGAGCGACGCGTACGTTTAGGAATTTTGCTTGCGGAAATCGGAACACGTAATAATATTACGGTAACCAACCAAGAGCTTATGGGTGCCCTTACAGCTCGAGCCCGAGAGTTTCCAGGTCAAGAGAACGAGGTTTTTGATTTTTATCGAAACAATGAATCTGCCCTCGCCACATTAAGAGCGCCCATTTTTGAAAATAAAGTCATTGAATTTATTTTAGGTCAAACAAAGGTTACCGAAAAATCAATTACACCTGAAGAGCTGGAAAAATTTCTTATTCGCGAAGAAGAAGAAGCTGAAAAAAAGATCTCTTCTGAAGCAAAAAAATCTAAGAATCTCTCGAAGAAAGATGATTCTTAAAAGGAGAAATATAAATGGATACGCGTATGAATAACTTAGTCCCTGTCGTCATAGAACAAACAGCTCGTGGAGAAAGATCTTTTGATATTTTTTCTCGCCTTTTAAAAGAGAGAATTATCTTTCTCAATGGCGCTATTGATGATGTTATCTCGAGCCTTGTATGCGCTCAACTTCTCTTTTTAGAGTCAGAAAACCCCAATAAAGATATTCATCTTTATATCAATTCACCAGGAGGCTCCGTAACCTCGGGTTTAGCCATTTTTGATACCATGAATTATATCCGTCCAGATGTTACAACCCTCTGTTTTGGGCAAGCAGCTTCCATGGGATCCTTTCTTTTGACTGCAGGAACCAAGGGAAAACGTTACTGCTTACCCAATGCACGTGTCATGATTCACCAACCCTGGGGAGGATTCCAAGGCCAAGCCTCCGACATTGAAATTCATGCACGAGAAATTTTAGAAATTAGAACACGCTTAAATAAAATTTATGCAGAGTGCACGGGACAACCCCTTGATGTCATTGAGAAATCAATCGATAGAGATAACTTTATGACCGCGGAAGCAGCGCAAACGTTCGGCCTTATTGATCAAGTCGTTACACATCGACCTTCTCCCATTGAAACGAAAAAAAGTGCGTAAAAAACAAAAAAATCATATTTTTATTTTCTTTGTTAACCATTTCTTGGAAGTTCCGTGCGATTCTATAAAGAGAGGGAAAAAAATTATTTATTCTGCAGGAGTGGCTGTTTCACAAAGAAGCCCTGAAACCCACTTTCTAGCTGCTCGAGAGAAAGGAGGGCGCCATGACTAAAACAAAAGGTGAAGACCCCAGAGGCCCCCTATATTGTTCGTTTTGTGGAAAAAGCCAACACGAAGTGCGAAAGCTTATTGCTGGCCCTTCTGTTTTTATTTGTGATGAGTGTGTTGATCTCTGCACGGATATTATTAAAGAAGAAAATAAGGGCCCTCTGCTCCGCTCTCCCGACGGTGTTCCGCCTCCAAAGCAAATATTTGATGTTTTGAATGATTATGTCATCGGGCAAGATAAAGCTAAAAAGGTCCTTTCGGTCGCTGTACATAACCATTATAAACGCCTTGAACATGGGACTCATTCCAGCGATGTAGAACTTTCAAAATCTAACATTCTTCTCGTGGGTCCTACGGGATGTGGAAAAACCCTTCTTGCTCAAACGCTTGCGCGCATTATTGATGTTCCCTTTACCATGGCGGATGCGACAACTTTGACAGAAGCCGGCTATGTAGGGGAGGATGTGGAAAATATTATTCTCAAGCTTCTGCAAGCCGCAGATTATAATGTCGAAAAAGCACAACGCGGTATTGTTTACATTGATGAAGTCGATAAAATTTCTCGCAAATCCGATAATCCCTCCATTACCCGTGATGTATCAGGAGAAGGCGTTCAACAAGCTCTCCTTAAGATTATGGAAGGAACCGTTGCTTCGGTGCCCCCTCAAGGAGGACGTAAACACCCCCAACAAGAATTTTTGCAAGTGGATACAACGAACATTCTCTTTATTTGTGGAGGAGCCTTTGCGGGCATTGAAAGACTTATCTCCGCGCGAGGCCGCGGTACAGCCATTGGCTTTGGCGCTGACGTGAGAGGGCCTGAAGACCGTCGAACGGGTGAGCTCTTGCAAGAACTTGAGACAGAAGATCTTTTGAAATTTGGTCTTATCCCAGAGTTTATTGGGCGACTGCCTGTCATTGCCACTCTTAATGATTTAGATGAAGATGCACTCATCCAAATCTTAACAGAACCCAAAAACGCTCTTATTAAGCAATACAAACGTCTTTTCAATATGGAAGGGGTTGAGTTGACTTTTACGGAGGGCGCCCTTAAAGCCATTTCCAAAAAAGCAATTGATCGAAAAACAGGTGCTCGGGGGCTGCGATCCATTCTAGAAGCCACCCTTCTGAATACGATGTTTGAACTTCCTACCATAGAAAATGTGGAAGAAATCGTGATCAATGAAGAAGTCATCCTCAACAGCGCCGAGCCGCTTTTTATCTATGGTAAAAATAAAATCAAAAACGCTGAGGGAGCGGGGAACTCATAGACCTGTAATTCTGTAAGCAACAATACAATCATATGATTGTATTGTTCTATGGGTTATTCTTTCTTTTTCCCCTTACACCCTTTATCCCCTCTTAAAAAATGTCTCTCCAAATAAATTTCCCTAATAAAAAGAAAAAATTAATCAATACTATATACAATAAAAAATAAATATTTTTTGGGGAAAAAATGAAAACAAAAATATTAACGAATGTATTTATTTTGCTTACCTTCATAATGAGTCCAGCTTCTGCTATAAGAAAACGTAGCGTAGCCGATATTATTGATACCAAAAAACGCCCCCTCCGAAAAGTTTCTCCCTCCATAAAGCTTACTCCCCTTTCTCAATTTATGGTGGAAGGAAAGGATTTCTGTCTTGGAAATGTTTCTGGTGTATCTAACACCGTTAAGCGAGAGAGTTCGGGAGCCCTTGAAGTGACTACTGACAAGAGCAGTCAACAATATCAACTTACAAGCAGTGCTCTTTCTATAAAAGGGCCATCTATAGTCACATTATGCCTTGAAGTTAATCTGCAGAAAGGAGGGTTTGGAATCGGCCTTTTGAAAGCAGATGAAACCAAATGGTTTCTCACAAAAGGTTACAACACCCCTGGTTTTATAAAAGAAAATCTAACAATATCGATGGAAAGTCCAAAACAAGATTTCTTTTTAATATTTACAAATTATTCTCGTGTGCCCTCCATTTCTGAGTTTGATGTTCAAAAAGTAAGCTTTATGATAACACCAAAGGCATTTAAACAACTGACACCCTCAAAAACAAGCCTATTGAGACCTCAAGCTTTCAAGCGAAAAATACACCCCCAATTTCAAAGGCAGCGGTTTTTAGCAAGACAAAAACAAACCCTAATCACGAGAAGACGGGCTGCTAGAAGATTCTTAATCCTTAAGCAGAGAAGAATTTTGGTTGCTAGAAGAAAAACCTTAATCTTACAAAGAGAGACTCATCGCTGGATTCGTTTAAGGGCTTTGCAACGTGGGTCCTTAAAAGTAGAATAAGTTAAGATTTTACCGGACACGTGAAGATAGTGAAGAAAGCCTTTTCCAAGGGTATGGTTTTAGTAACCATCATCCTTATGGATATACTAACAGGGATGGAGTTCGATCTCTTTGTCCCGAGTTTTCCTGAGCTGCAAAGTCAGTTTAACTTGTCCCCATTTTGGGTTGAAGCCTTGTTGTCTGTCAATTTTTTAGGCTATTTCCTGAGCTTATTCTTTGTTGGAGGGTTGGCCGACCGCTATGGGCGTAAGCCCATCATAGGGCTTGGTCTCATGACTTTTATCATTGGCACCCTTCTTTGTTTATGGGCACCATCCTATCCATTTCTGCTTATAGGACGCTTTCTCCAAGGCGTAGGCATAGCCGCTCCCGCAATCCTCAGCTTTTTAATCATTGCCGATTCCTATTCGTTGAAGAATAAAGTGACCCCCATCGTCAAGACAGGAAATGATGATAGTTAAGGTATAATTATC
>JBEPVR010000085.1:0-5976 GCA_041690915.1 Alphaproteobacteria bacterium
CTTCAAGACGTTCAAAAAGGGCTAATGCATCTACGGTTGAGCCGGCAAAACCAGCGATTACCTCTCCTTTTCCAAGCCGTCGTATCTTATGAACATTGGATTTAAGCATGAGGTCCCCCATAGAAACTTGACCATCGCCCGCAACCACGAACTCCTTTCCTTTGCGCACAGCCAAAATAGTCGTCCCCCGCCAAACCATTGTTTCCATTCCGGCCATTGGTCATTCTCCAAATGTATGTTAATTAATAATTAAAATAACATATGATATATTTTTTGTCATCGTAGGAGATTAGGAGCAAAATAATGGAGTATGATAAAGATAATCTTTTTGCGCGTATTCTTCGAAAAGAAGTTTCTGCAAATATTGTTTATGAAGATCAATATGCCCTCGCTTTTCACGACATTTTTCCAAAAGCGCCCATTCATATTTTAGTGATTCCCAAAGGAGAGTTTGTTTCTTTCTTTGATTTTTCTGAAAAAGCAACTCCTGAACAAATGGTTGGCTTTCTAAAAGCTATTCACCATATCCTTCGCTCTCTTAATCTTCAAAAGGATGGGTTTCGGATTCTTTCTAATCATGGTCTACATGGTGGGCAAGAAGTTCCTCACTATCACGTTCATATTTTTGGGGGACGCCCTTTGGGTCCAATGATCCCGCAAGAACGATGAAGAAAAAAAATAAACCTCCTAAACTTATTTCAGGGTGGAGAGAATGGGCTCAATTACCTGAGCTGAGGGTTGAAATGATTAAAGTGAAGATTGACACAGGAGCTCGAACTTCTTCTCTTCATGCCTTTGACGTTTCAACATTTACTTATATGGGAAGAGAGTGTGTACAGTTTGATATCCACCCCATCCAGGATAATGACGTTATCACTCATACCTGTATATGTCCGATTATGGACTATCGCTGGATCACGAGCTCAACAGGGCATAGCCAAAAGCGTTTTATCATTAATACGACTTTACAAATGGGGGAGTTTTCTTCTTTAATTGAGCTTTCTCTTGCAAATCGAGATGAAATGGGCTTTCGAATGCTCGTGGGTCGTAATGCTTTTAAAAAGGGTATTCTCGTAGATCCAGCTCACTCTTTTCTTTTAGGACGAAAAACACGTTAACGAAAAAGTAAATTTCTTCTGGCAGGTTAATTAATATGAAAATTCTTATGATGGCACGAAATCCAAATCTTTATTCTCACCGACGCCTGGTTGAAGCGGCTCTTGCGCGCGGTCACACAATTGATGTCATTGACACCCTCCAAGTTTATATGAATATTGCCGCCCATCACCCTCAAATTAAATACAAAGGACAATCCCTCCATGGATACGACGCCGTTATCCCCCGTATTGGCGCCTCTATTACCCTGTACGGCCTTGCTGTCTTGCGTCAACTTGAGATCATAGGCGTCTGGTCCCTTAATGAGTCTGTCGCCATCGGAAGATCGCGAGATAAGTTACGTTCGATGCAACTTTTAGCTCGCAAAGGGATCGGCCTTCCTGTCACTGCTTTTGCTCATTCCACCCAATACACAGATGATATGATTGAAATGGTCGGAGGGGCGCCTATTGTCATCAAACTTTTAGAAGGAACTCAAGGCTTAGGCGTTGTTTTAGGAGAAACCCACACCTCGGCACGCAGCGTTATTGAAGCCTTTAGAAAAGTAAATGTAAATATCCTCCTTCAAGAATACATCAAAGAAGCCGATGCTTCAGATATTCGCTGCCTCATTGTGGGAGGTAAAGTTGTGGCCTCTATGAAACGCAAGGGACCCCCAGGAGATTTTCGCTCAAATCTTCATCGAGGAGGAACAGCAACCAAAGAAAAAATTACCCCGGAAGAACGCTCTATCGCTGTCAGAAGTGCTGCTCTTATGGGACTTAATGTCTGCGGCGTCGATATGTTACGCACGCACCATGGACCGGTCGTCATGGAAATAAATTCTTCTCCCGGTCTTGAAGGAATAGAAAAAGCAACTGAAATCGACGTTGCCACAAAAATTATCCACTATATAGAAACCCATGTTACAGAAGGCGCCACCAAAACAAAAGGAAAGGGATAAAATAATGAAAATCTTTAAATGTATTTTTTTTCTTGTTGTCGGGTTCATAATAGAAGGAACTTTAAGAGCCAACGAATTCTGCCAATGTATATCTGTTCACACAACCCCTGCTCCAAACAATAAAGTTCGTTGGACAGGAACATGCTATACTCCCACAGGAGATAAAAGTAGCCTGGGAATCTTGATTGTTAGCCAAGAAGAGGCTACAAAGCAAACTGAGCGTTATATGAGAACCTATCAAATAAAGCGTAATGACTGTATTACTCTTCCTGACGGTACAATGAAGTATGCTCCTCGGCCTCTTTAATGATTAACGGATCACAATGACAAATAAAAAAACTCCCCCTCTCTATGAAGGACATGGAAACGTTAAAGACCTTACTGAATTTTGGGATCCCGGTGAAGCTGTCGCCCATATTACAAAAATTTATAACAAAAACGTGGCTCTTATTCGCAATACCTTCCTTGATATTGCTCAATCAAAAAAACTTCCTCAAAACCTTCCAAAAGTAGAGAGTGCGACCTACCCTTATCTTGGAATCAAGATCACAAGCCAAAACCTAAATGTGAGTCCTCTGATTGCTTTTGGGGCAGCCCTTGAATGCGGCACTTATGGGACAACCTTAACGCGCCCTGATATCTTTCATTCGTATTACATCCAACAAATTGAACTTCTTATTAATCATCATAAAACCCCTGTTGTTGTAGGAGAAAGTGATTGGCCTATCCCTCTCCCTTTTGTGGACGAATGGGATTGTGTTACTTTTCACCCTGAAAAGCTTTGGCAAAGCCCTATCATGTTTGCTCTCCCGAATCTTAGTGTTGTAGATGATAGTATTGTAAATGGAACCTATAAGGTAAAAAAAGGGCAGCCCCTTCCTCTCGCCCTTTTTACAGGTGAACGTGTGGACTTTTCCTTAGGACGACTTCATCACTATTGTGGAACTTCCGCAAAGCATTTCCAACACTTCATTCTCTTGACGAATTATCAACGCTATGTAAACGAATTTGTTGACTATGCTCATAAATGCCTTGAAGAAAGCGATGAATACACATCTCTTGTTGAACCGGGAGATTATATTACGCCCAACCCTCATCTCAAAGATGAAAAAATACAGGGCTCAAAAAGCCCAATCCTTCCTCAAATGCCTGCCTATCACTTAAAGAAGAAAGGGGGTCAGGGGATTACTTTTATTAATATTGGTGTTGGTCCAACGAATGCTAAGACAATCACCGATCATTTGGCGGTCTTACGTCCCCATTGCTGGCTCATGCTCGGTCATTGTGCGGGATTGCGTAGGAGCCAGCGATTGGGCGATTATGTCTTAGCTCATGCTTATGTGAGAGAAGATCAAGTTTTAAATGACGATCTCCCGTCTTGGGTTCCTGTTCCCCCTATTGCCGAAATTCAGACCGCTCTTCAACAAGCCGTTGGAAATATAACAGGAGAGGAAGGGCTGAATTTAAAAGATCGCATGCGTACAGGCACGGTTGTCTCAACAGATAACCGTAATTGGGAGTTACGTTCAGAAAAAATGATGGAACGTTTTCGACAGAGTCGAGCAATTGCTCTTGATATGGAATCGGCTACCATAGCTGCTAATGGATTTCGCATGCGCGTACCGTATGGAACTCTTCTGTGTGTTTCGGATAAACCCATCCATGGTGAGCTCAAACTCCGGGGAATGGCTTATAATTTTTATCAACAAAGTGTCTCTCAGCATCTTCGTATTGGTATTGAAACAATTCGTATTCTTGAAAAAGAACTTAATAAAGGGGATGTTATCATCCACTCTCGAAAACTGCGCAACTTTGATGAACCTCCTTTTCGGTAAAATTAAGCTGCTTTCCTAAGAGGCCTCTTTATAGAGGGGTAGAAAAGGTTTAAATCAATAATACACTTGTAGTCTAACTCTTCTGATAAGCTCTACTTTTTCCATGCCACTTCGAATTCTTCACCCACTATTCGGCGGCGCATGGCTTGACCTACCTTGGTTTTTTCTGACTGAGGAGGCATGTCTTTAAGCAATATGTCTAAGTCAGAAGACAGAGCTTGTGCGCTGCCTTTTGGATCTTCAGCGCCATAGGATTGATAAACTTCCTTAAAGCTCTCCTCTATGTTTTTGAGATTCTCTTCCAACAGAAGTGCATGAGATAGTTTTGCCAACTGCCAATTTCTGAGTGTTTTTTCATCCTCATGGCTCCCCTTTAAAACACCAATGAGCGATTCATATTTTTCTTTTATAGAATGCAGATTTTTTGCCTTTTGATGACTTGCAATTTTGAGGAGAGAAGAATAGGTATCAGCAACGTCTTGTGCGGCAACACCTCCCGTTACCATAAGAGAATCAAAGGTTAACAGCGCTTCTTCGGCTTGTGTTTGCAGTTTCTTTGCGGCCGCTGCCATCACGGAGGCACGTATGGCTTCTCGGGTTAAACGTTTGTTTTCGTGAATGCTCTCGATGAGCTGCTTGCGAACCCCTAAGGCTTGTTGGGAAATTAAGACCTGTGCGCCCTTGTCATAAAGCTCGTCAAAATTTACCAGCTCAGGGTTAGCGAGGTATAAGCTATGAAGGATATATTTTGTATAGACGTGTTTTCCTTCAAAAGCTTTACCGACCCATGTCTTAAATTGCGGGATGACGCCTTGTAAAATCTTTGTTTCATTTAATCCCTCTGGAATCTGAATCTTATAATATTCTTCAATAAACCGCTGAGCTTCATAAAAATAATGTCCTGCGGCTTTTTCTAATACCTCTGGCGTGAGCAACCCTTTGTCTTTGATACGCATCAATTCTTTTTGAGATTCACCGGGATGATTCATTAAATAATCTAGATGGTACAGGGACCTAAAAATAGGTTGATAATATTCGCTCCAAATGGTTTCCTCCTGATCTTTCTCGATAATTTGCGCAGCATGTTCTTGGTAAGAACGAAAGGGAATCGCCGTTTTATAAAGCCTAAACATTTCTGCAATACACCGCTCTTCAAATGTCGCGCTTCTATAATGCTTATTAGCATACAAGGTATATTTATAGGAACGCCAATCACTTATTTCAGGCACAGCAGACGGGCCTTTTGTTATAAAATTTACAATTGCATTCATATAGGGAATAAAAGATTCATTTGTCGTTGGTAAAAAGTGTCCTTTGGTATGAAGGCCTTTTTTTTCTTTTTCTTTGGGGGTAGGATTGCCTTCTTCGGTTATAAAAAGACTCACATCTTTTCCTTCTTCTTTTGCTTTCTCGAAGAAATCAAGAGAGACTTTGATATTGACGTTATTGTCATCTAGATTATGAAGAAGAAGGACAGGGTCTTGTAAAGCCCTCCTCCCAAGCATGGCAGACAGATAGGCAGGTACAAAATCTTTTTCTTCTAAGGCGGGATTTTTTGGTCTGTTTCTGTCAGGAAGCTCCGTATCTGATAAGCCTGCCATTCTATATGATAAACTCCCATCATGGCTGATGTAGTGCGTAAAAGTATGGGGATAAAGTTCTCCATGCCGCACGGCTGTGCGTCCACCAAAGCTGCCTCCATAAAGGGCGATCGGAAGTTGTTTGTTTAAAACACTGAGACTGGGGTCAAGTGTCTCTGGTTCTTGGGTAATGACTTCATAAAATCTATGGATAGCCGCATGAATATGGTCATGAACATCGGAAGGCATCTCACCTTGATATACCGTCAATTCACGAAGATCGGGTAAATTTAAGGAAATATGGGCGATACCATTTTGTAAGAGAACCTGAGTAAAGTCAGAAGAGGATGGTCTAAAGGCTTTTTCTTTACGCTCAGATTCTGTAAATCCTCCATAGACTTCGATGAGCATTCCCTTAATATCGGGAGACTGGGGGAGTTGAATATTATAGCCAATGGGAGTGCCATCGGGGAGAGAAAGGGGCTTTCCGATCGTGTCGTCT
>JBEPVR010000086.1:0-5871 GCA_041690915.1 Alphaproteobacteria bacterium
ACTCGCTTCAATCATATGATTACGGATGTGAGGGCTATTTGTGGGTAATGCTAAGAGTTCACCGGACGATTACGGATAAATCTTAGGAGATGGCCCTGAACGCCCAGAAGAATTGTCCCCGCGTTTAAAACCCCGTTTTTGGGGAATAATATTTAGGGATTTTTTCATAAATTCACTAAGCGTTACTCGTTGGGCTCCATTCAAGAGAAGTGTGTCTTGTTAACCTTTACAAAGGTAATGTTTGTGTATCTTTATTTTACAAATATATTACATTGATGAAAATTTGGTTAAATTTTTATTTATATGTTTTTCTCTTAAATAAGATTTATTATTGACACGATATAGAAAATAATTATACCTCTTATCCAATAAAGCGTGGTCAGCATACAAAAGTAAGAGTTCAGCGTATAAAAATTAAAAAATAAACTCTCGCAGGCCCTTAAGAAGCCATTTGTTATCGCTCAATTTTATAGAGGAGAGCCTTATGTTTAAGAAAGTTCTAGGGTATCTTTTAATCCTTAAGTATAAAATGTGTATGTGCTTCATGCAGCAACGGAGGCTGTAAAATTATTTTTGAATAAGCAGAAATTTCGAAACATAGAATTTTACTTGATGCTTGTAAGGAATATTAACTCCACTAATCCAAATATTGTTTATAAGCAATGAAGTTAGTTAACAAAAGAAAACTTTGATAAGTTTATTTGGCGGTTTTATTGTGAAAGTCACTTTTAGTATGATAATGTTCAACTTATTAATGAAAGCTAAAAACAAAAATTGCCATGACACTAGATTGGGATAAATTAAGAGTATTTTATTATGTCGCAAAAGCAAAAAGCTTTAATCGTGCGGGCCATGATTTAAATATTTCGCAAAGTGCGCTTAGTAGAAGTGTTCAGCAGCTTGAGCATTTACTTAAAGTTCAGCTGTTTAATCGTATACCAAGAGGACTTATTTTAACGAAAGAAGGGGAGATTTTATTTGAAAAAGTTAAGGAAATGGCTGCCTCTCTCGAAGATGCGAAGAATGCCATTCAAGAAGAATCATTAGAAGCTTGTGGCAGCTTGAAAGTAGCTACAACTGTTGCTCTTGCAAGTTTATGGTTTGTTGAGATTGTTCCAGGGTTTCTTGAACGTTATCCAAATATTGAGCTTGACATCATTGGGCATGATGAAAGGTTAGATGTTAAGGCTCGAGAAGCAGATGTGTCGATTCGTCCTTTTATTGAAGGCCAGCAAGACCTTATCCAAGACTATCTTTTTTCTTGTTTTCTACAGCTTTACGCCAGTCCTGAATATCTCAAAAGGAATGGCTTTCCTCGTACAGCCAATGAGCTTGATCACCATCGAATTATCACTTTTGGGGAGTCTACAATAAGGCCCTACAGTGATATTGACTGGCCGTTGCGAATAGGTGCAAAACAAAACCAAATGAGAAAGCCCTATATAAGTATTAATTCTTCAAAAGGAGCAAGTCGGCTTGCGGAATTAGGGATGGGGATTGTAGCTTTATCTAAAGAATTTCCTGGTATAGAAAAGTTGAATCTTGTGAATATATTGCCAGAGGTAAAGGGTCCTGTTATTGACTTATACCATGTCTATCCTTTAGCTCTTAAAAATTCAATGCGGGTACAAGCCTTAGGAAGATACCTTATGGATTCCATACCAGCCGCTTCTAAAAAAATGTTGGAATAATATGCTTTCTCTAATATATCAAAAATGACGAATTATTATTTACATATTTTATCTTGAATTATAAAGTAAGTTAAATTTTTTAAAAAAATATACAAAAAAATGTATGAAGAAAAAACATACAATTCTGTCGACGATAATATATAATGCTTTTGAATATTATCAAAATATTCTCTATGGTTTTTTTTCTATTATATTAGCCTCCATATTTTTCCCCTCTGAAAACCTAAGCTTTTCAATTTTTGCAAGCCTGGCAACATTCGCAGCAGGTTTCTTAACGAATCCTTTTGGAGGGTTGGTCTTTGGCTACTTTGGAGATAGGTATGGAAGAAAAAGTACGATAGTCTTATCTATTGCCCTAACATCTTTTCCTACGTTTTTTATTGGCTTACTACCTACTTATGAAAAAATTGGTATAGCTTCAAGTATTACACTTATTTTTTGTCGTTTACTTCAAGGTTTTTCGGTGGGTGGGCAAGCTTATGGAAGAGTTGTTTTTGTTGTAGAACATGCCTTACAAGGAAAAGTTAATCTAGCCTGTAGTCTTCTTGCATCCTCAAGTTTGATGGGCGCAATTCTGGGAACGGGTATGGGGGCTCTTTGTATGTTAGATATAATGCCTGTGTGGGCCTGGCGTATTCCTTTTCTCTTAGGAGGTCTTTTTGGTTTAATAAGCTACTTCATAATGAGAGGTGTAGATGAAACAGAGGAGCATAAAACTGCCCAGCGCTCTAATATCCTAAAGCAACGCCCTATTGTCGATGTTTTAACCACACACTTAAACAATTTTTTTTGTGTGATTGGCGTTTCTGGAGCAACTCTTATTCCCTTTTATATTATTTCAGTTTATATGATTGAAAAGGTTTTTTCGTTAAATTTTGATTTTTCGTTTTCACAGATAATGTTAGCTATCACTTTTTTTATGGCTGTATGGGCTGCCTTACTCCCCCTTATGGGATATCTTTCAGATAAAGTGGGAGAGGTAATGATGATGAAATTCTCTGCTCTTAGCATGCTTTTTCTATCTTTTCCCTTATGTTGGATAATACAGCAATCAGAATACTTATCTGTGACATTCCTTGCTCTAACACTTCTGAGTGCGTTAAGTGCAGCTTATGTTGCTCCCAGTGGTACGTTAATGACCAAGCTTTTCCCAGTCTCTGTTCGATGTAGTGGCATTTCTGTTGCATCAGGTATTGGAAGTGCCATCTTTGGAGGGACAGCCCCTCTCATTGGAAGCCTACTTGTTGAAAATACAGGGATGATCTCTTCCTCAGCATTTTATATCATATTTGGGAGTTTAATGGGGTATATCGCACTTAAAAAGGTAAATATTAGTACTGAGCAGAAATCACAAGTATTGGAAACACCCATAAAGCCTGTCTACCCTCCTTCTCCTGGTGACTTAACTGTGACCCTTAATAAACAAGGATATATGTTGACAAGTTTGCACGAATACAGTGAAGCTTTTGTTAACTTCTCACCCCTAGCCCCCGGTCCTGTTCTTGATATTGGAGCAGCTTATGGCGTCGCTTCCATTCCTGCTCTTAAAACAGGAGCCTATGTCATTGCGAATGACATTGATATGCGTCACTTAGAGATTTTAAAGCAAAATACGCCAAAATCTTGCCTAAAGAGACTCGAATTAAAACCAGGTAAGATTCCAGGCGAAGTGCGTTTTCCTGAAAATAGTTTAGGGGCTGTTCTGGCTTCTGGGGTCTTACATTTCTTGCAGGGCGAAGAATTGATTGAGGCCATTCATCAAATCCATAGTTGGTTAAAGCCGGGCGGTAAAATCTTTTTCGCAAGCTCTACTCCTTATGCAAAGCTCTATCATAATTTTTTACCTCTCTATTTAAAACGTAAAAAAGATGGCCAAAAATGGCCAGGGCTTATTGAAAACACCGCCCATTACGTACCTGAAATAGCTCATGAAATTCCAGAAGTTATAAATTTATTGGATTTAGACATACTAGAGCCTATTCTTTTAAAAGCTGGTTTTGTTGTTGAGAAGATAGGTTTTTTTAATATTTCTAAAATAGCTAATAATGTTAATAGCGAAGGAAATGCCGTTTTAGGAGCGATTGCGCATAAATGACGCTCACACGTCGATATATAAGTCATTTAAGCTTAACCCTAAAAAATTGGTAGAAAAGGCAAAAAAGTTTTATGAAGAAGAAAAAAATGATTTTTGCAGCTATGATTGGCAATGCTTTAGAGTATTATGACTTTACTCTTTATGGTTTTTTTGCAGCTTATTTATCACCCCTTTATTTCCCCTCGAACGACCCTTCTACGTCAATAATTTCAAGCTTTGGAGTGTTTGCTGCTGGTTTTCTTATGCGTCCCCTAGGAGGGCTCATTTTTGGACATTTAGGAGATCGATATGGTCGTAAGAGGGCTCTCTTTGTGTCAATTTTACTTATCACGCTTCCAACCTTAACTATAGGACTTTTACCTACTTATTCTCAAATTGGCTTTTTAGCTCCTCTTATTCTTGTTATTTGCCGACTTGCTCAAGGCATTTGCACGGCAGGAGAATATACGGGAGCCACGGTTCTTATTGCCGAATATACGGAACGCAATCAACCAGGGTTTGCTTGTAGTTTACTACCAGCTTCAAGTTTGATAGGAGCTATCGTTGGAACAGGCTTAGGTGCTCTTTGTCTTATAGATACAATGCCAGATTGGGCATGGCGCGTTCCTTTCATTATGGGATTTATATTTGGTTTATTTGGCCTTTACCTTCGAAAAGGAATTGACGAAAGTCCAACATTCATCAATCTGACAAAAAATCATCAAACCATTCAATCTCCTATTCTGGAAGTGTTTAAGCATGAAAGACGCAATTTTTTCTGTACGATGGGAATTGGAGCAGCCGCATTAGCTCCTTTTTATATCATTTCAGTCTATATCATTAGTCTAACAGCTCAGCTTAATATCTCTCCCTCTCAAGGCATGTTATTTAATGTTGGCGTTCTTATGATGTGGATGATGTTCATTCCCATTATAGGGTATTTCTCTGATAAGGTAGGTCTTAAAAAAATGATGAGTTTTGGAGCAATCCTGTTAATGGTTGTTTCCTTGCCTATATTTTGTCTCGTGAATTATTCCCTCTCCCTTGAAACAATTCTTCTCGCCCAAATACTGCTCAGTTTTTGTGGAGCGTTTTATGTGGCGCCTGTAGGAGCATTCTTAGCCACTAAAGTTTTTCCAGCCTCTTCACGTTATAGTGGCATGGCATTAGGAATCTCTTGCGGAGAAGCTTTATTTGGGGGAACAGCACCCTTAATAGCGACAGCATTAGTTGCTTTAACTGGGACCTTCATTGCACCTGGATTTTATCTCATGCTTTGTGGGCTGATGGGTTGGATTGCAGTGAATTATTGTAAGCCTATAAGCTCTTCAGATGCAAAGCTTCCTAGTAAGAAAACCTTAAACATATCCCTTATGCCGAAATTGAACTAGAAAATTCAAGGATAGGGGTTAGATTAGATAAACAGAAGCTAGCTCTCAAGCCTCCATGCTAAGAGCTAGCTTTAAAAACTTCTCTTCCCCCTATAAATCGAAGAGAAGTTGAAGCGGGAATGGCATGTTTTTGGTGTTACCATTCTCGTTATATGGAGGCCCCTTTTAAATTCCTATAAATTAATCTCTTATAGACGTCTTCGCAGTATACCTAACTACGAAGACAGTCTTAAAAAGATAATTTTTCTTATATTCAAATTAAAATTTTTAAGGCCACTTTTTAAAAAGCTTCATAAATCCTCCTGTTTTTTTTAATTTTACGGAATGATCAATTAATATTGATCATTGTCAATGATTCCCTCCACAAGAGAAATTTGTCAATAAAAAATAAATAAAACATTTTTTGAGATATTAAGAAAATTAAGTGTATCGTGAGAGTTTCATACAAGCTCTTCTTTCTTTTCCTCAGGAACATCAATTGGTTGTGCCGTATAATCTCTTTTCTTTTCTGGCTTCAGAAGAAATGCTGGTGCACTTGAATTCGAAGGCTTTTGATATTTCATCTGCAGTTTTGTGCACGGATAATCTCCAGGAAACTTGATATAAGCTTCGAGGGCTGCTGCCCCCCCATAAAGGCCTCTAGAGAGGGGAGTCCCCGAGACGTCATCTCTTCAAAAGCAGTCAGCATCCCCCTCTAAAGTTGAAATCAAAGGAA
>JBEPVR010000087.1:0-5491 GCA_041690915.1 Alphaproteobacteria bacterium
ATTTAGATCTTTCAGGGAATGAAATAGGGCTTATTGGAGAAGACGGAACGCTTGCCTTGGCCGAAGGGCTGAATGCGACATCTCAGCTGCAGTTCTTAAATTTGGGGAATAATTACATTGGTCTTGAGGGAAGTGAAGGGGTAAACCAACTTTTCACTGTCCTTCCCAACCTACTTTGCCATAACCTGACAGAGACAGAGCTGAACCTTGTGGGGAATAGCTTTACAAAGGTCCCCTGGACCAGCGCAGCCAAAAAGTTAGAAAGTTTATATTCGTCCCAAATTCAGCACGACTGCCAAGAAGAAAAATGTTTTGGATCGAAAATCCCTGATTCCAACAGATGCTCCTCTTTGCCTTCTTCCGCTTCTTCTTTAACGCCGCCATTCATCTTCAAGCTTTTCACCTTTTTCCCAAAGCGTGCACACCACCCGCTTTTGTTGGGGGATGGGTTGACGGGGGGAGAAATGGTCCTGTTCCAAGAACCTCAGGTGCCCTCTCTTTGGGAATCTGTCAAAGAAAGCTTTGGATTTTCATGTCACATGACGGAAGAAGGCATCTGTCAACCCTCATCCCTGGGTCTCTTCTACTCAAGTGCGACAAAAGGAGCGGCTTATACCTTTGGTCTTGAAATGGTGCGGGACGTCCTCGAGCATGGAGGGGTGCCAAAGCGTGCGGCGGATATGGCCGTAATGGCAGCCCAAGTGGGCATGATCATCTATACCACAGCCTCCTATATGCCGACCGTAACGGGAATGGCTGTTAATGGTGGTCTTGCGTATATGGGCGCTCCGTCTTCCGTTTCTTCCGTCCTAGGGAATATAGCTGCTGTAGCAGCGACCAGCATTGCAATGGGGGTTTCAGTGACGCCTAAAAATCTTGTTCTTACCGTGGCTGGGGGGGCCATTGGCAGCGCTCTTGCCCTTAAAGTAAAGAACAAGATTTCTTCTTGGCTATGGAAAAAAGAGACGTTGGCAAGGATTACGTATTAGTCTCGTTTTATTACTGACTCGCTTAACTAATCCAAGAATGACACCCACGTGAGGCGTTAAATTTTGTTTGGAGCAGTGCAGATAGGATAACAACTTGAGTCCCAATTGCATTCGTACCTCGTAGCGGAGGATCCAGCTGCCGCGGACTCAGGGCCAAATTGTTTTTGACACCACATTGAATCTGAAGAGTTGGGAAAGAAATTACTTTCTCAAAGAAAAGTCTTTGAGAAAGTTTCTAAAAATTCTTTTTTGATTTATTTTTCTCCTCCTTTGTTGAGCGTGATCACGCTCAGCGAGGCATGTGTTTTGGGAATGAAGTTCCACAAATGTGGATGTTGCAAAACTTTAAAACTGAGTTACGTTAGGACAAAGAAAATTTTTTACGCCCTAAAAGGGTACGAATATGTAATTGCCCAGGTAAGTTTTTTAATCTAAAGTTCAAGTAAATTGATAATAATTTAGAAGAGACTAAAAGTTGGTTATATGTCAACAATTATAGATTCAGTTAACGCATTCACGCAGTTCATTAATATCCCCATTGATGCACGAAATGGTCCTCTAAAAGGATATCAATTTGGGGTAAAGGACGTATTTGACGTTAAGGGCTTTCGTACCCAAGCAGGTAATCCAGAATATTATGAACAAGCAAATATTGCGAACAAAACTGCACCGGCCGTTGCCATTTTGCAAGAAGCTGGTGCAAAATTAGTTGGTAAAACTCATACGGATGAATTAGGAGGGAGTCTATTTGGGCTCAATGCGCACTATGGTTCGCCTGTCAACTCTCATTCACCTGAGCGTGTGCCAGGTGGTTCCTCAAGTGGCTCTGCCGCAGCTGTTGCTGCAAATCTTGTTGACTTTGCTTTAGGCGCTGATACCAGTGGGTCTGTAAGAGCGCCTGCAAGTTTTTGTGGGATCTACGGGTTTCGCCCAACCTTTGGTAGAATTCCAACAACTGGCGTTTTACCAATATCGAATCACTTAGATACTGTTGGAATCTTTGCTCAGCATCCTGATGTTATTGCTCAAATTCTTCATGTTTATGGGATGAAAAGCCAGACAAGTTTTACGCGACTTAGAATCATCCCAAGTTTGGTAGACCACTTACAAGGATCTCTAAAAAATACCTTCTTAGAAAAATTAAATATGATCAAAATGCTCATACCTTCCATGACACCTCTCGTCATAGAGGAGGATCAATTGATTCAGTGGAGTACGGTCATTAGAACCATTACTATGTATGATCTATGGCACGTACATAAGGAATGGATTTTGAAGTCAAACCCGATTTTTGGTGAGATTATAAGTAATAGGCTTAAAATAGGTCGCTCTGTGCAATATGACGATTATAATCTTGCCCTCAAAAAACGACAAGAAATTAGAGAGTTTATGGAGGATAACCTAGAACCAGGAGACATTGCTGTATTTCCAACTGTCCATGATATCCCCCCAGTTTTATCGAGTACTGTGCAGCAACTCATGGATTTTTCCCTCAAAGCTTCACGCCATACTTGCATTGCAGCACTCAATGGCTTTCCCGAAATTACAGTTCCCCTGAGAAACATCAAAGAAAAATGCTCGCTTGGGATGAGTTTTTTAGGGATGACAGGAGAAGACTATTCCCTTGCCTCATTTGCTTCAAAAATACATTCCATAATTAATTGCGAAAAAAGCCACTGATGGCTGGCCTATCTAGCTCTGCCTCTTTAGCTTGCATATTATGATTTGCTGATTTCAATCCTAAAGCAACTTCTTTCTGTGTTTTCGTTGAGGCAAGAATAGAGAATGCTCCGATAAGAGCGCCAACTATCATCCACATGGCAGGCCACATGAGTACCTGAGTTTGACTGATCACGTAGATAAGCAAAACTGGAGTAAGCCCACCAAACAAAGAGATACCAAGGCTTAAACTAAACGAAACGCCTCTACACCGCCTCTTAACATCAAATAAGCTCGCTGTAAGGCCATTAGCAGGCCCAACAAACATGCCTGCCAATATGGAAAGAATCAGCTCACCTTGGATAACAAGAGAAAATTGGCCAGATCCTATCAACCAGAAGGCTGGGTAGGCTAAAACCATAGTTGCAAACACAGCTGTCAACATTACTTTTTGGGGACCGAGTTTGTCTGCCATATAACCAGCTAAGCAAATACAAAGCATATACACAACAAGCCCTAATGTAATCACGAACAAGGTTGTTGAAGTTGTAAGCGATGTAACAAGCGTATGATAATGACCCATAAAAACAAAGGGAACGTAGTATATGATTCCTATAAAACTTCCGATCCCAAAAGTAATTAAGAGTGAAACAAAATTAGTTTTAACAATTGATGCAAAACTCTGAGCTTCATTTCTCTCGCTTTTTTGTGCCTGGTTGAAAGCTGCTGTTTCCTGCGTATTTTTTCTTATATAAAAGCCTAAGAGACCAATGGGTATGCTCAACAGGAAAGGCACCCTCCATCCCCAATCTGGCATTGTTTCAAGTGCGCATAAAGAAGCCATGCTAGAAGCTGCTAACATCCCAACAACGGATGAAGCTGTAACCAGGCTTCCAGAAAAGTATCTTCTGTTTTCATGGGCGTGTTCAATAACGAAGATGGCGGCACCACTAAACTCCCCTCCAGCACACAAACCTTGCAGCAAACGGCAAAGTGCCAAAGCCATGGGGGCCAGAAGTCCTATTTGGGTATACGTGGGCAGAAGGCCTATCAAGCTCGTTGGAACCATCATAGCGATGATTGATATTACCATCGCTTTTTTTCGCCCAAATGTATCACCAACATAGCCAAAAACAACCCCACCAAGAGGACGAATTAAAAAGCCTGCCGCAAATATACAATAACTTGCAATAAGAGCTGCGACAGGATCTTCTTTCGGAAAGAACATTTTTGAAAAGACAGGAGCTAAAAGACCAAACAGAGCAAAATCATAAAACTCTAAAGCCGTTCCTATAAAAGCAGCCGCAAAATTTTTCCCCTGTTTTTTCATACACTGTTCCTCTCCTTTTTTATTTATTCACTTGTATCAACTTATATTAGTTTATTCATTTATATCATTATCTAATAAAAATCTAGCTATTTGATGGAAGGCTCCATTTCTCAAGTCTTCTGAGCGGGTTATTTAAATGGAATGATCATCAAGCTTGCTTTTCAATGGGGTTGGGGCTAATGAATTTTCGGTGATGATTTTTGACATACGCCTGAAGGTATTCTTCTAACACATCAATTTTCTTTATCCCTTTGAGTTGGATGGGATAGGTGAAATAAAGATCAATGCTTGGACCGACAATTTCAGGAAGGACCTCAACAAGATCAGAATCTATAAGTAAAGGAGATTCTTGTGAGAATGAGATAATTCCAAAACCCGTCTTGCCAAAATGAAACAAAGCGCGCAGAGAATTAGCACTCACGTAAGGAGCTTGCGGTTTGTGTATGTTACCACTCAGTTTTAAATGCCAATTAATATTATCAAAAAGATAAATTTTCTCAGGGCCGAATCCAACCAAACGATGATGTTCAAGGTCTTCAACCGTTTGGGGAACGCCATGTTTTTGAAGGTATTCTTTGCTTGCGTAAAGCCTGCGACTCCAACTCATGAGAAACTTTTGAATTAATTCAGGCTGATCATGAAGATAGGGTTGAAGCGCAACCTGGACTTCTAGAGATTCCACATCTAAATGCCCGTCTTTTGAAAATATTGATAAATTTATTTTTGGATAAAGGTTCAAAAAGTCAGGAATAATGGTATAAAGCCATGTATCAACAAGGCCGACATTGGCGCCGATACTTAGATCACCTTGAGGCTCTGATTGCTCATTTTGAATTTGTGTCAAAGCGAGCTCTGAATAAACAAACATTTTTTCAGTATTTTGAAATAGGAGCTGCCCTTGTCTCGTTAGGACCAAACCTCTTGGCAACCTTTTAAATAATTTATGCCCCACCCGGTACTCGAGCTCAATGATCTGACGACTAAGTGCGGATTGAGAGATGTTAAGGTGTTGTCCCGTTTTTGTAAAACTTCCAAGTTTTGCGACATAATAAAAAGTTTTTAATTTATCCCACTGCAAAGCCCACCCCTCTTCGAGAAAATTACTTTATTCTTTTAATTTTAGGCTTAATTTTTGAGGCGGTAAAGTAAAATCAAATCAAGATGGGAAAAATGAGAGTATTTAAGCTGCTTTTTTTCGTATTTTCTGGCCTTTTCCAAGTCCAATAGTCTTTGCAATGATGCTCCGCTTTTTTGCATAATTGGGAGCAACCATGGGATAATTAGAAGGAAGGCTCCAGCGTTCCCGATATCCATCAGGCGTCATATTATAAGCCTTCTTTAAATGGCGTTTGAGCATCTTTAACTTACGTCCATCTTCAAGACAAACGATGTAGTCTGGTTGAACAGACTCCTTGATGGGAACGGCAGGCTCTCCGGCAGGCAACAATGATGATGACCTACCTGAGGAAAAATTGCACAAGGCCTTGTAAACAAGGTTTATAAAGCCTGAAAT
>JBEPVR010000088.1:0-5473 GCA_041690915.1 Alphaproteobacteria bacterium
CATCTAGCCTTTCCTCAAAATAAATGGGGGGAAGTTCAGCTTCAAGCCTGGCAAGCCTATCAAAGTCGCGTACACCCTGAAGAGGCGACTCAAAATTCTTATATACTGCGACGCGTGCTGGAAGCCTTAGGAGAAGCCCCTGGGACTGCCATGAAAGGAGAACCTGAGGCTCCTTCCTGGCGACAAGAGAAAACCCTTTTTGACGAGAAGACCCTGACGCTTCTCGATTCAGCAACCACCAGTAAACGAAAAGGGGAGATTCTGCTCTTCATTCTTGTATTGCTCGGGGAAACGCCTCTTAAAGATCTTTCTCCAGATAAATTCACTCGTCTTTTAGGTGCTCTTCATAAAGCAGGATATATTAATGAAGCCCGTTCCCTGGCTCTCGAATTTCTGTTGGCAAAGGGGATATAGACCCTAAAATGAGGGGGTTTGATGGGTTATTTGCGAATTTCCCCCCTACGTGCCCCCTTGGCTGAGACATGGCGAACATTACATTAAACTTTTATATCTTTATTTCACCTCATCCAAAGGAACATAGAGAATCTCTTGAGAAGAAAGAATACCACTGAAAACGGCCAGGATTTTCTGCAAAGGCTGCAAAAAGGCTCCTAAGATTCCTGTCTCTTGAAAAGACCCTTCTTCGTCATTTCCAAAGAAAGTCGCAAAATTTTCGAAAAATGTTTTATGTCGTGGATAAATTTCAACCCCTGCGTCCTGGGGGAGACCGGCTTCTTGTTTTGCAAGATCAATCGCTGTTTGAAGACCGCCGAGCTGGTCAACAAGGCCCAAAGCCAAAGCTTGCTCGCCCGTCCAAACGCGGCCACGGGCAACCTTTTCGACTTGTTCTGGCGTCATCTTACGATTTTGTGCAACGCGACTTGTAAAGGCTTCGTAAACCTCGTCCATGATAGCATTAAGTTTGCTCCATTGGGCAGGCGTAAAGGACTCCGTAAAACTCCATAGAGTTGCATTTTCACTGGTGGAAACATGCCCGAACTTGACACCAAACTTTTCAAAAAGACCAGAGAGAACATATTTCCCTCCAAAAACCCCAATGGAGCCTGTTAAAGTCATAGGTTGGGCTACAATTTTAGACCCTGCGACTGAGATCCAATACCCCCCAGAAGCGGCTGCATCACTCATAGAAATAATGACAGGTTTTTTAGCATGTTCTTTAGCGTAATTGATAATGCTATAAATTGTTTCGGACGCGACAGGGGAGCCCCCTGAAGAATTAACCCGATAGACAATAGCTTTGACATCTTTGTCCTCAATAGCAAGCTGAAAAGCTTTATAGGTGGCGTTTGATGAAATAATTAAATCATCCAAAATAGCGCTTTTCCCATCACGTTGAATCATCCCTGATCCAAATATCAAAGCAATTTTATTCCCTTTGACTTCATGAGAATGAGCATGAAGATAAGGTGTTACCCCTACAAAAGAAATATGATGACCTAGTTTTTCTTGAATCGTAGGCGCAAGCGCTTGACGATAATCAATACGGTCAATGAGTTTTTCTGAAAGAGCTTCTTTTGTTAAATAAGGTCCATTTGCGATAAGAAGACGAACCTGATCATGAGAAATCTTTCGCTCTTTTGCTATCCCTTCTACAATCTGGCCAAGAACTGAATCAGCGATGGCTTGAGAAGACTCGCGATTGGCTTCAGAATAATCATCACGTGTGAACATTTCCGGGAAAGTTTTATATTCTTTTCGTTGAGCGATCTCGGCTTTCACATTTAATTTTTCAAGAGCTTCTTTGGCAAAAGGAACCTCCATATTGATTCCAATCAAATTTAACCCGCCTAAAGGTTGAAGCCAAATTTCTTCGCAAGCCGTTGCCAAGTAATAAAGACCTGTTCCTGAGGAGGAATCTCCAAAAGTATCTGCATAACACCAGCTAGGCTTGCCTACCTTGCGGAAACTCAAAAGTGCATCGCGCAATTCTTGCAGTTGCGCTAACCCAAGAGAGGGAGATTCAATGCGAACCATAATCCCTTTTATTTTTTCATCCTGAGAAGCTTTAAAAACAGCCTGTGTTATGCCATAAAGAGAGGCGTTTTTTCCTAAAAACAAGGATTCGATTCCCTTTGGGCTCGCGTGCTCAACATAAGACCCGTCAAGAGTTAAGGAAAGAATAGCGTCCTGCTTGTGAGACTTTAAGGAAGGAGCAAAGGGCCCCACATGCCCCAAGTACAGAGCGAGAATAAAAGCCAAAATGACAACCCCTACAAACGCACAAATCCAAAAAAAAGTTGAAAAAACAAACCTGAAAAAGTTGCGAATCATAAGGATCTCCTTAAACTTAGTTAGTCGTGTCCGTCTCCTACAACCGTTATATCAGGAGCATCAACACATTTCATACCTACTACGTGATAACCAGAATCGACATGAAGAATTTCTCCCGTAACACCGCTTGCAAGGTCACTCAAAAGATAAAGGGCTGATTTTCCAACTTCTTGAGGGGAGGTATTTCGCCTGAGGGGAGAGTTATACTGATTCCATTTGAGAATATAGCGAAAATCCCCAATTCCAGAAGCTGCCAAAGTTTTAATGGGGCCTGCAGAAATGGCATTCACCCGAATATTGTCCCCCCCTAAATCAACGGCTAAATAGCGGACGCTGGCTTCAAGAGCAGATTTAACAAGACCCATCACATTATAATGGGGCATGACTTTTTCAGCACCATAATAGGTTAAGGTTAAAAGACTTCCCCCATGGGTCATCATAGGGGTTGCATGGCGCGCAGCTTCTGTGAAGGAATAGCAAGAAATATCCATTGAATTGAGAAAGTTTTTACGGCTTGTGTTGATGTATTTTCCTTTAAGTTCTTCTTTATCAGAAAAACCAATGGCATGAACCAGAAAGTCTAGCGTATCCCAGCTTTTTTTAAGAGTTTCAAAAGCGTCTTCAATTCCGTTTTCCACACCAACATCACACGGGATAACAATCGAAGAACCTAAAGAAGCCGCTAATGGTTCGACGCGCTTTTTAAGAGCTTCCCCTTGATACGTAAAAGCAAGCTCTGCCCCATGCTCTGAAAGGGCTTGCGCTATACCCCAGCCGATAGAAAGATTGTTGGCAACACCCATAATAAGGCCACGTTTGCCTGCCATTAATGATGATCTTGTCATGAAAACTCTCTCCAAATTTTAAAAAGATCTCCTAAAATAGGCGCACCAACACGTCTGGTCAAGGAAATTGGCGAAAATCCCATGAAAGAAGCCATCCAGAAATTCTAAGGTCTAACCTCAAAGACATTGGGCCAAGAGTCCTATGGCCTCTAGGCAGAGATATTCCCCAGGCTCTAATTCCTTATGGGCTGTTTTTACATGTTTACGGGCTCGCTACCTATGAGAAAAGTCCATGGCAGGGCACAGCAATAAGTGATTCATCAACATGGTAACAACGATCGCCCGCGTAAATTATGACGCCTGTCTTTATTCGATCAGATGGGTTGGTTTCACGAAAAGCCCGCAGCCTTAAACATAGAGTTAATCGCAAAAGGTGGTGACGGGCGATAATGAAGCAGCTATATTATCATCGACGATGACGCCGTACCCATTACAGAATTTGACACCCGTAATTGCTATTGACACTGATTTTTTCACATCTTTTTGTATAAACTTTTTTTATAGACTCTTGCCAAAATGAATATTAAAGCAGAAAAATAATGGTAAGTTTGGATTTAATATCACGTCTCAACGATATATGAAATCTCTCAACACACGAGACATATCCCTCTATCAAGTTGATGAAGCAGTCCCCAAAGATGAGGATTTCAAAAATATCCTCTTACCCCTTCTGGCGGCATCTAAACAACCTGAGAGACTCAAGCGGCTGCGGAAGTACATCGATCAATGGACGTGCTGGCTAAAATTGGGACTCACGATGATTAAAGAGCTTGAAACATGCGTTCAAGCTTTTCTGCCCTCACTTTTTTTACATTGGAGCTCGGGCGCCCAGATGATTTCGTCTGGGGTATCGCCCTGCCGTTCCTATTTTAGTTCACAAACGAAATGTGAAAGTCGCTGTGAGGAGCAGGTAACGCATACCCGGTAGTGAACGTAGGCGCGGCGCACGTGCATTTTTGATATTTTTTTAATAAATTTTCTGAGCTTAGCTCGTCGTTCGATTCTACCGTTAAATAATTACAATAACCCATCTGATCTTTTGCATTCCATCCACCATATGTCCAAAAGATCCCTATAGGGGCTCTTGCAGCATCCCAGTTTCCACCCTTTATAATTGCCCGTAAATGATGATTCTCAGCCATGGAAGTCAGCTTTATATCCGCTAAAAACCGAGGAGTGAACCATACCTCAACTTTGCTAGCATTCTCATCCTTCTTCCCCTGGCGATACCCTGTTGCGATGCTTAAATATTGTCCCGTCTTCCCACAACTCGATAAATCAAAGGAGGATCCTAAAGGATTCTTTAAGTCTGAGATCTTCAGTTCTATCATCCCCTCATCACTGCCGTCTTTTGGGCGATAGACCAATTTCCCGTTTAAAAATGTTTGGTAAGTTTTTTCATCTTCAGGAGTTAAAATCCCATGCCAGGCTTTCCAAGCGGGTCTATTTACTGTCATTAAGTCTTTGACGATCTCTCCCCATCTTTTGCAAACCAATGCCAAGTGAACGGGACTTTTATTTTCTAAACATTGACCCTCAACAGCTCGTTGTATAATAAGGTCCCTCAGTTCGACGTGAAGCATTTCCTCAAATAGACACTGCTCTTGAGAAGTTTCATTGGATTTGCGTTTGGCTGTCACTGCAGACTTTTCTGGCTTACCTTCCTCCATAGCCATGACAGCACCATTGGCTAAAAAGCCAAGAAGAGAACAACTGAGTACTAAGGAACGAAACATCATAAAAAATCTCCTTTAAAAAACATTGTAATAAATACTATGTATATTGGATATAGTATCTATATCATATTTATTCAAGTCATATTTCTGAATTTTTATAAACGTGTCTGGAGGAATTATTATTTTATCCAAAAGAGGGTCATGAAACACAAGTTAAGCTGCTCTTTCTTGTTCCACAAGGACTTCCAAAACGTCAAAAAATTTGACACCTGAAATGACCTTTGGCACCTGATTTTTACCATTAATTTTGTGCCCGCTTCTCTCTGCATTTTTGATCAGTTTGAAAACCATAATGAATGCCGTTTCTCGCGCGAGGCACCCCTTGGAGCTTTTGGTTCGGTGCCTCATCGTCGCAAACGTGCTTTCAATAGGGTTCGTTGTGCGAATATGCTTCCAATGCTCGGCAGGAAAATCATAAAAGGCGAGCAGTTCAGCGCGATCTTTGGCTAAACAAGATGTTGCCTGAGAATATTTTTTCTCATATTTTTCAATAAATAAATCAAAAGCAAGGTTTGCATCCTCTTCGGTTTCAGCCATCCAGATATTGTGTAGATCAGTTTTTGCTTTGCTTTGAAGGGATTTGGGAAACTTGTTCAAAAC
>JBEPVR010000089.1:0-5452 GCA_041690915.1 Alphaproteobacteria bacterium
ATGGAATACTCCCTCAAACCCCCATTTCTCATGTTGAAGCGTGTGTGAAATGGATTCAGGCGTTAAAATGAAGAAAACGGCTGTTATTCTCTTCAACTTGGGGGGGCCTTCTTCTCAGCAAGAAGTAAAACATTTTCTCATCAGCCTTTTCTCAGATCCGGCCATTATTACACTTCCCAATCCTTTTCGTTATCTCTTGGCTCGTGTGATAGCTGGGGGGAGATTGAAAGAAGCCCAGCACATTTTTTCACTTCTAGGGGGGGGGTCACCCCTTTTAAAAAACACAAAAGCCCAAGCTGAGGCTTTAGAAACAGAACTTGGAACGGGATTTCGTGTTTTTGTGGCAATGCGTCATGCTAATCCTCTAACTAAGGAGACCGCTCAAGAGGTTAAATCTTATGGTCCGGAGGAAATTGTCCTCCTGCCTCTTTATCCTCAATATTCTACGACAACCACTGAATCTTCTTTTAAAGAGTGGAAAAGAATAACACTGGGGTGGAAAATTCCCACCCGCTCTGTCCCTTTCTATCCCAGACATGAAGGTTTTATTGAGGCCATGAAAGCGCTTGCTTTGCCCCATTATGAGAAAGCTCAAAAAGAGGGGGCCCCTCGTGTTTTACTGACGGCCCATGGTCTTCCAGAAAAAGTCATTAAAAAGGGAGACCCCTACCAGCAGCAAGTAGAAGACACGGCGAAAAAACTTGTTGAAAAGCTTGGAATTTCATCTCTTGACTCAAGAATCTGTTATCAAAGCCGGGTTGGTCCTTTAAAATGGATCGGTCCTTATACGGAAGAAGAAGTGTTAAAAGCAGCTCAAGAAAAGCGCCCGCTTGTTATCATTCCTCTTTCTTTTGTTTCCGAACATTCAGAAACGCTTGTCGAGCTTGATATAACCTATCGTCATCTGGCTTTAAAGAAGGGGTGCCCTGCGTATCATCGTGTTGAAACAGTTCAAACTCACCCTTCTTTTATCAAGGGACTCGCTGATTTAGTGAGACATTCCAAAGGAAAATAGATATGCTTTCTGAATATTATTTAACACTTAAATCTCTTCATTTTCTTGCAATTATAGCGTGGATGGCAGGACTTTTATATTTACCGCGCCTTTTTATCTATCACTTAAATTTTAATGTTGGATCAAAGGCTTATCTAACTTTTTGCACGATGGAAAGACGTCTTTTAAAAATAATTATGCTTCCTTCTATTCTTCTGACTTTTTTATTTGGGGTTCTCTTGGCTTTTTCTGCAAATACATGGGCAGCTCCCTGGTTTCATATGAAACTCTTAATGGTTCTTTGTTTGGCGGGGTTTCATGGCTATCTTTCAAAAGTTGCGAAAGGGTTTGCCAAAGGGGAAATCCCCGCCGTGTCCAAGAAAACACTGCGTTTAATGAATGAACTCCCTTTTCTTCTTGCTATTGTAATCGTTTTTTTGGCTGTTTTAAAACCTTTTTAAAATAAAGCTTGAACTTTCTAAAAAATCTTGCCATTAATGCTTTGATTCTTCCCTGCAATCCCTGTGAAAATCTATGAATTTAAAAACTTTGAAATTAAAAACGGCTGTTGAGCTTCTCTCTTTAGCAGAAGAAGTTGAAATTGAAAACGCCAGCACTCTTCGTAAACAAGATATGATGTTTGCCATTCTAAAAAGGATGGCCGAAAAAGGTGAGTCTATCTTTGGAGGGGGGGTTGTTGAAATTTTGCAAGATGGCTTTGCTTTTCTCCGTTCTCCTGAAGCAAATTATTTGCCTGGGCCTGACGATATTTACGTTTCCCCCAGTCAAGTCCGAAAGTTTGGGTTGAGAACGGGAGATACGGTTGAAGGTGAAATTCGGGCTCCCAAAGACGGAGAGCGCTATTTTGCTTTGTTGAAAGTGAATACAATCAATGCTCAATTACCCGAGGTAATTAAGCACCGTCTCAACTTTGATATTTTAACGCCTCTTTATCCTGACGAAAAAATAAACCTTGAACTTGATGACCCGACTTATAAAGATCTTACGCCTCGTGTGATTGATCTTGTAACTCCCATTGGAAAGGGGCAGCGAGCCCTTATTGTGGCCCCTCCCCGATCGGGTAAAACGGTTATGATGCAAAACATGGCTCATTCTATTGCCAAGAATCATCCCGAAGTTACTTTGATGGTGTTGCTTATTGATGAACGTCCGGAGGAAGTCACAGATATGGCGCGCTCTGTGAAGGGGGAAGTGATTAGCTCCACTTTTGATGAACCTGCTTCAAGACACGTTCAAGTGGCTGAAATGGTTATCGAAAAAGCAAAGCGTCTTGTGGAACTTAAACAAGATGTCGTGATTTTGTTGGATAACATTACCCGTCTTGCGCGAGCTTACAACACGGTTGTGCCTTCTTCTGGAAAGGTTCTTACGGGAGGTGTTGATGCCAATGCCCTCCAACGCCCCAAGCGATTTTTTGGAGCAGCAAGAAACATTGAGGAGGGAGGGTCTCTTACCATTATCTCAACCGCTTTGGTGGATACAGGGTCACGTATGGACGAAGTTATTTTTGAGGAGTTTAAGGGAACTGGCAACGCTGAAATCGTTTTGGATCGGAAGCTGTCAGATAAACGAACTTTCCCCGCTATTGATATCACCAAATCAGGTACGCGTAAGGAAGAACTTTTAATCGACAAAGATCTTCTTTCAAAAATGTGGGTTCTTAGGCGCGTTCTTATCCCCATGGGAACAACGGATGGGATGGAGTTCCTTCTTGAAAAGTTGAGAAATACAAAAAATAATTCGGAATTCTTTGACTCAATGAACTCATAAATTCGAAAATGTTTCACGTGAAACATTTTGTCCTAAAAAGGAATTCCATCCTATGAATGTTTCACGTGAAACAATGGAACGCCTAAAAATCTTCCAACGCCTTCTCGAAGAGTGGCAACCCAAAGTAAATCTTGTTTCTTCATCCACCCTTCCTCACCTATGGGAGCGTCATTTTAACGACTCTCTTCAATTGTTTTCCTGTCTTCCAGAAGAAAAAATATCGCTGGTTGATTTGGGAAGTGGTGCTGGATTTCCGGGGCTTGTTTTGGCTATCGTGGGAGAGAAAAAACTGAATGTAACGCTTGTTGAGTCGGATTTAAAAAAGTGCCTTTTTTTAGAAAATGTTTCACGTGAAACAAAAACAAAAGTGATTATTTTAAGAGAGAGAATCGAGTCTCTTGGAGAAAAAATAAAAGGAGACGTTATCACTGCAAGAGGTCTTGCTCCGCTTTCCCTTCTTTTGGACTATGCGGTTCCTCTCATGAAAAATAACGCTATTTGCCTTTTTCTAAAGGGGAAAGGTGCTGAAAAAGAAATTCAGGAGGCCAAAAAAAAGTGGGAATTTGACCTTGAAATTTTCCCCAGTTTGACAGATTCTAAAGCAAGTATTTTAAAAATCAAACATCCGAAAAGGATTCACCTCCATGTCTAAAATTATCGCTGTTGTGAATCAAAAAGGAGGAGTTGGAAAAACAACAACCACATTAAACTTAGCAACAGCTTTTTCCACAATCGGGAAAAAAATTCTTGTGATTGATTTTGACCCCCAAGGAAATGCAACCACGGGACTTGGGGTTACGGACAAAAAGAGAATTGTGGGAAGCTACGAAACATTGATAGGAAAAATAAAATTTGAAGAAGGATATCAAAAAACATCCATTCCTAATCTCTATTTAATGCCAGCCAGTCTTGATCTTTCCGGAGCAGAAATTGAGCTTGTGGGGTTACAGGGGAGAGAAAACCTTTTGGCAAAGGCTCTCGTTGGGGTAGGAAATTTTGATTTTATATTCATCGATTGTCCCCCTTCTCTGGGACTTTTAACGTTAAATGCTCTTGTTGCAGCGGATGAGGTTCTCATTCCTCTCCAATGTGAGTTTTATGCTTTAGAAGGCTTGAGTCAGATTCTTTTTACAATTTCTCAAGTTCGCAAAAATCTCAATTCACGACTTGATCTTCAGGGGATTATCTTAACGATGTTCGATAGTCGAAGCAATTTATGTCTACAAGTGGCTCATGACGTGCGCTCTCATTTAAAAGAGAAAGTCTATGAGACGCAAATTCCTCGAAATGTACGCTTGGCAGAGGCGCCATCTTTTGGAAAACCTGCAGTTATATATGATTTTAAATGTTTAGGGTCCCAAGCCTATCTTCAATTAGCAAAAGAAATTTTAGATCGAAAAGGAAAACTAGCCGCATGAATGAAGTGAGAAAACAAGCTTTAGGTCGAGGGCTTTCAGCCCTCTTGGGATCTTCTCAAGAAGACGAGAGAGAAAACGGATCTTTTCCTCTTTCAAGTCTTCCCATGGAATTAATTCTTCCAGGGCGTCATCAACCCCGTCATTATTTTCCAGAAGAAGAACTTTTATCCTTATCAGCATCGATCCGAGAAAAGGGAGTTTTACAACCCATTTTGGTTCGTATTCACCCTGAAGAAAGAGAAAAATATGAAATTGTTGCGGGTGAAAGGCGATGGAGAGCTGCGAAAAAAGCTGAACTTACTCATATTCCCGTACTGGTTAAAGAATTTTCAGATGCTGAAGCTTTGGAAGTTGGGCTTTTAGAAAACATTCAACGCCAAGATTTAAACCCTATTGAAGAAGCAGAAGGGTATCGACGGCTCGCTGAGGAATTTAACCATACTCAAGAATCCCTTGCGAGAATTCTTGGAAAGAGCCGGAGTCATATAGCAAATACTTTAAGGCTTTTAACTTTGCCAAAAGCTGTAAAAGATTACTTAAATGAGGGAAAGCTTTCGGCAGGACATGGACGCGCGCTTGTGGGGGTTGAAGATCCTGAATTCTTAGCCAAAATGATTGTGGAAGGAAACCTTAGCGTTCGTCAAACAGAAACACTTTCAAAGCAAAAAGAGAGAAAAGACGATCAGGGTCAATCTTCCACGAGGGGATGGGACCCGGAAAAAGAAGTCTTAAAGAATCATCTTTCTGACCTTCTCGGTGTATCAGTGGATCTGACTCTCAAAGGAATGGGGGGAAAAATTGTAATTTCTTTTAAAAATCCAACTGAGTTAGATGAAATAATTAAAAAATTTAATTCATTAACACAAAACCCGCCCTCATCGTCCGCAAATTTTAAGATATACTCTGTGTGAGGGATCTTCTGAAAAAATTTAGAATCAAGAATAAATTGGGATTTTTGGTTGCGAGGAGGGTACGTCAGGGGCTGAGAGAAGAAACTCAATCTTATTGCTGAAACCTGTTTCAAAGGATACCATAAAACTAATAATTTTATACAAAATGGATATAAGAAATGGAATTTGATCTAACTCTCCTTTCCCGCATCCAATTTGGTTTTACGATCAGTTTTCACATTATTTTTCCTTCTCTTACTATCGGATTAGCCAGCTGGTTAGCGGTTGTTGAAGGACTTTGGCTTAAAACCGGGAACAACGTCTATCAAGAAATTTATAAACTCTGGGTTAAAATTTTT
>JBEPVR010000090.1:0-5445 GCA_041690915.1 Alphaproteobacteria bacterium
ATTCTGGGATTATCTGTGAAAAACCGAGAGAATCTTCTGTAAATTTGCTAGAAAACCACAAAGAAATAAGCCCAATAGTTCCTGCAAACATAAGATAAAGAGCGGGCGCAAAAGAATTTTGGGTTATATCAATAAGGTATGTACAAATGAAGGGCTGAGTGCCCCCCAAAAGAGCAATTCCAACAGCATAACCTACGGCAATACCCGTGTACCTAACTTCTGTCGGAAAGAAGCTTTGCAAAAGTGCATTGGTTGGAGCATTAAATGTGCTCATCATTATAGCAGCCATCAAGATAGCCGTAAAAATAGAACCCATGCTCTGTTGCTGAAGAAGATAAAAAATTAGGGGAGAGAGCAGGAAAGTTATCATGCAAGAAAAGGTCATCACTTTTCGCTCCCCTATTTTATCAGCGATATGACCAACCAGAGGAGCAAGGCAACCAAAAATAGCAATTCCAATACAGGAAGAAAAAAGTGAGCTTGTGAGGGGATAGTTAATAATCGTGGACAAATAGACGTTGATGTAAACAACAAGTGTATACGCCAGAACACCATTCACGCCCCCAATTCCAATCGTGCATAAAAAGGGTCTTGTATGGTTTTTTAAAACAAATAGAAAAGGAGCTGTCTTTTCCTTTTTTCTCTTTGTCAGTATAAATTCAGGTGTTTCCTCAAGAGAGCGTCTCATATACGTTCCTAAGAGGCCAATAAGGATCCCCAAAAGAAAGGGAACTCGCCAAGCCCATTCCGGCATGAAAGGCAAATGGGTAAGCCCAGCAAAAAGGGTAGCTAATAAGGTCCCTGCAGCTCCGCCCGTTAAAATGAGGGCTCCTGCATATCCTTTGCGGGATTTAAGATGCTCTAAAAGAAATATAGAAGAACCATTATTCTCTCCTCCCAAACAAAATCCCTGGCCCAAGCGACATCCTAAAAGAAGAAGATGCGCTAAAACTCCTACCTCTCGAGAGAGAGGAAGGCACCCTATAAAAAAAGTAAATACCCCCATGAAAATGATAGAATAACTAAGAGCTTTTTTTCGTCCCCATCGATCGCCGACAGACCCAAAGAAAAGGGAGCCAAGGGGCCTCACAAAAAAAGCTACGGCAAAGATGGATAAAGTGCTTAAGAGAGAGGAGAGCTTATCTCCTGTAAAAAAGAGTTGAGAAAAGGTGACAGAAAAAGCCCCAAAAAGGGCAAAATCATAAAATTCTAATCCATTGCCAATAATGGCAGAAAAAATAACTTTCTTATGACTTAGCACATTGTCATTGGTGTGTTTTACACCCCTGAGGGGATGAGAGGGTTGATGTAGCTTTCTTTTCATAATATTATTTTGGTTATTTCTCATTTCTTCCTCCTTTTTATTTATATATTTAGAAGTAAATGAGTCATTTGACAAGAGTCTATTGCTTATTCATTGGTAACTTTGTCCCCTGTAGGTTCCATTCCCTCTCCTCTGGCTAATAGGTTCGTATTCTCCAAAGATATATCAACTGATGAAAGTTGCAGTTGAAAAGAATGAGGAAATATAAGAAAGAGCCTTCCTTTGGGGGACTCTTTCAGTAATCCTTTCATGTAATTTATTTATTATCTTGCGAACGGTCCTACGCAATTCCCATCACAGGAAGGAAAACGGTCATTACACATTTCATTCCCCACAGAGAAAGCTGCTGAGTAAGGTATCCCCTCGATGCGTCCTTTCGAAGCTGGAGGAATGCCGCTCATTTTATTTTTTTTCATGTGTATTTTTTGCTGAAGAGAGAGCAGTATCAAGTATCCATTGGGGGCAGCCGTCACCCCCACAAAAACCTGCACAGTCGTCAAAATAGTATGCTTCCGCACCGCAAAGATTAAAATGCCCCACTTTTTTATGATGCCAAACTCTGGTATTAGTTGCACTTCCTTGGTCAGCGCCATACCAATAACTATTACCCTTATGGCTTACTGAACCACACAAGCATCCATGAGTAGCGTTACAGTTGTCAGCACCGCTCGTAGGACATAGGTACCAATTTTCTGCCTTTGCTAGACATATAGGAAACAAACTTAATACGGCTCCTAGAAGTAAAAATAAAAATAAGTTATTTTTTCTTTGTTTTTCATTTTTCATAAATTTCTCTCTTCTTAATGTTGTTTTCGTAAAGAATCCTTATATAGAAAGATTACATTTAAACTTATTTTCTGAATTATTTGGGTTTTCAGTAATAAGAATATTAAATGTCTTTGTATTTAGGATTAGCCCTTCATTTACTGGCAGAGTACATACCTTTTGAAAATTTCCTCTATAGCAGTCATCGACATACACCTCGAACGTAAGGCTTTGAAGCACCTCTGACGGCACCCTGGGAAAAGAAAAAGTTTTGTTTTCGTGAGAGGCTGTACAAATTAACTTTCCGTTCTCATGTTTCCGTCCTGATTGTATTGGCCATTTATGAGATTTCCATTCTACATTAGTAAGTTGAGTCCCTCCGTTACATTTTCGTTGTTTTACAGAAGATTTCGCTAAAACGTAAATAAAAGAACTAATTTGACTCGACACGTGGACAGTTGAAAAATTATCCGTTGGAGAAATTTGAGCGGATGCCGCATGTATTGCAGAGATATTAGAGAAGAATTTTAAAATCAAAAGGCTTGCGAAAAAAATAGATTGTTTATTATAATTCATATTAATTTCCTTTTTTATTTCTTTTTATTAAAAATTTTTATAACTTTCGCTTACTATAAAGAAAAATTATTAACAAACCATTAATAAACAGCATAATTTTTAGATGTTGAGGGCAATTACCCTATGTAAGGAGGAATCGAATATGAAATCAATTCTATTCTCCAATAAGACGCACCTAAATTTTTAAATCTCTTAAAATCGCTCTTCTTATTTAGCCATCATTCTATTTTTAAAGAATAATTACTTTTTAGTTGATAATGAATTAAATTTTAGAATTGACTTTTTCAGGAGGGCGACGCTTTAATCAATAGTATTTTTTTGTTGCAAATCAACTAAGCTTATTTCCTATAAGTAGGAGCCTTTATGGTGTATATAAAACAATTCAAAAAGCAAGCCTCCCAGCTCTTAACAAGACTTCGCAACATTTATCCCCGTGAAAACAGACGATGGCCCTTTTTCCAACAAGCAAGAATAAGTAACCCAGAAAAACGCTGGTCTTTGTTCATGACGGCTACGCGCCGAGTCATTAGCTATACAGTTATTTTTTCCATGTTTGCAGCTGACATGGCGCGGTGTGGAACGGGACCTTCCGGGGGAGTCGTGCTCGATGATTCCGACACAGAAGCCCCAAGAAACTCTAGAGTTAAGCCTTCTTCCAATAGCTCAAGCAAGCAGCAGTACGTTGCTATCAATGGGGATGGGGAAGAGGGTGATGAAGAAGAGGATGAAACGCGAGAACAAAATAATTCTTTAAAGAACTTTGCGGCAATACCTCCAACTTATGGATCTGTTCCTCGTGAGTCTGAGGAGGATGCTTCTCCTTCTTCCCTAACTTCATCAGGGGAGATAGAGCGTGCACAAGGCGGATCTTCCGGGAGTGAATCAGGCTCTCCCCAACGCCCAAGCCCCCCAGACGGAACGCGTCTTCAAAGCAGCCCCGATTCAGATGGCGCGGCTGATCTTCTAAATCCTCACGTTAGTGCTCAGGGTGAGGAACTCCCCCACTTAAGGCCGGAGGAGCTTTTTTGGACGCCCGATGAGGAGGATTCTCAGCCTAGCGATAACGAAAAACAACGTGTGGTCGCTCTTCCAACAAAAGAAGACGAGACTTTAGTTCTCCCCCCAACAAAAGAAGACAAAGGTAAAGAGAAAACCAATAGGCCTTTTATTGAAGAAACTTCTGGAATGACAACCGACGAAGAGTTAGATGAAGAGATTCTTAAGGATGGCAATGAGGATGGTCAAGCGAGACCAAGGCTTCTTTATAACACGCAGGACAGTAAAAAAAGAGGTGTCAATAGAGAAATAGAAGAGAGCAACTTTGGAGACATAAATGGAACTGAAAGGATGGACCTAGAAAGTGGACGAAAGCTCACTCTTGTTCCCCTTATCCACCTTATCTTTCCTCAAGAGGATCCACCTAATCTCCCTGCCCTTATCAAAACCCCTCTTCAACATCTTTCAACTTATGATATTGAGGAAAAAACCTCTTATGGCCAGTGGGGTCTCATAGCTCTCGCCGGCTTTCCTGTGCTCCTTTATACGGGAGCGATGATTGCAGTGTATGTTGGGGGCTTAGATTATCTAAGGGATAATTATGGGTGGATGGAATGGCTTAAGACCATGGAAGGCACGACCGCTTTAACAAACCCAATTACTTATTATATAGTTTTAAGCATACTTCCTGATGGGGCGGTCAATATGGTTCGGTGGTGTAAGAAAAGCATTGCCTCCTTGGCAAAAGGAGGTATCGAATGGGGAAAGGTGATTGGCTCAGGAGTGGCAAGTCTTTTCCCTTCTCTCATTGAGGCATCTTACCTTATTAATTTTGAACTTTACGCCATGAATAAAACTCATTCTCATGGCTTTAATAATCAATTTGCTATCGGTATGCTTGTGGAGGGGGGTACCACTCTTTCTCTATAACCTATGCTCGAACACAGAAATGTTTTTGGATGTGGGGGAAGAGATCAATAAAGGTGGGAAAAAGACGAAAAATTGGATAAATACTTCTGATTCTTTTCTTGCTCGAGGCGCACGTAAAGTTGTGTTGATTTCTCCCTTAGCTAAGGAAGAAGAGTCAATTTCTCCTCTGTCGAAAGAGGGTACCAAACAAGACATGCAGAAAACTCTCGAAAATCTTATGGTTGTCCTTCCATCTCTCTCTCTCTAGAAGAACGCAATATTATTTTTCAGACTCTTTGGACTGCTAAACAGACAGTGAGAGAAACCTTTCCTGATTTATCAAACAATGAGCTTAAGACCGCTCATTCTTTTTTTGTAGTCCGCTATCTTCTTTCTTTAGCCGATTCGGTTGAAGAAGCACATGAAAAAGTCAGAAGCTGGGTTGACGCTATTACTGACACCATTACCTGGGGAAGCTTAACCCTGGGATCTCCTATGCGTTTTCTGATTCTTGAATTCATTGTTGAGCAGTTTACTGGCCTTTTTTGTCCTCCCCTTGTGAGCCAGATTTTTGGATGGATGGGAGCCGCTATTGGGTTTCCTTTTCAAAGTTTATTAGAATACACAGCGATGAAAACTTTCTTTCATAAGTTTCTTGGGTCAGACCCCACGGATGGTCATGCAAGTCATCCTAAAGCCCGAGGAATAGCGAAAGGGCTGGCTTTTCTCCAGGGAGGAGCGATGACGGCCCCTCTTGCGGTGCTTTGCCTACAAGTAGTGGCCGTGTAACCGTCCGGTAAACCCCATCTTTTTATAGGGCAAAAATGAAGGTATATTGAAAGGAGATTCGCAACTGAATAAGTAACACTCAATCA
>JBEPVR010000091.1:0-5362 GCA_041690915.1 Alphaproteobacteria bacterium
GATAACCTTACTTCTTTCAAGAAGTGTCACACTCCGTCTAAACTAATCCAGATAAGAATAAGGTAGACGTTAAGCTTGACGAGGGGAAAATGTTTAATTTTTCGCCAAATCTTTTTTCCTCCTTTGATCAAGGATGGGCCGTTACAATTCATAAATCCCAAGGGACAACGGTTGATAAAAGCTTTCTCTTAGCGTCTCATGAAATGAATCAAAACTTAACCTATGTGGCCATGACACGGCACAGAGAGGACATCCAGGTTTATGGAAGTCATTGTGATTTTTGGAGAGAACGCAAGGTCGCTGATGTTCTTTCTAAATCTGGAGAGAAGCTGAGCGCTGCGGATTATCTTGATGCGCATTCTCTTGCCCAGCTTATGCGCGAAGAAGATCACTTTCTCTCAAAGTTATTTACCCGTCTTTCCGATGAGCTGCACGCCATGGGGGCTGTTTCTAAACAGGCCTTCAAATCGGTTGCAGATCATTTCTTGGGGCGTACCCCAGAGAGCACCCGAGATATCTTTCTTAAGCCTGAAGTTGTGCGTGAAGAAACCCGGGCACAGGAGATTTTACAAAAAGCCACCCCTTTAAAAGATAAGATGTCTGAGCCCCTTCAAAAAGTTTACGCAGATATGTCCCACCCTGCTTTTAAGAATGCCGAGTTCATTAAAAAAGTCTTTCATGAAGGCGTAAAGCTGTATGGAGAGGAATCCTCTATCCATTATTGGCAAGAAAAACGGGAGCCGTATATGAAGCTTTATGAGCAGAAGCTTGAAACTGTGGATCGTGAACTTCAATTTCCACATTTGAGCTACCTATCTGACAAATCGAGAGATTTAGCTCGGAAAGCAGCCCATGAAGACCCAGATAGAGCCTTAAAATTCTTAAGAGATTTGCAAGCCTCAAAATAAGCAGAACAGGAAGCCAAGGAAAGAGAACATCAAAGATCTCTTGAACTCTCTCAAAAGAAAATGACTGAGAAAGCCTCCCTTCGTGGAATTGAAAAAAATCAAGAGGACCTCAATAAGACAGAATTTCGAGAGATTTTCCCCTCTTATTTTAGATTTAAGGAGCTAAAACATGAACTTAAACGCTCCCCGGATGATCTTGATTTTCAAAAAGAGTTGCGTGAAATTGGAAAGGATATTTTTAAGAATAAAGGAGCCTTTGGCCACATTAAACACATAGATCCCGATATAAGCCAAGAGATTCAAAAGCTCGCTCAGCAAAAGAAAATGTCTTTGGAACGAGAACTTGATCGAGGGGGATTCTCTCGGTAAGGGGTTACTTCGATTTTTTCTTGTTCTGTGTCTGATTTTTCGTTTGATTATCAGCTTTTTGTTTTGCGGCCTCCTCAGCTTTTTTCCTTTTAAAATAATCTTCCACGGACCATTGGAGAGTAGATTCACATAGCTGCCGCCCAGTTTCCGCTTCCCTCACCATATAAAATGAAGAGAAAAGAGAGATGACCGTTCCTGTCAAAACAGAAACGAGAAGCATGAGAAAAAAGGATTTTGTCCAGAATTGCGAGTACTGGCTCATCATGTTTTTCCAGGAGCTTAGGGTGCTTTCTCCTTGGGTATGGAGACGCTTCATATCTTCTTCTGTTCTTTTTAAAACAGGAGAAAACATTTGATCAAAGCTGGATTTGACTTGTGCGCTTGTATCAGAAAAGTGTTGAGTAAAGAGGGATGAGATTTTCTGGTCGATTTCATGGGTAACGTTGTGCTCTAGGGTTTGCCTGAAGCTAGCAAGGGTTTTACTGATTTCCTCGGAAAAAGCTTTTTTATTGCTTTCGATTTCGCCGGTGATTTCGCCATGAAGTTTTTTAAGCGCTTCTTCAAGGGCATCCTTGGCTAATTGTTTTTCTAATTCTTCAAAGTTAGACTTGTCTGTGGGCATGTTTTGCTCCTTTTTTGTTGAGAGTGGTTTTGAGTTGGGGTTACCCTTATTACATGTAAGCACAAAACTCGCCATTTTAAGGTATTGGACTTCCATTCGAGAGCTAGGGGACTCTTCTCAAGGGTAAGCATTTCACCAACCTCAGGAAAAACAAGAGCTTTGATAGACTGCACTAAAGGGAGTTTTCAATGCGAGCATATCGTCAGGGCTAAGGAATCAAACCATGCACAATTAGATGAAAAAATGAGGGAATTTTGTCTTTTGAAGTTTTTCAGATTATATAATTTTCAACATGTTAATAGGGAGTCATTTTGCAGAATTAGGTCATTTTTTAACAGATACGACAGAACCTAGAAGCGAGCCACGCTCCCCATTTGTTATCTTAAAAGTAAACGTTACTTGGATCCAAATGCTCAAAGCCTTCAATGTCATCCCTACTTCTAATACCTGATCCTGAGAGCCTGAGAACCAGGTCTTTGCTATCTTTTTCAACTTTAAGATGGGTCAGGTTTACTGCATTTTCTAAGTACAATTCCTTTAAATTTTTTGTAAATCCTAAACCTGTAAGCGTTGATATTCCTGAACGAGAGAGATCCAGGATTTCTAAACTTTCAAGAGGTGCTTCGAACCCAACAGTGGTGAGATTGGGCATCTCTATTAAATCTAATTCTCGTAATTTTTTTGCATATCCTAAGCCTGTAAGTGTTGATATTCCTGAACCAGAAAGATTTAACATTTCTAAATTTTCTTGTTGTTGTGTGAGCGTGAGCGCCGAAAGATTACGCATGTTTGCCAACCCAAGAACTTCCACATGTGGTAGATTCTCTAATCCATCAAGCGTTGAAATTGCTGAGCCATTTAATAAGATTGATTTTAATTTTCCAGAAGTTTCTGTGAATGAAAGCTCCGTCAGGTTTTGCGTGTCCCCTGCTATGAGTTCTTCTAAGCTGGGAAGATTACCCAAGGTGAGAGTTTTAATACCTGAGTTTTGAAGTTGAATTTTTTTTAAATTATTTAGAGGTGTTGAAAAATCAATTGTATTGAGCCTCCATGTTCCGCCTAAATCAAGTTCTTCTAAATTGAGTATATTTTCTAACCCTGCAACTTTTGTTATGGAACTACAAGTTAAATCCAGCTGCTTCACTCTTTTTAAAGACCCTTGAAAGTCTGCTGATTGAGCCAGTGAGTACAATGCAGGGCCAATGTTCCTTTTAACATAGTCGTCCTCCCAACCAATAGAACTCATAACATTTTCTGTCATAGATTGAATCAAAGGAAGATTGTTTTGAAAAAAAGGAAGACGTTTCCAAGACTCATAATTATCGCCAAGTTTTTTTAAGAAATTGATCTTGGTCGCATTATCGAAAAGGGGTTGAGAATATAACTTATACAGTGGATGAACATTTTGTTGTAAACCAGGGGATGTCAATAGTAACAAGGACTCTTCTGCTGTTCCCCCTGCAAGGCTATTAAGATGAGTTGCAATATCATTTGTGTAATCAGCAGCATTCTGCTTTTCTAAGTTTTTTAACTGGTTAATTTCCGTATGGTTAGGCTTAACGTGTAAATTAAAAGAAAATAAATCTTTCGTATTTGCACGATTCCCTACAGTGACTAATGCATTTCCAATGAGTTCATCTACAGATTCTGCTGCATTAAAATCAATGACGTAGGAATAAGCTGGGTTAAGAGCAGAAAAAAGAGTTGCTAATGATGCTTCTACCCACATTTTTTTTGTATGAAGGCCAGTTATAGGAGAAGGGGGAAGAGAAAGGCTAAAGAGAGTATCAAACGTATTCAATAGATTAATAAACCCAGATTTTATTTCATTGGTGCCCTCTCGGCAATAGGTCGTCTTCGGCAGATTTCCCACAACCGTATTCCATAAGGAACGAACCCCAATGTCGCCTGCATTGGCCATAAGGAAGGTTTGCTTTTCATAGAAGGCCGTAAAATTATCAAAATAAGGATTTTTAACGCCACTCCATACTTCCGCAGTTGTAACAAAATCTTCAACGGCCTTTAAATCAAATTCCCGGGTGATCGGATTAAACGTGAGAAGATTACTAATATGACGTCCCGCTGTTTCTACACAATCTTGGAAGGTTTTGTCACGGACATAAGCGTTATGGTCTCTATCATAAAAATGGGTCGTGCCATTATTTAAGAGATTAATTCCAGCCTTATAAGGTGTGAGAGAGTTGAATAGAGTTGCTTGGGTCAGATCAAAGAGATCACCAAGATTCAAAGCCTCCTTTGCCGCAATTGCGGGAAGATCCTTTTCCTCTAAATAATGAGTTTGGGTTGGCAAGGGCTTGTTTTTATCGACAATGGAGCCATCTAAATCTTCCAATAGCTTCCAAATATCCTCTTGCGTATTAAAGTGATAGCAAAAAAAGGCCTCGATAACTTGTTCAGTCGTATGTCTAGGGTAAAGAGAGGTTCCCTTTTTTTCTGCTTCGATGGACTCTCGAATAGAGTTTAAGAGAGGATTAAGCGTTTTCTGTTTAAAATTCTTTATGCTTTCTTTACCTTCTCCCATTCCTTCCAAAGTCTTATAAATCTCACCTGAAAATTGTTGAGTCACCTTTGTGGGGAGGCTCCCTCTGCCTTTTACATCCTCAACCCGCTTTGCATAATTTACGAGCAAGGCTACTGTTTTAGGATTTTTGACATATTTTGCAAAATTTGTTACTGCATCCGTTATCGTTCCTAATTGACCGTTATTGGAGGGGAAAAGGATCTTAGCTATATTCCATAAGGGGTCTGTAGAGGTGTCTTTGGTGTAGTCCCTTTCTCCTTCCTTATTAAAACCTGCCTGATAGGCACCATAAAACCGAATATTTTCAATGAGTCCCGATTCAAGAGCAACCTCCCCGAGGGTAGGATCGTAAAATCCCATGTCTATGTTTTTGGCTTTGTCCTTGAGAAAAAATTCCGTCACTCCCACAAAAGCTGTAGGATTAACCTTAGCCATCGCAGATGAGGCAAATAACATGGCTGAAAAAGCAACGGGATAAAATACTTTTCTTCGAATACCCACAATAACTCCATAAAAAACAAAACAAACTTACAATATAAATATACCATTTTTTAAATTAACAGTAAGTTAATTTATTAAGGTTCTGTCGCATCTATTAACAATTGACCTAATTCTCCAAAATGAGCCCGAATCAGCACATATATTTTTAAGTGGTCAGAACCCTCTCTTTTATTTTCCTTTTTCCCTCTTTAACCCATATTCATGCTGAATCCGGCGATTTTAAGACAATCCCTAAAAACTAGGAACAACTCTAAGTGAGGAGAAAAAAATCCCTTCTTTTTTAAACTCTTTAGCTTACTCCCAAAGTATACCCGGGGTATACCCGAAGAAATTTTGTTTATTTTAAAACCATCCTAACTTATTGATTTCCCTGGTGGGCGCTGAAGGATTCGAACCTTCGACCCTCTGATTAAAAGTCAG
>JBEPVR010000092.1:0-5332 GCA_041690915.1 Alphaproteobacteria bacterium
TGAATCTTTTCAAGCCCTTCTTTCTTACCTCAAAAAATCATGGGGTAGTGAGATATAGTGTCTTAAATTGAAAAATAAGGAGAAAAGAAACATGAGCGTACTTGTTGGAAAAGAAGCCCCTAATTTTAAAGCAAAGTGTGTCACTAAAAGTGAGTACAAAGACATTGAGCTTAAGGATTATAAAGGGAAATATGTCATTCTTTTCTTTTATCCCTTAGACTTTACATTCGTTTGCCCCACTGAACTCCATGCGTTTCAAGCCTGCCTCGAAGAATTTACAAAGAACAATTGCGTTCTTCTTGGATGCAGTGTGGATAGTCACTTTTCTCACATGGCTTGGCTCAATACGCCTAAAGATAAGGGTGGCATTCAAGGGATCACCTATGGCCTTGTTTCAGATTTAGGAGGGCACATTGCAAAGAGTTATGATGTCTTAAATTCCGACGGGATTGCTTATCGTGGTCTTTTCCTTATCGACTGCGATGGAATTGTTCGCCATCAAGTCGTCAATGACCTCCCTCTCGGACGGAATGTTGAAGAAGCTCTTCGCATGCTTCTTGCTCTCCAACACACAGAAAAGCATGGAGAAGTCTGCCCTGCCAATTGGCAAAAGGGTTCCAAAGCGATCCATACAACCACCGAAAGTGTGGCTGATTATTTAAAGGTGGTGAAGTAAGAAAATCAACCTCACGTTCCTTCCGCTGTTTGACAAAACGTAACACTTATGTTACACTTTGAGTGGATAGAAAGTGAGGATGAGGTATGCCCACTAAAAACCCTAGAGTAAATATTACTTTCGAGCCTTCTACGGTAGCGATCTTATTGTCTTTAGCAAAGCAAGAGCATATGTCCCTTTCAAACTTAACTAAAGAACTTGTCTTAGAAGCGCTTGACCGACGGGAAGACCGTGTTTTGTCAGCTATTGCTGAAGCAAGAGATTGTAAATCAGTAAAAACGATAAGCCACGATGACGCTTGGAAGTAAGCCCTATGGGGTTGAATATTTACCAGACGTCATAGAGAACGATATTCCAGCTTTGCCAAAGTCTATGAAATTAATGATTAAGAAGGCTATTGAAGAGCGCTTAATGGTAGATCCTATTGGCTTTGGAAAACCTCTCCGGTATAGTTTAAAAGGACATCGCCGACTTCGCGTGAGTGATTATCGTATAGTCTATCGCATTCAGCCTGTATCACATACAGTTATTATTATCGCAATTAAACATCGAAAAGAAATTTATGAGAGCTTTTGATTTGACTCTTCATTATTACTTTTCACCCTTCCTTACACCACGCGATCCTCTCCCCACTGAGAATTCAATTAATAGTTTTTCATATTACATTAAAAATTTTTTTATTGACTGAAAAAGAAATAATTGATAATTGTTGCAATAATAAGTTTTATATTTTTAGGTGTTCTATGAAAAAATTGGTTTTACTCATTTCTCTCGTTTCTTTATCTGCCCCTTTATCGTCTCCTGTTCTTGCAATGGAAAAGGGCCCTTCAGAAGAACCAGAAACACATTCTCGCTCACCCCGGACTCCGGAAGGTATCAACGTTGTTGTTATAGCTACAGCGAAAGAGGTTTATCAAAAAATCAACGAGAATTGGACATATGTTGCTCCAGGACGTCAGAGCGCAATGTCTACTGCTTCGACTATGTGGAATCCAAAGTGGATTAATGGATTGTCCCTCGTCGATGGGGAAAAGAAAGAAACGCTTATTCCTACTCTGGTTCTAAAAGCCTCTCCCAAAAAACTCACGAGCGCTCTTAATGACTTAATTGCAAAACCAGCTTCTTTGGAGTGCACAATAGCTCTTACCACGGTTAAAATTTTTTGTTTAAGCAAGATTCTGGGAAAAAAACGTTTTGAGCGTTATGCTACTGGATTTTACAAAGAGTTACAGAGAAATCCAAAATACACCGTTGAAGATTTTTTTCATGAATTACCGCTACAGTTTTTAACACAGATAGAAGATAAGGCTATACCCGGTTCAATAACCTACATCACTAATATTCCCCAATATCCTCTTTTCAAGCCGAATGGAAATGGAAAAGGGAGCAATGTGTTTTGCACAGGTGACGATCAATATCTTGGTTTTAGCGCAATCTATAAACCAGGTCCTCAGCCTTTAGAGACTATTGAAGCTCAAGACTTAGCTTTGTTCATCAAACAAGAAGATGTGGAAAAAAAAGAAGAACAACATAAAAGCCTAAGCCAAGTATTCAAAACTCACTCACAATTATTCACCATCACACGCCGTAAAGAGCAAGGAAAAGTAGAGTTTTATCAATTCTTTGATCTGAAAGAAATTGATAAATTTTGCCGGACGGGTATAGTATACATGCTGGATTAGTTTAGATAAACACCTGTTTTTCTTGTTTTAAAAAATTATATTCATGGCTTTCTAGTCAGGGGATTTAATAATGATAACGACATTGAATAATAATAAGCTTATCATCTTGAATTTTATACACAAGTCGGTGTTCGCCATTAATACGACGTGCCCAACAACTAGCCATATCAAACTTTAAAGGTTCTGGTTTTCCAATACCAGAAAAGGGTACACGCCTTATTTCTTTAATAAGGGAATTAATACGTTTAAGCATGTTTTTATCAGTTGTCTGCCAATACAAGTAGTCTTCCCACGCTTCTTCTAGAAAAGTGACATTCATTTATTCTTCTTCTATAAGCTCTTTTTCAAGGACTTCCCCCTTTTCAAGACGCTGTAAAGCGCTGAGGAGTCTCTGAGCATTCCGGGGGCTCCGTAAAAGATATAAGGTTTCCTCAATCGCATTGTAGTCAGCAAGGGAAAGCATCACAACGGGCTCTTTTGTTTGCCGCGTAATAATAAGGGGAATATGATCCTCACACACACGATTCATCGCTTGCGTAAAATTTTTACGGGCTTGCGTATACGTAATTGCATCCATCACCTAACTCCATCTCTTCTATCTTTTAAGTGTACCATACAAGTACTTATATGGTCAATTTTATTCCCCGCTTCCCAGCTCTAACTCTTTCTCTTCCAGTCTCTTCAACTCATCCCTGAGGCGAGCTGCTTCTTCGAATTCTAAGTTGCCCGCTGCTGCAAACATTTTCTTTTCGAGGCTTTCCTTATAGGCCTTTCGTTTTTTAGAATTCATCTCTAAATAGGGGTCTTCTCTTAAGGAAATGGTTGTGTGATCTTTTTCATATACGCTTTCTAAAATCCGATGGATCGAACGTTTGATTGTTTCTGGTGTAATTCCATGGATTGCATTATAAGCCTGCTGTCTTTCTCGCCGTCGATTGGTTTCCTCAAGGGCCGCTTTCATGGATTGAGTGATTCGATCCGCATATAAGATCGCCCTCCCCTCTACATTCCGAGCCGCCCTTCCCATAGTTTGGATAAGAGAAGTTTTAGAACGCAAAAATCCTTCCTTATCCGCGTCCAATATGGCCACAAGTCCACATTCAGGGATGTCTAGCCCTTCTCTTAAAAGGTTGATCCCAATCAGCACATCAAATACGCCCAAGCGTAGATCTCGGATAATTTCAATGCGTTCTAAGGTTTCCACATCAGAATGCACGTATCGAACCTTAAGGCCTACTTCACCCAAGTACTCAGTTAAAGCTTCAGCCATACGTTTGGTTAATGTCGTCACTAAAACCCGATAACCCTTCTTCGCCATCTCCTGGCATTCTTGCATCAGATCTTCTACTTGGGTTTCAACAGGTCTTACGATAGAAATAGGGTCCATCAATCCTGTGGGCCGAATGACTTGCTCCGCAAATATGCCTTGCGTTTTCTCCATTTCCCAAGGACCAGGTGTTGCGGAAACGAAAACTGTTGAAGGACGCATAGCTTCCCATTCTTCAAATTTCAAAGGACGATTATCTCGACAAGAAGGAAGGCGAAATCCATAATCAGAAAGCGTCCGTTTACGGGAAGCGTCCCCCTTATACATTCCCCCCAATTGGGGAACTGTTACATGACTTTCATCAACAAACAAAAGAGAATCTTTCGGTAAATATTCAAAAAGTGTAGGAGGTGGTTCCCCTGGTGCGCGCCCGGTTAGAAAGCGAGAGTAGTTTTCGATCCCGGCGCACATTCCTGTGGCTGCTAGCATTTCGAGATCAAATTTCGTGCGCTGTTCCAAGCGTTGAGCTTCCAATAGCTTGTCTTCCTGTCTGAGCTCTTCAAGACGGTCTTTCAATTCGATCTTAATCCCTTGAATCGCTTGCTGGAGCGTAGGCCCTGGGGTTACATAGTGAGAATTAGCGTAAACTTTAATGGTTTCAAGCGAGGACGTTTTGGCGCCTGTTAAAGGGTCAACCTCTACAATTGTTTCAATCTCATCGCCAAAGAGAGAAATTTTCCAAGCCCGATCTTCATAATGGGAGGGGAAAATTTCAATCACGTCCCCCCTCGCCCGAAAGGTTCCTCGATAGAAATCCATGTCATTGCGTTTGTATTGGAGGCTGACTAATTTTCGTAAAAGATCATCTCTCTCAATTCGATCTCCCACATTCAGCGAAATCACCATTTGGCTATAGGTTTCAACTGATCCAATACCATAAATGCACGACACACTCGCTACAATGATCACATCCTTTCTTTCCAGAAGGGACCTTGTTGCAGAATGGCGCATCCGGTCGATTTGCTCGTTAATAGTCGCTTCTTTTTCAATATAGGTATCGCTGCGCGGCACATAGGCCTCAGGTTGGTAGTAGTCATAGTAAGACACAAAATACTCAACTGCATTATAAGGAAAAAAAGACTTCATCTCCCCATACAGCTGAGCGGCCAAGGTCTTATTTGGAGCCATAATGAGAGCGGGTCTTCCTTGCTGAGCAATGATTTGAGCCATGGTAAAGGTTTTTCCTGAACCCGTGACGCCAAGAAGAACCTGATCTCGCTCCCCTTCCTGCAAGCCTCTTATCAAGGATAAGATCGCTTGAGGTTGATCGCCTGCAGGCTCAAAGTCAGAAACAAGAGTAAAGAGTGAAGATGACATAGTTTAATTATATTCCTTAGGTTCCATCCAGTTTGGGAAAACTAATGGATGAACTTACTTTTTGGGTGAATTATTACACTATTTTCTCAAACTGGATAGAACCTAGCTTAAAAAAAACTATAAGGATCAATATCAATCTGAACCCTTACAGAAGAGGGTAGAGACGTCTTAAAAAGCCAAGCCTTGAGAAGGGGTTGCGGGGGAAAGTCCTTTGTCGTCTTTACAAGAAGCCGCCACCGGTGTTGTCCTCTTAAAAAAGGAATAGGCGCTGGGGTGGGGCCTAGTAATTCAGCCTTTTCAGTGAGGGGAAATCGTTTGGCAAGCATGCGC
>JBEPVR010000093.1:0-5304 GCA_041690915.1 Alphaproteobacteria bacterium
GACGTCAACAGACATTAAGCCACGACACTTAGAAAGAAAACTGTTTCCAATTGAAACGACGTTATTCATGGGATTCACGAGGTGCAAGCACTTTATACAGGCCGGCAGATCCTTAGACGTAAGTGTTAAACAGCCTTCCTCCACAAAATCACTGTCTCCGACACTTAAGGTCAATGTATGAGCGGGATTAGCTTTAAACAGTTCTTCAAGTATGGATTTAATAGTCGTGTTTTCGAGCTGCGCATCAGTGACGACAATATTATGAGTTTGGCCCTGCAATTGCGACACGTCAGCTTCAGAGAGGAAGCTAAAATAAGGATTTTGCGCGTCTTCGATGTTTGTCTTTTCTAAAGACGCCCCCTTTTTCTGGCCAAAAAACTGCTCTACCCCTTGTTGTTTGAGCGCCGGATCTTTAGAAAAACAAACCCCTCCCTGCGGCCATATAGCTTGTAAATGCTGAATAGCGGTTATTTTAGATTCCTCATTATCAGCCGGGAAGTCACTCTGAAACAGACTCTCGTATAGCTGAGCAGTGGTAACGAGGTTTTGTAAAAAATCATCAACATCAAGGGTGGAAAATTCCTGATGTAAGTATGGAAGAAGAGGTGACCCTACTGAAGCATGGAGAAAGGATTCTTTTTCCATTCGTGCTTTCAACCTATCAACTAAATCCTGCTGCGATCCCTGTCTGTGATCTACGAGCTCGAATAAGATTTGATCCATATGACTATTAGACAGAGTCCCATTATCGAAACGCGCAGCCAGGCCTGCCACAAGCATTCCTCTGTAGCCTTCAATAGAAACCTGTATCTCTTTAGAAACAGTTGCTAAAGTGCCTTGGTCTTTTGGGGATAAGTAGCCGTAGATGGCACTCTTTATTTCTTGCGGTAAGGTCTGCATAGAGACGGCAGCTTGAGGATCGGAATCGTCCTCAATCTCCGCAAGGCCTACAGCTGGAAGCCGCGAGAGGGTGATTAATAAAACACTAAAAATAATAGATTTTAAAAACATGATTGGGGTACCTCAAAAAATAAATTATATATATTAATAGTATCTCCAGATGTCAATAAGAATATTAATATTATTAATAAAATTGAATAAAAAACGACATGTGTGGCTCTACGCTGAAAAGAAAGAAAGGGAGACAGCAAGATATTAATTAAAACCACAGATCTATCTTTATCCATCAGTTACTTAACGCTGAACCTGGTCAATAACTTTGAGCTTGCGCCAACAACTAATTAATGTATCAGTATCATTATTCTCGAATTAAATTCGGCCAGGGATTTTTGAATTGTTTCCGTCCGGACGGGATCTTTTCTTTGTGTCCATTTGTTTTTTTATGGACGGAAGTGATTTAACCCCAGTTCTCGAGTAGCGCTTAAGTCTCGAGTAGCGCTTAAGTCACGTGTGGTTTTCTTGGAATGCAGATGGTCTGTAAGCCGGGTTCTGTCCTTGGAAATCCAAGGGAGAGGTATTCATCTGGGACGTGAGTTACCTCACGCCTCGTGCGACCGACCCGGATGACGACCCAAAGACAGGTCATATGCCATCCCTATTTGGTCTTGCTCTCGGTGGGGTTTACCATGCCACCTTTGTTACCAAAGGCGCGGTGCGCTCTTACCGCACCCTTTCACCCTTACCTGTTTCCAGGCGGTTTACTTTCTGTTGCACTTTCCCTAAGGTTGCCCTCGCCGGACGTTATCCGGCACCGCGTCTTTAGAGAGCCCGGACTTTCCTCTACGCATGCGCAGCACCTCTCCGACCATCTGCCTCTTTTATATAAGATTTTCTTGTGTTTTTAACAAGCCTTGAATCAGGGAACGGGTTTCGTGATCGGGGACTCCATCGACTTTATGAGGTTGAAAATGGCGTTGAAAAGCCAGGAGAGCGTGGGGAGGAGAGACCACTTCATAACCAATCTTCTCTAAGTCTTCATTTATATCAAACACGGATTTTTCGCAATGATGAGGCGCAGCCGTAGGCCATAAGCCCAATCCCTCTCGCGCAAGCGTACCCCACGGGAATAAATGTCCTGGATCTTGTTTGCGTTGAGGAGCGACATCAGAATGTCCTAAAATCCGGGAGGTTGGAATATCCCATCGTGAACGGATTCCCTCACATAGTCTCAGAAGGGATTCAATTTGAGCTTCAGGAAAGGGAAGATATCCATGGCTATGTCCAGGGTTGGCTAATTCAATTCCAATAGAACAACTGTTTATATCCCTGCACCCTTGCCAATAGCTCTCCCCCGCATGCCAAGCCCGTTTGTCTTCCTCAACGATTTGATAAATTTTTCCCCCTCCTTCAATAAGGTAATGGGAGCTTACTTTCGAGAGAGGATTTAAGAACCAAGTAAGAGCCTCGTCAGCTGTTTCCATATCTGTGTAATGGAGGACAATGGAATCAATAGGTAACAGGCGTTCATTAAAGTGAGGAGAGGAGACTTTCAAAAATTTCATGGGGCTTTTCCCTTTTCGAGGGCTTCCTCTTTTTCCAACAACTCAAGCCATCGTTCTTCCTTATGATGAAGATCATGGCGGGTGGTTTGAAGGGAAAGAGTTATCCTTTCAAATTCTTGGGGGTCGCGTTGATACAAAGTGGGGTCAGCGATTGTTTCTTCAAGCTGTTTAATTTTTTGGTTTAAACCCTCAATTTCGTCGGGAAGAAGAGAAAGCTCACGAGCTTCCTTATAAGTCAGCTTGTCTTGTGTTTTCGGTTTTTCAGAAAGAACTTTCTTTTTCTCAACTTTGTAGGGGGGAGGGGGGGCATGTTGCGCCGCATAGTCCGTATAACCCCCCATATACATTTGAATATGGCTGTTTCCTTCAAAAGCTAAAATATGTGTTGTGGTGCGATCTAAAAAGTCTCGGTCATGACTAACGAGGAGAAGGGTTCCTGGATAATCGGCCAAATATTCTTGAAGAAGGTCCAGCGTTTCCATATCCAAATCATTGGTCGGTTCATCAAGAACAAGGAAATTGCTGGGTTTAGCGAGAATTTTTGCCAGAAGAAGGCGATTACGTTCTCCGCCTGAAAGGTTTTTTAAAGGCGTGAGCGCTTGCTTTCGATCAAAGAGAAAATCTTGAAGATAGCCCATCACATGGCGGGGTTCTCTCTGAACCAACACTTGATCCCCGCCTTGCTCACACAAGGTTTGCCAGGGGTTGAGTTCTAAATCAAGACACGCTTGTGTTTGATCAAAAACGGCAATTTCAAGGTTTTTAGCTCGGCGAATATGCCCTTGATCAGGAAGAAGTTGACCCAATAAGAGTTTAATCAGAGTTGTTTTTCCCGATCCATTTGGACCAATGATGCCTATCCGATCTCCTCTTTGGATGCGGCAAGAAAAATCTTTAATAAGGGAGAGGCCTTCAAAGGTTTTAAAAACATGTTTGGCTTCAATAACCAGCTTACTCCCAAGAGAGGAGTCTTGAGAGGTTAGGGTAATGCCCTTTTGAAGGCCTTGGTATTGGTGTCGTTCTTGCCTTAAGGCAAGAAGGTTCCGCAGGCGACCCATATTGCGCCGGCGACGCGCGGTGACGCCTCGGTGAAGCCATTCGGTTTCTTGAGCGATTTTTTGAGAAAGCTTTTCTTGAGTTCGGGTTTCGTGCTCAAGGATATCCTCTCCCCATTCCTCAAAGAAGGGGTATCCTTTTTCAAGGACTCTAAGAGCCCCGCGATCTAACCAAAACGTTCGTTGAGAAAGCTTTGAGAGAAAAGCACGATCATGGCTGATCATAAGAATGGCACCCTTGTAGGCTTTTAAAGCGTCTTCAACCCATTCAATTGTGACAAGGTCGAGGTGGTTTGTGGGTTCATCAAGGAGTAAGACGTCAGGTCTTCCAACGAGGGCTTTAGCCAACATAACGCGCCGCGATTCTCCGCCCGAAAGACTTGAGAGCAACTGTTGAGGATTAAGCTGTAGGTGACTTAGGGTTTCTTCAAGAGCATAAGATTCTACCTCTCTGCTCGCTTTCTTTTTTAAAAAATCGAGGATGGAAATATTTTCAGAAGGGGCCAGAGATTGATCAAGAACGCCAATTTTGAGGCCAGGTTTAACAAAGCGCTCGCCCCGATCAAACTCAAGATTTCCAGAAATGACTTTCAAAAGAGTTGATTTGCCGCTCCCATTGCGCCCCACAAGACATACCCGATCGCGGGGAAAAAGAGAAAGAGAGACATCATCAAGAATAACCCGAGCTCCAAAGGCGAGAGAGGTATTGTTAAGAGAAAGGAGAGGCGGAGTTGTACTCATAAGAAAATCTTTAAAGTTAGGGGAGAAAGATATCAAGAAGTATTGTGATTTTATGAATTTCTTTTTATACTCTCCATTGCGTAAGCTCTAGCTTAAATTTAACATGTAGGAGATTCGAATGTTTAAAAAAGCACTTTTATTAATGTCCGTGGCTCTTCCTTTTTCTTTCAGTCAAAGTTTTGCGAGCTGGGAGACACTCGAAGAATCAGAAACCGACGGACGTCACACTGTGAAAGCTGTATGGAAAAATGCCGAAACTCAACAAAAATATATTTTAGAGTCAGCAGACCCTACTTCTTATGAGGCTTATACAGCCACTCTCTCTTCTCTTCTCCTCAAAACGGGGTATCCCGCTGTTGAGAGTGCAGAAGGGCGGTTTCAGGCTCAGAATATTGCTCGCCAAAAGGCGAATAACTACTATCATCTCTATACCCTCTCTCAGCAAAGTGAAGAGGACGTAGAAGAAACAACATCCCTTTTAGGCTTTGTTCAATTTGGGCGTATGCCCACTCTTAGGTATGATGAAGGAGTCCCGGGAAATCTCCACGCTCATCACCCCATCATTCAGAAGTGGATGAGTCTTGGGATTACAAAACAAAAAGCGGAAGGGGACGGATTAAAGGATGATAACTTAGAACGTATCCAAGAGGGCGACTTTAAAAGAGGGATTGCTATGATTTTGCCACTCTTTAATCCAGAAGTTGCACAAGAACAAAAAGAAGAGTCTATTAAGGCTTGCTATGAGCTGGTATGTGAATGGACAAAAGGAAAAAATCTTTTGCCTGTTGAAGCGACTCTTCCTTATGCAGCCATAAGTCTTTTGCATCCCGACGATTCTAATATAGGTGCTTTTGCAGCCAATGGCTTTGAAGTTGATCGAAATGAAGGTTTTGGTTGGTTTTATCCTAAGGAAGAAGTGCCTCAGCCTCGGACGATGATAACGCGTTTTGTGGAGATAAGGGAATAAAAAGAACGTCAGGTTAAGTTTGTTAATAGTATTTTTTCTCTAGTTATCAAATGCTGTTGTGAGATAAGGAAAATTCAAG
>JBEPVR010000094.1:0-5277 GCA_041690915.1 Alphaproteobacteria bacterium
GTAAAGGAAACAATCAACTCGTTAGACGACATAATATATTTTTGCATTTTAAAATAATTCCCGTTTCTCACCGCAAGTTACTGTGTGTTAAGAGGGAGGGTTGCATTTTGGTTTCTTTTTAGGTATGAAAGGTTCATCGTTTATAAGGATGAGTGCGTACAATGTTTATACAAACAGAGGAAACACCAAATCCGGCCACATTAAAATTTCTTCCTGGCCGTATCCTCATGTCAGCAGGAACGGCGGATTTTAAATCCCGGGAAGAGGCCGCTAAATCACCTCTTGCTCTTAAGCTTTTTGAGATTGATGGTGTGAAAGGTGTCTTTTTTGGCGCGGATTTTATTACAGTTTCTAAAGAGGATCTCCTAGAGTGGGCAGTTCTTAAGCCACTTATCTTGGGAGCTATCATGGAACATTTTATAACCCATCAACCCTTGTTTTATGGAGAAAGAGTTCCTATATCTTCACAAGACGCTGATGACGACCCTCTGGTGGTCCAAATTCAAGAGATCTTAGACACCCGAATCCGCCCCGCAGTGGCTATGGACGGAGGAGATATTATCTTTGATCGCTTTGAAGAAGGCATAGTTTATGTACGTATGCAAGGAGCCTGTGATGGGTGTCCGAGTTCATCAGCCACGTTGAAGGCTGGGATTGAAAATATGCTACGTCACTATGTCCCGGAGGTTCTTGAAGTCAGAGCAATAGAGAGTTAAGGAGTTGGTTATGTTAAAACAATCGAAAACTCAGATTTCCCTAATGGTTACTTTGGGATTGATGATATTAGGTCAAATAGGATGTGGTCTTTATAAGGGATATTGCCCTACCACCCCTTCTCAATCAATGCTTGATAAGAAATTTTCTTACGCTGGATCTGCAAAAGCCTTTGGTCTTATTGTTCCTAAGGAAAAGAATTTCCAAGTTTCAAGCGTGAAAGAGCTTGATCATGTGTTTAAGAATTGGAATTATACCCTCACAAAAGCAACTCACGAAGGAAAAGTCCCCCGTCTTTTTTTAGCAAAACTTCCCCGTGATATGAGTCATCAAAAAAAATCTTCGAATGCTCCATTCATTCAAGTCCTCTTACCCCACATTTTAAAAGTGAATGAGCAGATTGTGATTGATAGAACTCGCCTTTTAGACATGCAAAAACGTCAAATGGCAGGACACCGCTTGCTTCACGCGGAAAAAATGTGGCTCAGTAAGCTAGCTTCCGACTATCGATGCAAATCAACGAGAATTGAAGCTTTACTGAAGCATGTGGATATTGTTCCTCCTTCCTTGGCATTGGCTCAAGCCACCATTGAATCGGGTGGGGGAAGATCTCTCGCCGCTGTAAAGGGAAACTCCACCTTTGGTCAGATGCGAACGAAAAAAGATGTTGCACAGTTTGCAAGCCTTGCGGCCAATGTGTCGGCTTACATTACAAACCTTAACCGTCATGCGGCCTATAAAGGGTTTCGAGAAATACGAGCGGGGTTAAGAGCTAAGAATAAGCCGCTTTGTGGACATATGTTGGCGGCAGGCCTCCAAAAATATTCTGAGCGAGGACAGGCCTACATCCAGGATGTTCAAAATTTAATCAACCAACGGAATTTACGTAAGTATGATCATATGACTCTTGATCAGCATATGCGACTAAAGCCTTAAGAAACTATGGGGCTTCGGCCCCGGCCTATCTTTAAGAAATTTTAACTTTTCCCCCCTAAGATAGATAAAAATTAAGATAAATTATAGTATAGGGAGATAAGATAATGGGAAAAATTGCGGAGGATTGTCTTAAGCAGATCTTTTATGAGGCAAGAACTCACAATAAGTGGAAAGCCAAGCCTGTTACCAATGAGCTTTTACAAGAAGTTTACACTCTCATGCGCTTCGGACCTACAAGCGCTAATTGCTCCCCTTTAAGAATTCTTTTTTTGAGATCAAAAGAAGCAAAAGAACGCTTAAGGCCCCATCTTTCTCCTGGAAATGTTGATAAAACGATGGTGGCTCCAGCAACAGCTTTACTCGCTTATGATCTTCAATTTTATGAGCAGCTCCCTCATCTGTTTCCTTTTGCAGATGCAAAGCCCTGGTTTGAGGGAAAACCAAAATTCATCCAAGAAACCGCTTTTCGCAATAGCAGCCTCCAAGCAGCGTATTTTATTATTGCAGCTCGAGCTTGCGGTCTCGATTGCGGTCCAATGTCGGGATTTTCAAATGAAGGCGTTGATAAAGAATTTTTTCCAGATAATCAATTTAAATCTAACTTTCTTTGTAACCTTGGCTATGGAGATCCTGCCGGGCTTCCGGGTCCACGTGCACCCCGCCTTTCTTTTGACGAAGCTTGTAAGATCCTTTAAATTTTTTCGGTGAAGAAAAAATGTACCTCGGGCCATGGCTCGGTCTGGTCGGCACGAACTCCGAGAGTTGGGTGAAGTAAATGAGATATTCGTAGGTGACGCACGTTCAGGAAAACGTGGACGAGGAGCGGAGGTAAAGCCCTTGTTCCCCTTGCTGCTGAGGAAACCACCGAAGGAATTGAGCGCATCCGTCTTTCTCAGATCATTGATCCCTCTAAGGAATACTTACACAAGCGCCGCGCGCTCCCTCACCCTCAGCGTCTCCTGTTGTAGAGGCCCTATTCAATGCTTTTTCTTCGGGACTTTTTTAAGACGAGCTTTATGAAGATGCTTTCCTCTCTTCTCTGATTTTTTCCCGAATTTCTCTTTCTTTAAGAGTTTTACCTCTCCCTTTAATCCTTTACCATCAAGGGAAGCTGCGAAAGATCTGGATTACAAATTTTTATTTGCATGATGTATTATAAAAGATTAACCTAAAGCAGTTATCTCAAATGAGATAGCGCGAAGCAAAAGTGTAGAAGCACAATTGCTCCGCTCACCACAATAACCCTTAAACTTCCAGGAGGATTATCATGGCTGATGCCACTATACCTACATCCACCCCAATCTTCAAAGATTTTGAGTATCAACTTCAAAGGTTAACAATCGTTGCTGATGAATTAGATATTTTAATCTTTAAGTTAGGACAAGTTCACAATGTCCTTAGTCGAGGATGCGGTAAGGACTGAGCCTATTTAGGAGGCCTTAATAAGGCCTCCTTATTTTGTAAATCACACATGAGCGCTGGGAGAAGGGCTGAGGTGGTAAGACATATGAATATAAAAAAAAATCAGGGACCATTTGGGGCAGAGGCGCCCCTTCAAAAAACGACTCTCCCTCTTTCTCAAATTTTAGCTTCAACTCTTTTAGATAAAGGAATTTTATCTCAAGATCAAGTAGAGGTCGCTCATAAAGAGCAACACCTTCAAGGAACTTCTTTTGAAGAGTGCTTAATTAATTTAGGCTTTATCAGTGAAGCCGCGCTTGCGGAAGCTCTCTCATTTACCACAGGTTATGACAAAATCAGTCTGAAAAAAATTCTTTTCGACCCTTCTTTAAGAAGAGTGATTCCCCGAGAGATAGCGGAACAATTTTGCCTTGTTCCCCTTTCAATGGATGAAGGAACACTGCGCATAGCCATAGCAGACATCTACAACTTGTCTGCCCTTGATTATCTACGCCATAAAGTCTCCTCTGTCCGAGAGGTCATCCCTCTTATTGCATCGGAATCAGATATACTCGAAGCCATTGATAGTTATTATGGCTATGAATTGTCGATCCCAGGGCTTTTACGAGAGGTGGAATCCGCGTCCCCTCTCACCTTTACACGAGATGATTATGTTAATCCTACGGTGCGTTTGGTCAATGCCATTCTTATGGATGCAATAAAGCGGGAGGCTTCGGATATTCACTTTGAGCCAGAAGGGGCTTTTATGCGTCTTCGTTATCGAATTGATGGCCTTTTATCTCAAATAAGTACCCTCCATACGACTTATTGGTCTGCCATCTGTGTCCGGCTTAAGGTTATGTCAGGAATGAACATTGCGGAATCGCGACGTCCCCAAAATGGCCGCATAACCTTTTATATAGGGTCACGAGAAATCGACCTACGAGTCGCCTCTCATCCAACAGTTCATGGAGAAAATATTGTTGTTCGTATCTTAGATAAAACGCGCTCTCTCCTCTCCCTTGATGAGCTGGGGTACTCAGAAGATATGATTTGTCAGATAAAAAAATCTCTACAGCGGCCAGAAGGAATTTTTATTATTACGGGCCCTACGGGGTGCGGGAAAACAACCTCTCTTTATTCCATGCTCAGTTACATCAGCACTCTTCAACTCAACATCATGACCTTAGAAGAGCCCGTTGAATACCAATTCCCCCTTATTCGCCAATCGGATATCCGAGAACAAGGGGGAATGAGCTTTACGGAAGGGGTTCGATCAATTTTACGACAAGATCCAGATATTATACTTATCGGAGAAATCCGGGACGCAAGTACAGCTCAGATAGCCTTAAGAGCTGCCATGACGGGTCACCAAGTTTTCTCGACTCTTCATACCAATGATGCCTTAGGTTCACTGCCTCGTTTAATAGATTTAGGTCTTAGCAAAACCATGATTGCAGGTAATCTGATGGCTGTTATCGCTCAACGACTTGTCCGCAAGCTTTGTTCTGAGTGTAAGCAAGAAGCGGAAATGAGTTCCTATGAAGAAGCCCTCCTGGGAGTTAAAAATCCTCATCTCCTCTTCAATCCAAAAGGATGTGAGGTCTGTCGAGGTACAGGCTATCGCGGTCGGCTTGCCATTGCTGAAATTTTAGTCTTTGATCCAGAGCTAGATGAACTTTTGACCACAACATCTTCAAGAGCCTCTCTTAAAACATTAGCACAAAAAAAGGGATATATCCCTATGGAACAAGATGCCCGACACCGGGTTTTAAAAGGAGATACAAGCCTTGCAGAAGTCTTACGAGCTGTTGATTTGCGGAGAAGGATATGACGCGTTATCGTTACAAAGCTATAGGAAAGGATGGGACTCTCCAAAGAGGGGTTTTAGAGGCCTCTTCCTCTTCCGACCTTAAAAGTCATCTTCGCACTCTTGGCTATTCTCTTATTTCCCATTCTATGGATATCTCCTTTCTCTTCTCACGAAAAATCAAATTACGGCCTTTAATGAATCTCTGCCTTCATTTGGAACAATTCGAAAAAGCAGGGATTCCTTTAAAAGAAAGTCTAGAAGAATTACGCCAAGTTGGCAGCACGCCTAAGCTTCAAGCCATCATTACTCGCGTCATTAAGGATGTTGAATGTGGACTTTTATTCTCAAATGCCCTTGCCAAATACCCTTCCGTTTTTGATTCGGTCTTTGTGTGCCTTATTGCGGTAGGGGAG
>JBEPVR010000095.1:0-5055 GCA_041690915.1 Alphaproteobacteria bacterium
GATCCACAAGCATCTTCTATGGGGTGGAAAGACAGCAGGTCAGAAAAATCACCCGCCGTTGTATCTCTGCATTCTGCTCGCATCTCTCATTATCTCGACACGGCCCGCCAAAGTGGAGCAAAACTTATTATTTTTGATACCGCTCCACATTCCCAAAAGGATGCGCTGGAAGCCGCTCAAGCCTCAGATTTGATATTAATTCCATGTAAGCCATCACTAGTAGATTTGCGAGCCATCATCTCAAGTGTAAAAATAGCACAACTTGCTGGAAAGCCAGCTGTTACCGTTCTGACTCAAACTCATGCCCGTGGTTCTCTAACCAATGAGGCGGCTGAGGCTATCAAGAGTTATGATGTTTCCCTTGCCCCAATGAATATTGGTAATCGCATGGCTTTTGTTCATGCTTTCACTGCTGGAAAGGGTGTTCTGGAAACTGAGCCGCAGAGCAAGGCCGGCGAGGAAATTACAGCTCTTTTTTCTTTTATTACCAACCTTATGGAGAACAATGATCATGGTACAGAAACAAAGCCTTCAAGACGCGTTGCATAGTTCATCAGTGCAGAAGAAGCAGGCTATCGAAGCAGAAATTACATTGGATAGAAAAACCAAAAAGATGATTGTGGAGCTTCCAATAGAAGCGCATTTACAGATTGATCAGATGAAACGCGACTTGCGACGAGGCTCGATGAAGAACGTAGTAAAGGAAGCTTTGAATGATCTGTTCAAAAAGTATGACTACCCACCGATAGCTTGATATGGCTTTATATAAATTTATAAAAATATAAATAAGGTAATATAAATAAATGATGACCGCCCCACAATCAAAAACTCTCTCACACTTTCTTGACGCAGTCGTTGAAATTCAAGTGCATCCAGAGCCAACAGAGCAAGATAAAGCATTCCTGGCACGTCAACTTGTACAAGTGACATTGCCACATTCTAGCCCAGGAAACGTCCCTATCTGGAAGAGAAAAAACGGCAACCTGACTCTGTCAATCCGATCTGGATGGAATCATAAAAAGGATAAGCCTATAGGATATCCGTTCGGTTCAATCCCTCGACTTTTGCTGTTTTGGATAACGACAGAGGCTTTACGTACACAAAGTCGAAAGCTCGAACTAGGAGCTAGCCTAGCAAGTTTTATGCGTGATGTTGGTCTCGATCCTTCTACAGGTGGTGGAAAGCGCGGCGATGGTAAGCGGCTCCAAAGTCAGATGGAACGTCTTTTCCGGGCTACCATCAGTTTTGAAGTGACAAATGAAAAATCTGGTACGATGGGAAAACGTTGGCTTGATATGCAAGTAGCTCCAGAAGGGGAATTGTGGTGGGATTTCAAAAATCCTAACCAAGAAACACTGTTTGGCTCATGGATAGAGCTTGGAGATAAATTCTATGATGCGATCATTGCGGCTCCTGTCCCACTCGACAAACGAGCCTTGCGTTCTCTCAAACGCTCACCTCTTGCTCTCGATCTTTATGCGTGGGCAACCTACAAAACTTTTTCTCTCGACCAGCATAAGAAGGCAGAACAATTCATTCCTTGGAGATCGTTTATGACCCAATTAGGAGCTGACTACAGCAATCCGATGAATTTCAAACGCAAGGCCAAACTTGCATTTAAGAAGGTGCGAGCTGTGTATCCTGGATTGAATATAGAGGACGTTGAAGGTGGGATTATCATTAAGAAAGGAAGAACGGCAATAGAACATCGCCCATCCAAAAGAAAACTATCCACAAAAACAAGTGAATGAAATTAGTTATCCACGGTGAAACGGTATCACCCAAAGAACCTAGTGTTTAATTGGGATTCTATTTTATCCACGGTGAAACGGTATCACTATAGTACGGTGAAACGGTATCACCATCCTATAGATATAATCCTATATATAAGATCCTGTAGTTGATCGCCCTCAAGATGTGAAAAACTTTCAACGCCAATCAAGAAATAAAAATAACCTTAGTTCGCTTCGCTCACAAATCATGTTTTTGTAATTCCTCTCTCGCTATGCCCGTCAAAAGCGCTCCGCGTCACCTCCGGTGATGACCTCCGGTCACTCTTGACCGGCGCGAGATTCGAAATTAAAAATCAACCAAGACGCAATGGCGAGAAGAACGCCATTGCGTCTTTTCCTAATACAAGGTTCCCTTTTGAGTCAGAAGTTGTCTAGGTCGCTTGCAACAAGCGTACGAACTCGAAGAGTTTGTGTAAGCGCGCCTAGAAACTTTTTAAAAAAGCTTCTGCGGACAATCCTACTCCGTCCCTTCACTTGTTTTTATAAACGGAGTCTTTGTTGAACGGACAAAATTTTTGGAATAGGGTAAGGACAATCTCATGACGAGATCTTGAGATCTCGATTTTGGAATGCGGCGAACTTAGAAAGCCCGCTGTGCTTGACGGGCACGGGCGTTATTAAATCAAGACAGAAAGAGATCTACCTCACGGGAGTTCAAATCAAAATGGAATACAAAGGTTACATCGAACAATTTGTTTACGATGAAGAGATCGATTGTTTCAAAGGAAAAGTTACTAACGTCAAAGACATTATTCTCTTTCATGGAAAGTCTATAGATTCTCTCCAATGGGCTTTCAAGGGGCCGTGTGGAAGAACCCCCAAAAGTGTTTGTTCTGAGCTTTGTTCTTTCCAGAGATTTTGTTTTAACTGGATTTCAAGGACATTTGTCATAGATTCCGCATAAAAATCCCATTCTCAGAAAGGTGGTTAGGTTCAAAAAAACGGGGGTTTAGCTGAACTGTCTCACTCAGTTGTCAGAGCTCGGTTATGCGCCTATTTTCAGTAAGATAAAGCGGTTTAATTAATCTTGGTTCAAAAAATTTTGTTCGTCTTTCTAATCTGAACAAACACTTTTGGGGGTTCTTCCACACGGCCCCTTCAAGGACGCCATCAACGAATATCTCTCCTGGTGCAAAAAAATAGGTAAGGAACCGGAAAAACTTTTTTCCCTACCCAATTCATAATATCAGATCCAAAGTTTCCGTTCGCCCATAATATACCTCTAAAACATCCATAAATCGTCGTACAGAAGCGAAAGCAATTTTTTTACATTGGGTTGCAACATAATTTTTATACCACTCCAGGGTCGTTTAAAATGCGTTTAATTATTGATTGTCGTTTTTATTTTTTTTGAGTTCTTCCGTTGGGATTGAAGGGGTTCTGTCGCATTTGTTAAAAAATGGTCAATTTCAAGCAAATTACAAATTTTAACGCATTGAGAATAATCAAAATATCAATTTCTAAAAATCTCAAAAATCTTTAAATTTTTATAGATGCGACAGAACCAATTCACGTATGGTTTGAGGATATGTTGTCTTAAGCATTGCCTCATTCTGTTATCTTTAATCACCGGAGTCAAATGGGTAAGCATTTTAATATTTTTATACAATGCAATAATCTATATTTCTTGGGAAAAAGGATGGAGAAGGCTTAGAATCCCATTTACTGGCTTAATAACGGTTCTCTGCTCTATTGCTCCCCTAACCCCCAAACAAGATCTTTCTTCTTTACGAGAATTTTGGCCACCAATATTTTCTTTTTAATCTATTTTGTAAAATTTCTTCAAATTGGCCTACTGTTGTTATGCCCTCTACAGGATTTCCGATTAAAGGCGTAGGAATGTAATTTAGCACGTCGCGTACGGTAGTTAAAAAAGATTCAGGTTCGGCAATGCCGATATCCAAAAATCGCCACGCAAACGCTACGCAGCTGTTTGGAGATATATAAAATTTCTCCTTATCATTAGGGGCAGCATTATGTGACCAGCGAGTCCGATGAAGATTTATTTGATCTTCTTTGTTCCAATCGCTTAAAGAAATGTCATTATATAAAAGAAATTCTTCGAATTTCCTGTTAATTTTTAAGCTAGATACTTCAGTATCTAAAACTCTACTATTAAAGCTATAACTAGCATCTGGTTTCTTTCCTTTTTTAGCTTTTATGTCAGCTCCTAAAGAAGTTAAAATAGCAGCTGGGCATGACATAACAATACGCGGGCCCCCCTGAGGCCATAAACTTATGTGATATTTTTTTGTTTCTAAGGAAGCATGTCCCCATTTTTCTGTTGTATTTATAGATCTCCAAATATGAACTACTACATCGTTCTCATCTTGTTCCATTGCAAAAAGTAATGAACTTTGTTGTAAAAGAGATAAAAAGATAAAAAAAGAAAATATTATCTTGATTTTTTTAGTCATATGAAGTCCCTTTGATGTATATTTCGCTATTCGTTGCGATATAATATCAAATCCAATTTTGTTTTATTTGTTTTATCAATTATTATTGATTTAGACAACTGACGTCCTTATTAACTGTTACGTTAGACTGCCCAGTTTGTATTCCGCCATTACTATCACCTTGCCGACCTTTACTTGGTGGTTGAGGTTGAGGCTTTGATACGACCTTTTTATCATCTTTATCGTTATTCATTGCATAAGAAAACGAGGATGTATTTAGAATAGAAAAGATAGAGAGGAAAATAAATTTTTTAAGCATAAAGGCCTCTTTTTTTAAATTTTTTTTTCTTAAAAAGAAAAAATTACATAAAATTTTAGGAATGTCAATAACTTTTTAAATTGGGGGATTATTGTTAATTTTTGAAAAAGATGAATATGCGCGCTGATAAATTGCCTTCGTCAATGTGCGCTTTGTCGTAAGCGACTAAGACTAATTTCCCAAACGTAGACAGGTTTTTTGTCAGATACGACCACAAGAGAAAGCGCTGAGCTCTCTCGAGCGATTACGGATCTAAATATCGAAAATCATCGGAGGCGTTATGGGCGCAATTCGTTAGAATCAGGACATACGCAGTATGCGTTACAAAAAGAAACGCGACTTGAGTGAAGCGATTTAAGCAATCATGAGAAAATGAAATTTGCGAAATGCGCACTTAACGGCGATTGCACTTTCAGCGTCAATCGCCTTGCGCGGCCCTGCGGGCGGCCACAATAAGAACGGGTTGTTATCTCTACTCCTCTCCCTTGGCAAATGATGCAATTGCGAGCCTTACAGAAATAAGCCTCCTTCAACTTCTTTCCATGCT
>JBEPVR010000096.1:0-4942 GCA_041690915.1 Alphaproteobacteria bacterium
CTACCAGAAATTGGGCCTCCTTAAACTATTAGATATTTTTGATAAATGGTATTACATCTTACACAAGACTAAAATGATCCATTTTGATGAAAACTCTTTTCCCGAGTAAGCTAGAATTTGGCGATGAAATCCGCGTGATTGCCCCATCGCGCATCATGGGGATTATATCAAACGCCAATAGAACAGGGCTATCCAGGTTTATTATCAGTTGGTATAATTCAAACGCGCATTAAGGAAGCCCCATGAGCTTTAAGCCATTTTTGACAAGACTTGTATCCAGGGCATAACTTCCCTACCACTTTCCAAAAAGCTTGACTATGATTCATATGAAGAAGATGAGTGGCCTCATGGATACAAACATATTGAGCCACTTCAGGGGGAGCAAGAATGAGCCTCCAGCTCAGCGAAATTGTTTTACTTGTGGAACAGCTCCCCCACCGAGATTTGGTATCTCGTAGGGATATTTTTTCAACCCGTTGATCCAGAGCCCGTGCCGCCTTTTCCACATAAGGCGTCAATGTTTCTCTCGCCATTTTCTTCAAGACCTCATAAAGATCTTTTTGCCCACATCGAGGAGGTAAACAAAGGGTTTGCGTCGCTAAACAAAGGACTGGCTTTCGACGCAAAGGATCGACCCTACATTCAAAAACTGTTCCATGAAGCGAGACCTTTTCGCCAGGCTTGATAGAGATTGTTTTCGCAACCTTTTTGAGCTGGTTTTCCACCCATGGTGCACATCGTTTAAGAAAGGCCGTAATTTGAGAAGATGTTGCTCGAGGAGGGATCGTCAACACAAGTGCGACCTCTTTGGGAGATAGCCGTAAAGAGAGCCGTTTTGCTCTTTGACTGGGCTTATGTTGAAGAGGGATGTCTTGCCCCTGACATGTGAAAACTGTAACCATTTTTTCCTCACAAAAAACTATCCTGAAGTCAACGTATGAATAACTTCCTCTTGTCCAAAAAGATAGAGAAGAAGGCGGGCGCTTTGGCCTTGAGCCGATTGGAGATGGGGGTCTTCTTCCAATAAAATTTGCGCTGCTTGATGAGCTTTTTCGAGAAGAGGCCCACAAGTCAAGGGGTCAGCCAGCTTATAGGAAGGAAGTCCGCTTTGTTTTGTCCCCAGCACATCCCCTCCTCCCCGCAATGCTAAATCTTCTTCCGCAATCCGAAAACCATCCTCCGTCTCACGCATCACCTGAAGCCGCCTTTTCCCACTCTCAGAAAGCGCATACCCATAAAGAAGGAGGCAATGAGCTTCTTCACTTCCTCGTCCTACACGGCCTCGCAGTTGATGCAGCTGAGAAAGGCCAAACCTTTCTGCGTGCTCAACAACGATGACATTTGCTTCTTTTACATCAATTCCAACCTCAATAACGGTGGTTGCCACTAGAAGTTGAGAGAGACCCTCCTTAAAAGCGGCCATAGAAGAGTGTTTTTCTTCACTCTTTTGTTTGCCGTAGACGAGCCCCACCTTATCCTCTCCGAAAAGAGTTTTAAGATGGGCATAACGATCCTTTGCAGCCGCTAGATCAAGAGTTTCCGATTCTTCTACAAGAGGGCACACCCAATAAATTTTATGTCCGTGGGTCATAAAGCGCTTGAGACCCGCACAAATTTCTTCAAGACGATTCAGACTTAAAACACGGGTTTGAATAGGTTTGCGCCCCTGAGGTTTATCAAGGATACGGGAAACCTCTAAATCACCATAAGCCGTCAAACGTAAAGTGCGGGGGATAGGCGTCGCCGTCATCACTAACACATCTACAGCTTCGCCTTTTGCTGTTAAGTTTAAACGTTGTTCGACCCCAAATCGATGTTGTTCATCAATCACCACTAAACCCAGCTTTGAAAATGTCACAGCCTCTTGCAAAAGCGCATGAGTTCCCACAACAAGATGGATCTTTCCAGCGGCCAGGTCTTCATAAAGAGAAACTTTCTTTTTTTGTCGACTCGTGAGAAGGGCTACTTCAATTCCCACTTGCGCTCCAAGAACTGACAAAGTTTGAACATGTTGGCTGGCAAGAATTTCTGTAGGAGCAAGGAAGGCTACTTGAAAGCCCGCCTCAATAGCATGAGAAGCTGCTAAAAAAGCCACTAACGTTTTTCCCGATCCCACATCTCCTTGCAGAAGGCGAATCATACGCGAGGGCGAAGCCAAGTCATCTTCAATTTCTTGCAAAGCTTGGGCTTGACCTGGCGTTAAAGAATGACCAAAGGCCTTTAAGATTTTTTTCTTGAAAACCCCTTGAGAAACAATAGACTTTCCCTTCGGCTGAGCCCTCCGCACAAGCCCCAACGCTAACTGATCGGCAAAAAGCTCATCAAAGGCCAATCTCTCGCGGGCGGGATGATGAGGCTGGAGATCTGCTTCATTCTGGGGAGTATGGACCTTTTCCAGCGCTTCCCTCCAAGAAGGCCATTCCCCTTTATGAGAGAAGGGAATCCATTCGGGTAAATCAGGAGCTCGTTTAAGGGCGATCTGAGCGAATTTTTGAGCCTGCCCTTGAAATAAACCCGCTGTCAAAGGATAAAGAGGACTTTTCTCTTGCCAGTAAGATGCCACTTCAGCAGGAGCAATCCGTTCTGGATGCGCCATTTGCCACATCCCCAAAAACCGATCAAGAATTCCACAGATAAGCCTTTTTTGACCAATAGGCAGCCGCGTTTCAATCGTTTTTGGATAGACCTTAAAAAACGTAAGATCTAGATAATCACCTCCCACTTCACATACAACTTTAAAGGGTTTTCGATGCCCCTTAAAGGGCACTTCATACTGACGGATAGAAACCACGAGAGCCACCGGCTCCCCCGGCACACACTCTTTTAATGAGCTTTTTAAAGGAAAATGGGCAATTCCTATCGGTAAATGCCAAATCATGTCCACAATACGCTTTAACTCTAGACGTTTGAGCGTTTTACCAAGACTTGGGCCTATTCCCTTCAAATTTTCAAGAGAAGTATAAAGAGGAAAGAGAATTTCTGGTCGCATAATGTTTTAAGAAGGCTCCACTTTACCTTTGCCTTTATTATTTTATGCATTCTCTTTAAAAAATCAAATTTTTTAATTGTTCATTTCAGGAGCTAACGTTTCTATCAGCTTAAGTATACGAGTGGGTCTGTGGAAGCTCTGGCATGAGTCGAATCATCACTTGACTTTTGGGATAGGCCCGTATGACCTCGGCTTCAACTTCACCTGCAATCTGATCGGCTTCCCGAAGGGAAAGTTCTGGATTCATTAAGAGGTGGAGCTGAAAAAATTGATGTAATCCGGAACTTCGCGTTCTCAAATCTCTCACGTCTATAACTTCAGAGTGAGATTTGATAATGGAAAGGATTTTTAACCTCTCCTCATCATCTAGCTCTCGATCCATTAAAACGTTAAAAGCTTGCATCATAATTTTCCAAGCACTCCAAAAAATATACCCGCCAATAAGCAACCCAAAAATAGGATCAATCTCTTCCACATGAAAAAACTCTGCACAAAGAAGGGAAATGACGACGGCTGCATTCGTCAGAAGATCTGAGCGATAGTGAATCATATCAGCCGCAATCGCACTGGAGTTGGTTTTCTTTACCACATTCTGTTGATAGGCCACCAAAATAAGCGTGATCATAATCGCAGCCGCCATAATGACGAGCCCTACTTCTGTTGATTCAACAGGCTGACGATTTGACAATCGATCATAGGCCGCATGGAATAGCCACAGAGAAGAGGCCCCAATAAAAACGGATTGGCCCAAGGCTGCTAAAGATTCCACTTTGCCGTGTCCAAAACGATGCTCCTTATCAGCAGGTTTTAAGGCATGGTAAACAGCAATCATATTAACAAGGGAAGCAAAAGCATCTAAAAGAGAATCAATAAGAGACGCTTGAAGGCTCACAGAATGGGTCATCCACCATCCAAAGAGCTTCATCACAACCAAGATGGCTGCAACGCTTACAGAGGCATAGGTTGCACGTCTGATGATACGTGCATCGTGTAGATCGATGTGAGTCATATTCTAAAGCCTTTTTTTATATGTATGTATATGATTCTTCTCATTGATCAAGAGTGATATTCGGATTATCATGTCTTTAGCATAAGGCTATAGACGTGTCATCCTTATGAAGTATGAATAGTTAGGTAAAGGAAATGAATATGAAGAGTAAAGTTATTGCGGCTTCCCTTCTTGTGGCTTGTCTTGCGACTGGATGTGAAAATCCCAAACAAGCCATTGGTACTGTAGGGGGAGGTGCCTTAGGAGCCTGGGCAGGGTCCACTATCGGTAAAGGCCGCGGCAATATTGTAGCGACAGCTGTTGGCGCTGTGGCGGGTGCCCTTGCAGGAGGATATGTGGGACAGCAGCTTGATCAAGCTGATAAGGAGAGAGCTATAAGAACCTGTCAGAATGCTCTCGAAGGAAGTCCGATCGGTAAAACAGCTCAGTGGAGAAATCCTGATTCAGGCCATTATGGTTCTGTTACACCAACACGCACTTATCAAAATAATGGTCAATATTGCCGCGAGTTCACCCAATCTGTGACTGTCGCAGGGAAAACGCAACAGGCGTATGGTACTGCCTGCCGTCAACCTGATGGAACGTGGCAAATTGTGGGGAGTTAATCGGGGGAAACCACGGTTAGTTTTTATAAAGTGGGCTTCAAGGTCTCTCCGTAGAGAGGCCTTGAGCCGAAGCTTCTTTCTGAAACGATCAGTCAGCCAAATGGTATAATTCGAAAGAAAATTTTTTCAAGTTTTTATTTGGAGAAGTTCCATCAAAGGTATACTCCAGAGAACCCAAAAAATAAAAACTATGTCAGGTTTATTTATCTATTTGGTATTACTTAAGTCCTTTTAACTCTCTCTTTCTGCTTCCCTTTTGTCCCTATTCCTTTAATATCTTTAATAAGAAGACCCCGGGGTCCCTTTTCAGAAGAAAGTAAGAGTGAGTGGGCCAGGATA
>JBEPVR010000097.1:0-4706 GCA_041690915.1 Alphaproteobacteria bacterium
CCTATTAACAGTTATTTTTCTTGGAATTTTGATGTGTTTAACTTGGTTAAGCTACCTTGCAACGATTAAAAAAAACATTGATGTAAGAAATAAAATGGTCATCGAATTTGAAAAATATCTTCCTGCCAAACCTTTTACCCATGCCATTTTGAAGCTTGGAAGAAATAAAGGAAAAGATTCTTTATCATTTAAAGAAATGAGAGTCCCGCTTTTGTTTTTAGTGGGTTACATTTTTTTCGCAATCGCTTTTTTCTTTATCTAAGGGTAGTGCTACCTTAAATTTTATCCCTTTGATCTCTTATAAAGCCGCCAATGGATGAAAAAGAAGATAAGAGCAATAAGGGCCCATTCCAGGGTACGGATCATCATCTCAATTGCATATCCTTTTTGCTCTTCCAAATACGCTCTCTTATCACTAGCTCTTGTCTCATCCAGCTGAGTAGCGGAAAGCTGCTTGAGAGCTGCCAATCGTTCTTTGTTTATCCCATAACTATGTTCGACATGCCTCATATAATTCTCATTAGACTCATATTGAATGAGAGAGGAATAGTGTTTGTATTGAGGAATAATTAAGTTTGTCACCGAATTTAAAAACAGGGCCGCTGTGACAATCAAAATAACCGTACAAATTAAGCAAACAAAGAGTGTATATATTTGAAATATATTTTTTAAGTTCATAAAAAAAATCCCCTATTCCATATTAAAAATAATTGTCTTTTTGTGGGTAAAGTGTTCGAGCATGGCCTCCAGGGAGGCTTCTTTACCTACTCCTGAAGTCTTTACGCCGCCATAGGAAAGACCAGGTTGTACAACAACATTTTGATTAACTTGCACAAATCCCGCTTCCAGTTGATGAACGCCAATTAAAGCACGTTGCAAATTATTAGTCCACAACGTAGCTGCAAGACCATAATCCGAATCGTTGGCTTGGCTAATTACATCGTCAAAATCTTTCCAAGGAATAAGGGCTGTCACCGGTCCAAAAATTTCCTCTTGGCAAACCTGATGGGAATTTGAAAGCCCCGTAAAAAGAACTGGCCTCACAAAAAGACCCTTGGAAAGTTTGGGGTCATTCGAGAGTTCGGAACATTCATGGGCTGTGGCTCCCGGCGTATTTTTTCCGATCTCGATGTAATTCAAGATTTTTTCATGCTGGGCGGGAGAAATAACAGATCCAATATCGGTTTCAAGATCCATAGGATCCCCAATTTTAAGATTATTCAGTTTTTCTTTCAGGCCTTCCAAAAAACGATCAAAAAGAGATTCGTGCACAAAAATACGACTTGCAGCTGTACAACTTTGTCCTTGGCGCGTAAACCGCATGCTCACTAAGGCGCCCTCAACTGCTTTCTGGACATCAACATCTTCACACACGATCATGGGACTTTTCCCACCCAATTCCAGCGTTACAGGGATAAGTTTTTCGCTTGAAGTCTTATAAATAGCTTTGCCTGTTTCAACGGACCCCGTAAATGTCACTTTTGATACATGGGCATGACGCACAAGGGCATCTCCCGTCATTGGTCCATCGCCTGATAATACATTCAAAACACCAGGAGGAAGGATAGTATTCATAATTTCAGCCGCTCGTAAGACAGCAAAGGGTGCTTCCTCGGCCGACTTTACAACAACTGTATTTCCCGCAACAAGAGCAGGAGCAACCTTTAAAGACATCAACAGCAGGGGAACATTCCACGCAATAATCGCTCCCACCACGCCCAGTGGTTCACGTATCGTAATGGATAGCATGGAATCGCTAAAAGGGATGGTCTCCCCTTTAAGTTCAAGGCCAAGCCCCCCATAAAAACGGAAAGTATTTGCAAAAATTTTTGCTTCCACTTGGCTTTCCGTCCGAAGGGCTTTACCTGTCTCAAGGGTCATAAGACGCGCGAGTTCATCAACATGTTGGTCTAAAAGGTCGCTGCACTGAGAAACAAGGCGTCCTCGCTTGGAAGCGTCCATATGGCGCCATTCTTTTTGAGCTTTACGGGCTATTCTGACGGCGTCATCTACATCATGCGCATTGGCTTCAGCAGCGTAGCCAATCACTTCCATTGTTGCAGGATTATGAACAGGAAATGTTTTTTTGCTTTGTGGGGCGAGCAATTTTCCATCAATAAGAATCTTATTTTCGAGGTGTTTGACAAGGGCCAACGGCGTTAAATTTGAGCCAGGAACTGCAAGAAAGGAAGACATCAGAACCTCCGTTTTTTCTTTTTTAAAGGATGATATATGATCATTAGAAAAGCACTAAAAGTAAAGACGTTTTAAATAATTAATTTAATTTTTATAAATTTTCTGATATCTTTTATAGGGTTTAAAAATAAATTTAATAAACTTTAGGGAGAAAAAAATGAAATCTATCACTCCATTTTCTTTAGCAACACTTCTCTTCTTTTCATCTCATTTTGAGGCAAAAGCCCTTGTTGAATGCCCTTTTGTTAATGATGTTCTAAAAACAATGAAATGTACGGAAGCCTACGGCGTATATACTTGTCATTATGACCATAATAACTGGTCAGGCGGCTTTGAGTCTCAAGTGGACATAACCCAAGAACAAGGTTTCAATCAATATGTAGGAACGCGTAATGGGGGTTGTGCTTATAAATATGAAACGTCGGCATTAGAGGTTAATTACATCCTTAATCCAACGGCGCCTGCAAATACGATTAATCCATCTATGCCTGCTAGGAATCCAATTCTCCCTACAAATAGGGTCATTGAAAACAAGCAACTTCTAAATAAGGTCAATAAGCCGAGATAAATTAATATTTTTTAGGACAGCCTTAGATCACATAGATTTGAGGAAATTTAATGATTTTGAGAAGGTTGGATTAAAAAACAAGGACAGAGGTAAAATTGATAGTTTTTAAAACATCAATTAAACTCTGTCCTATTCTTAGGATACTATAAAAAACAATTTAATGCAAGAAAAATAAAATAAAAATATATTTTCTATTTAGCCTTTTTAGGCTTTTCCCTATGAGGGGAATTGCAGACTCGAGTGGAACCGCAGTTCATTTGACCATACTGCATGACTTCGCAGACAAAATCAGTTTTTACAATTGTGTAACCGGTGTCGTCCTCTTGCTCACTACAACACCCGCTCCCATCAGGAAGCTTACAAATGTTATCAACAGTACAGCAACAATACCACCCACAGCCGGACTGGGACTGGGCATTTGCTTGGTTTGCCATGAGATAAAATCCGACAAATGTAAGCAAACCCACCTTTAATAAATTAAGCTTCATTTTTTCCCCCCTTTAGTGTTTTTCAATTGCAGCACACGCGCTATTTTGCTTAAGAAGCTATAAATTAACAGAAAAGTTTTAAAAACAAAACCTTGGTTGTTTCAATGTTTTTTTAACATATATAGTTTACAAAAGAACATTTCCCTCCACCAAATCCACCCCTTTAATAAGCAAGAGAATGAAGGCAATTGGAAAGAATATCACGGCCCAAAAGATGAGCCAATTGTAGCTTCCTCGATAGGATAGACCTAAGTATTTCCCATTTTTTAAAAATATCAGATTCTTAATCGCGAGAATAATTCCCACGGGAGGAAATAAAAGGATCCATAGAATAAAAAACACGATGTTTCCATTATATTGAATCGGATATCGGTTCTTTATTTTGCTCATTTTGACCTCCATCCTGGCAGGAGATTGTTTGGATACGTAATTAATCGCCCGCGTTCTGAACCAATTTCTCGAGAAAAAAGATGGAGCATTCTCATGGCTTCTCTATGACACTTTCTGTCCCTATATTTCCTTCGCCTACACTCTCTACGACAATATTCCTATTCGTATAAACACAAATATCCGCTGAAATTTTCATTGCTTTTTCGACAATCATGCGAGCCGAAAATCCTTCGATATCGAGCAAAGCGCGTGCTGCTGATAGGGCATAGGGACCGCCCGTCCCAATACCAATAAGACCATCTTCAGGCTCCAGAACATCCCCGCTTCCTGTAAGTAGGATGGAATGGGTTTCATTCACAACAGCCATCATTGCGTCAAGACGGCGCAGATAGCGATCCTGGCGCCAATCCTTGGCCAGATCAACACAGGCCCGAATCAATTGGTGAGGGTTCTCTTCAAGCTTGGCTTCAAGGCGCTCAAAGAGGGCAATGGCGTCAACGGTTGACCCCGAAAAACCAGCGATCGCACCGCTTTTACCCAGACGCCTTATTCTCCGAACATTGGGTTTGAGGATCAAGCTTCCCATCGTAACTTGGCTATCTCCCGCAATGACAACATCTTTTCCCTTGCGCACCGATAAAATGGTCGTGCCTTGCCAAGAGGTAGATTCTTTTTCACTCATTGGTCATTTCCTTAAAACATGATAATAATAAGAGCATAACATATTGTATAATCAGCTGTCATCATTTGCATTGAGGAGACTAAGCCATGGCGTATGATAAAAATAATATTTTCGCGCGTATTCTTCGGAAAGAACTTCCCGCGAGTGTTGTCTATGAAGATGAGTGCACCTTAGCTTTCCATGATATTTCTGCAAAAGCGCCGGTTCATATCTTAGTGATCCCTAAGGGAGAGTTTATTTCTTTTTTTGATTTTGCTGAAAAAGCAACCCCTGAACTTATGGTCAACTTCAACAAAACCATTCTTAAGGTTATTCAAATGTTTGACCTTAAAAAAGAAGGCTTTCGAATTCTCTCTAATCATGGAACGCATGGTGGACAAGA
>JBEPVR010000098.1:0-4658 GCA_041690915.1 Alphaproteobacteria bacterium
TCTCTAATCCATCCGCTAATAGGCAACCAGTTCCAACTCTAAATAGGCAACAGCTTGTAAAATTTTTAAATGCATCTTCTAATGAATCATCAGAAATTCAAGAGGGACGTGACAGTTTCAAACTTAAAATATGCATTAATCCTCTAAATATTTTTAATATTCAACTTACTATAAGACAGTCTTATTTTTTTTGCGACAGAACCATTTTCTTCTCTAAAGATTTAATTTGCCTTTTGGTATAAAGTTTATATACTATTAAATGTTTTTAATTAGTGGAGTGTTTATTATGATGAATAAAATTTTACCTCATAAACTACAATTTCTTTCTGTTCTTTTACTTGCACAAATATTATATCTACCTTCTAAAAGTATAGCAATGAAAGTGTCATTAAGTGAAGAAAAAGAGCGAGAAGATGTCAGTGCTCCTCTGCCAAGAAGAAATGTAGAGCCTTTGACATTGCGTGAAGTTCTGAATCCCAAGAATTTTTTCGAACCTAATAATTATAGAAATCTTGTTTTTGAAGCTTGTCAACAATGGATTAATTATGTAAAAAGCAGCGATTTATCTTTGAATATTTCAAGTGAAGCTATTGAAGCTATTAATGCAGCAGCAAGATTCAGGCATGTGGGAAGTATTCTTAATCTGGCGCGCATTCATAAAATGCATGGGAATGGAGTTGAGGCCATAAAACTCTCTGTTTTAGGGTTTCAGTTGCACTGGATTGCAAAGGGAGAGCATCATCAACAAGCAATGGTTCTACTGAATGAAATTAACAGTTCTTCAGATTGCAAAGTCGTTGATGAAGATATAGAATCTGTGGCTACTTTCTTTAAGACAAAAGAGAAATTATATCCAAATTTAAAAGAAGATCGTGATGCAAAAGGCAAGATAGAATCGACCCTTGCTGGCTTATGCCTTACTCATGTATCTTCTCCATATTTTGAATCTTATTTTGAATCTTATTTAGAAAGTGTGGAAAGAGATTTAAAAAAAACTTTATTCGGGGATATTTTTCGGTACAATACCGTGCGTTCATTTGGACTTAAACAATATATAAGGGAATTGAAAAGAAAGGGTTACATAAAAAAGGTTGCCTACTTTTTAAGCAACTTAGGAGATCCGGATCCTTGGTTCGAACTTGGAACTTTATGCCAAAAAGGAGAAATAAAATCAACTAATATCGGACCTAATTATGCCACAGCTAAAAAGTACTATGAGAAATCAGGCTCACCTAAAGCTTTGGAAGCTATTGGAGATTTGTATCGTAAGGGTCACATAGGAGCAGGTGCACCTGAAAACTATGATTATGCCAAAGTTGTAGAATTATATGAGAATTTCGAGCGAACTATTGGTGCACGTAAGCGTGTAGATTGGCGTAGACTAGATCATTTAGGAGTTGGAAGACCAGATTATGCTACAGCTGAAAAGTACTATGAGAAATCAGGCTCACCTAAAGCTTTGAGGGTTATTGGAGATTTCTACTCTCACGGTTATATAGGGGAAGATGCAACTGGAAAACCTAATCTTGCCAAAGCTGAAGAATGCTATGAGAAATCAGGCTCACCTAAAGCTTTGAGGAAGCTTGGGGATTTATATGAAAAAGGTAATATATATGGCAAGCCTGATTTTGAAAAAGCTAAAGAATGCTATGAGAAATCAGGCTCACCTAAAGCTTTGGAAGCTATTGGAGATTTGTACTCTCACGGTTATATAGGGGAAGATGCAACTGGAAAACCTAATCTTGCCAAAGCTGAAGAATACTATATGGAAGCTCAAGCTTTTTATAAACTCGGATATTTATACGCTCAAGGTTACTCAGGATCACCTCAGAGTAGAAGGTCTATTCACATAAGAGTTGCAAAATATTTTGAACAACTACACAGACATAAAGGTTATTCTAACTATTTTTTGGGATGGATTCAATATTCTTTCTATAAAAATTATACTAAAGCGTGCGAGTGTTGGAGTACATCTTCTTTCCCATCTGCAATAGTAGAAATTATTCATTGTATGAAATATCATTCTTCCGAGCTTGGGCTCGCTCGAGAAGATGCTACTAAACAATATGATTCTTTAAAAGACAATCTTAGGTTAAGCTTAAAAGGATTAAAATATACTGAAGAGGAACATCACTGTCTAGGTAGATTAGCAGAAATAGAAGGAAATTATGAAGAAGCTCTTTTACATTATCAGCAGGCGTTATTATTTGGATCTATGGTGACCAGAGTCTCAAAGGAACGTGTGGAAAATATAGTAAATTCATCACATGAACAAGAAACACTTGAAGCTGAACAACAGCAAGTTGAAAGCACTTCTCTTCCCATACTCTCTGAACCTCGAAAAGAAGTTAGAGAGAAAAATGATACTTTTTCTTCAGATTCTGAAAAGGATAGTGGATCTTCTGATGAGGAAGAGGAAAGTGAAGACCAAGAAAGTGGAGACTTGCAAGGAGAATCAACTGATTCTACAGAAAAATGTGATAATGCAAGTCTTGTCAAAGGTGAAGTTAAGAAGAGCAAGAAAACTTCTTCCAAAGCACTGAGCCGTGAAGCACGTCTTAAAAAAGACATAACTAGATTAGAAAAAGCACAAGAAAAAAGCGCAAGAACTCTTAATAGAATGAAGCCTTTTCTAAACAAGTCTGAAATAGAAGAACAACCTCTAAATATTACTTTTGAACTCCTTCCTAAAATTGAAAGGGAATATCAAACAATGCTAGCAGATCCTCAGAACGGCCCAAAACTTAAAGAGCTTCTGGAGGATATTAAAACAAAGCCTTGGGCAATTGAGGGGACAGGCAAACCCGAAGTTCTTAAACATGCATTCAAAGGATACAAAGGATGTATCTCTCGTCGCATTACTTCAGAACATCGTCTTGTTTATAAGGTAACGGGACCAGGACAAATATTGATTCTGGCATGTGAGACCCATTATAAATAATAAAAGAAACGGAGTGTGCAACTCTTTTAGGATGTGATTGAAGGGGGCATGATTTTCTGATTAAATAAAGGTTGTTGAAACTTTCATTAATCGGAGGAACTACGCCCTTAGAAGATTTTATGATCCATATTTACTTGATTGTCGATAATTTTTTGAAGACGATCGGACGCATTCGCAAGGGAGGCTTTAAGCCGAAACTAACGGATTCAGAGGTCATTACGATGGAAATTGTGGGTGAATATCTAGGTTTAGGGAAAGATAAGCGAATCTATGATTATTTTAAACGCCAATGGTTGGCGTGGTTTCCTAAGCTCGGAGACCGTACAACTTTTACACGGCAGTGCGCTAATTTATGGCAAGTAAAGGAATGGCTCCGTCTGCATTTTATCAACATGATTATGCCTTTTTGTAACCTGTTTCTGTTTGATGGCCTCCCGATTCCCCTTTGCCATATCAAGCGTGCAGGCCGTAAAAATCCCTTTTTTGGACAGGCCGCATTCGGTTATTGCGCTGCAAAAGACCAAAAATATTTTGGGTTTAAAGGCCATCTCGTGACACACACAAGTGGTCTCATTCTCTCCTACGAAATGGTGGCAGCTAATATTGACGAGCGAGATGTTCTTCCAGAACTAACGCACACTTATAAAGGGTTAATGATAGCCGATAAAGGCCTCATGCGTCCCAGCTTAAAAGAAGCACTGGGAAAGCATGGGCTAGACTTGCAAGCTGTTGCCTATTTAGATTTGGAGAAAAAGCTAGCTAAAGGCTAGTAAGATGTGGTTATGAGAAGAGATTAGTTAATTCATAAGCAAGTGTGGACGGGCAGAGATCCACTACAGCCAGATTTTCAGAATCTTTCAGAAATGGTTGAAGGGTGGCGCATTACTCAAGATCTTTGAAAATTCTGTTGTCACATTGGACAGAGAAAATCTATTAGATACGTCGGTAACTCATGGTGATGGGACGACAACAATGGCTAAAAAAGGCGGTGATTGTTTAGGATTTAGCGGACACAAACACATGAAGAGCGAGAAGATTGTGGTTTTTGTGGATCGCAATTGCAATGTACGGTCTCCCATGACGATTGTCCCTGGCAATCGTCATGAGGGACCGTTGTTTGGAAAAGCATTTAAGTCTTTGAAAGATCTCTTTGCGCGCATGGGGAGACCTCTGAAGAAAAGTGTAGTAAGCCTTGATTCCGCTTACGATAGTTTTGCAAACAGGAAGAAAATCTTCAATGCGGGCATGGTCCCCAATATCAAAGAAAACCCAAGGAATCGTAAGAAAGCGAAACGAGGAAGAAAGAGGATTTATAATGAGGAAATTCTTGAGGAACGCTTTAGAACGGTTGAGCGTGTCTTCGCCTGGGAGGATAAGTTCAAAAGGCTTTTGCTGAGATTTGAAAGGATTAGTTTTCATCATTTTGGCTTGAAACTGCTTGCCTATACTATGATCAACCTCCGGCATGTCTGCGGTTAAACAAAGCCGCGCATTAGATCTCAAGATGAGGAGAGATCCCTTTTCTGCGTCCAAAATCTGAAAATAAATCACAAAAAGACAGCTTATCTCAAAGTCCGAGTCCTAAAAATTCAAAAACTCTTCCGCCTCTGACAAAATCTTAAAATTCATTCTCTAATCCATCCGCTAATAGGCAACCAGTTCGAAGGTAATTTCTGTTTACCCAAGAGTCAATAAAAACTGCAAGCTGGTAGAGGAG
>JBEPVR010000099.1:0-4605 GCA_041690915.1 Alphaproteobacteria bacterium
CCCTCTCTTAAATCGTTGTCGAGATACTATACATATTTCAAAAGATAGGAAATTCAATGTCGATTTGAATTTCCTAATTCAATTCTAATTCTCGAGAATATTAAAATACTCCTGGAATCAAGCGATAGGGTACTTTTTGACAATATTGCTCCCAAGATTTCCCGTACTTATGGCCACATCGGTGTTCATCACGAAAGCAACGATGGATCAATAATATTGTCATGAATACAAAATAGAAGTAGGGGAAAAGGTACTCAGTACCACATGCTAAACTAATTGCCAGAGAAAAAATAAGGTCGCCAGTATAATTCATATGTCTACTAATTCCCCACCAACCGGATGTGAGTAATTTACTTTTACGCTTCTCTCCATCGCTAGTGAGGTATTCACATGGAATGAAATTTGCTTTTTCTTTCCAAATGGAAATATTTCCATCATTTTGACGAAAGATGTTTTTTTGATTATTAGCAGAATAACAGATGTAAAATCCAATGATGCCTAAAAGAAACACAAAAATAAAATAGGGAAGTGACAGCTCAAGAGGATGAAATACAAGGAAAAGGGCCTGAAGAGTATACATAAAAGGTAGCCAAACACTATCGCCCCATGCAAGCATCCAGCCAAAATGATCATGGTGAATATCAATGGTTTTTAAATAACAGCTTTCATCCCAAAAAAAACTTAAAACATACATGGCTTGGAATACATTAACTAAGATCATCGAATTTGTGACGAAACCATACTGATAATATTGTGCAAAGGCAAATGATAAATTGATTAATGTCCAGCCAATAATTCCGGGCCGTCCATTGAAAAATAATTTAAAGTCTAGCGGACCCAACCTTGGGTTCAATTCGACTCCCATGTAAAAGTCATAAAGGGGATTACCTGTGATTAAGCGGTCATTAATGTAAGAGGGAAATATAAAAGCTTTGATATATGTAAATATAGCCAAAGAAAATCCCACTATGTTGGCAATAATGAGTAGACCGCCCCAATTATCAAAAATAATTGTTGGGGAAAATATATTAAAGATCCACCCTAACAAAAAGAGGGTGAGAGAGACACTCCAAGCTTGAAGGCCATTGATATTATACGGAAGTTGATTCCCTGCCGGTGTTACAGCCCCCAACAGCTTTCCCCCTTTATACCATTTTATGATGCGGTGAAAGTAATCTGGAATTAGGGCCAGGAAAAGCTGTAAAAGATACCAACAAGCGAAAACCGCTAATGCGTGAGTTGAAAAAGATGGAATTTTCTCCCAAACACTGCTTAAAGTAAGGTTTCCTGAGACTAATTCCATGATTGGAGCCGTTAGGGCGCAATCATAAAAGAAAGCACAAATGTAAAAATAGAATACCATCAAGGGTGTTAGCGTTAGAATGAGCAAACTACTTATAGCAGTTTTCATTTCAACAGCCCAAGCTCGACCCCAATGATTACTTTTTTCTAAATATTTTGACTCCATAAAACCCCTTTTCTAACCTTCATATGATGCTCATAAAATTTTCGCAATCAGATATTTTTTTTTAGGTGTGAATTTTGGAGCTTTTAGAAATATGCAAGGTGCCGATTGGTCAATAGAAACTTTACTGTGTTAGTACACAGTAAAGTTTCTATTTATTCACAGCCTCGTAAGTTAGAAAAAGGCAAACAGCTGAAGGCACGAAATTCTGATACCATCCGTCCTTCTATGACTATTTTTATCGACAATAATTTTCTCATTTGCCCTCTCATAGCAACAAAGTGGCTAATTTTTCAGGTTAATTAATGTTACGATTTAAGTTGTATTAGTAATATTAAATAAGTGGCATAATAGTGTTTTGTTTTAAATCAAACACGAGTTTATATGAAAAAGCGAGGGCGTCCTAAATTAGAAGAATTACCGACAAGGCTATTTATCCTTAAGGCTGCAACTCTTTTATTTCGAGAAAAAGGATTTAAACGAACATCTATCGAAGAAATCTGTCAATGCGCTGACGTGAGCAAGATGAGTTTTTACCGGAGCTTTAAGGATAAAATCAAACTTTTCATAACGATCTTCACACCTTTCTTTGAAGATGAGTTAGCCTGGTCAGAGCAGCTCCTTTTGCGCGGAATACCCTTTAAAACAAAGCTTGATGAGTTACTAAAGAGGAGGAATGAAAATCTTCTTTCCCCCTTTACATCGCTTCTTCTAGAACTTTATCCCACTGAAAATCCTGAACTACACGCCTTTGCCGAGCAAATGCAACAACGGATAGATACTTTGAACCTTCGTTTTCTGAAAGTAGGGCAGAAAGAAAAGGTGATCTCTAAAAATATTAAGCCAGCAATCTTCCTTATCCTCATTAAGAAAAGGAATGAGCTGTTTTTTGACCCATCATTAGTAGCCGTCGCTCCCAACTATGAGGAGCGCAGTATTATCATTAACGAGTTCTTTTATTTCGGACTCAAAGGATATAACCATGAATTGTAAAACTGTTACCTTTCCTTCAATGGCATCAATCACTCTTCCCGATGGCGTGAGTGTAAAATTGGCTGGTAGTTCTCTCTATGATTTATCGATTGAAAATGAAGAGTTAAATATCTCCATTTTTGAGCATCAAGGTAGTTTAGAAAGTGCCATTGCCATAGCCAAAAAAATTATCTCAATTTTTCCCGGCGAAGAACCTATTATTTGTATGAATCCACCGGAGATCGAGTTCGATGCAACTCGCATTGAGGTCTATGGTAAGAATGCAAATAATCAAAGTCGTCAACTTTGTGGGAAAAATCAGGGCCTCTATTCCTGGGTATTTTCTCTACAAGGCGAGGAAGGCATTTTAGAAAGAAGAAGTAGCCAAATATTGACTCTATTTCAAAGTCTCAAAGCGCCTGAACAGAGAAAAATCGACCTTAGTTCAAAGAAGATAGAGTCTATTTGCACAAAGACATTAGAGCTCGAAAGCTTCATCAATGAGGCTATGGGGAAAGCTAAAATTCCAGGCCTCTCTTTAGCGATCATTGAGAAAGGTGAAATTGTCTATGCTCAAGGCTTTGGGATGTCATCTCTTTCTAGTACAGGAAAAGAAATTCTCCCTTCAACTCGCTTTATGATTGGCTCAATCTCCAAATCCATGACGACCTTTTTGATTGCTAAGTTAGAGGAGGAAGGTCTTCTTCATTGGAATGATCTGGCTGTAAAGCTCTATCCTAACTTCCAACTCGGCGATGACGAGTTGTCGAATAAACTCACCCTCGAGGATCTTGTCTGTGCCTCCACAGGTATTCCTCGCCGTGACTTGCCTATAATACTAAACCATGCAAACAAGAAGCCCGAAGATCTTTTTGCAGATCTGCTTCATCTCAAGCAGAGCAGCGAGTCGAATAAAGTCTTTCAATATAATAATCAACTCGTCGCCGCCAGTGGTTTTATCGCCGCGAAGCAGGCTCACGCGAATTTATCCTTGGATAAAGGGTTCGCATCTTTGTTAAAAAGCCGCCTCTTCATCCCTATGGAGATGGCAAGAAGCACAGTGGATTTTGATGAAGTGATTCAAGGGGAAGACTTTGCCTACCCGCATGGTAAAGCTCTTAACGGAACAACAGTTCCTGTTGACCTCAACCATGAACGCTTTGCTACCCATATAGCTCCGGCTGGTGCAGTATGGTCTACTGCAATTGATATGGCCAATTACGCCCTTACAGAAATTCAAGGAGGACTTTTTAGGACGGAACGTATTTTGAGCGAGGCTGGGATTGCCTACCGTCGAAATGGAAAAATCGCCTATGATCATGAGTCCAAATATGCCCTTGGTTGGTTAGTCGGTAAAAGAAGAGGGCTTGATGTCGTTCAACACGATGGGGCGACTTGCGGCTTTTCCTCTGGACTTGTGCTCTTTCCAACAATTCAATCGGGTGTAGTCCTTCTCACAAACAGCGCTGGAGGATTGGCTTTAGAGCCTATTATAGAGAAAATTCTCTCTCTTTGGTTTAATGTTGAACTTCAGGAAAAAAAACGCCTTGACTCCAACTGTGCAACCTTTGATTCTTACATGGACTTTATTCAAAGACGCACCTTCGATATTCCAAGCGATATTTTAAAGCGCGCCTTGGGCAGGCACTTCCATCCGGAACTCGGTTATTTCGAAATCATCACAGGGGATGATGAGAAGGCTTACATGAGAAAAGAGGGTGCAAGATATGGCCTTGCCGGCTATCGAGAAGATGGGGGACAGGAGAAACTTATGTTCGTTGATGGCCCTTTCATTGGGTTCATGCTAGAGCCCATTTTTGCAGAAGGGGTTTCTTTAAGGTTTCAGCGTGGACAGGAGATCTACGATTGTGAAAGCTCCTAAGTTCATCTTATCAATATTGAGATAATCACAACTTCTCTGCATTGGATTTTTTTATATCTGACGCTTTAGGTTTGGTAAGGTTTTTTTCTCGCAAAGAATGCATAAAATTCTTTGCGAGAAAAATCCAGACCAACCCTTAAAAAATAAATCGTTTCTATCAAAACAAATTTCTAGTGTACAGCTTTGTGATATATTTCACATTATCAAATATGCCTTGTAAGCATATATAATAAGGCCATTGATATTATACGGAAGTTGATTCCCTGCCGGTGTTACAGCCCCCAAC
>JBEPVR010000100.1:0-4598 GCA_041690915.1 Alphaproteobacteria bacterium
TTCTTTCTTTTTGTTTTTTGTCAAACTAAAGATCTAGAATTTTATGAATCTTTTCTAGCCCTTCTTTCTTACCTCAAAAAATCATGGGGTAGTGAGGATCAAGATACAGTTTTTTCAAACAGTTTCTTGCAATTACTTGAAGATATGGCTGGCCATATGGTTATTGTTACCAATTTTCAGAAAACTGATAATTTAGAATCAAGAAATCCAGAAAGTAGTTATCCCGGCAAAAAATTTATCAATCATGCGCTTTCGGCTCCGGGAACTGATATAGAAGCTTGCGACGCCAGAGGCGTAATGATGTGCCGCTCTGGAACTTCTTTTTCAACCCCTATTGTTACGGGCGCTGCAGCTCTTTTAAAAGCGCGCTTTTCACACTTAAGTCCTAAGGAAATACTAGATTTATTAAAAAATTCTGCACGAACTTGGAGTATTCATGATACGAATCTAGCAAGAAGAGTTAAATTTCCTTCTGTTTACTGCGGTCATGGTATGATTGATCTTGAGAATGCCGTAAGGTTAGCTAGTAACTCACGTAACCTCTGTATAAATCCTCAGGTTATATTTTCCCTACCATATGATTTCACCGAATCTAACAACCCTTCGAAAAGAAAATTTAGTAAAATTGAGTCTGATTTCAAAGGAAATATCTTTGATAGATTAGTATATGGTTCCAAGCAAAAAAGAAGAAGGCTTTTATTGCAAAAAGAAAAAAGTATAAGACTTTCCCCCCTCAGGAATGCTACGCAAGCACCAAGACATCTCCCCTCAATGGAAGAGGAAGAGGAAGAGGAAGAGAATCGCGTCTTATCTAAAGATGAATAAACTTTAGAGACACCTAACTAAAGATAGATAACAAAGAATTAAAGGAGGACTGAAGAACAGAACCATTGAATGGGATCTATACCTGATGGGCTATTTAACTCGGACATATCATGTGCTAGCGACAGATGGTAAAAATCAGTTGCCAAAGCTCCTTTCCGGTGTCAGATTTTCTGACGGGGGAGAAGTTGTGTGTGAACAAGAAAAAGTTGCAGCTTGATTTGCAGGGTGTTTAATAAACTTGACATGAAATTTATTTTTACCATATTCATTTATTAACATTATTGTATGAGGAGAATAAACATGAAATTGACACCCAACATACTTACAACATTAGCCTTTATCCTTTTGCCGATTTCACCAAACTTGGCTTACTGTGTACAGTCCATCCTCATATACCGCGATTTTGGGCATAAGGGTGACGAAAATCAAGTACATGGTGTTCTCAGAGCTTATTCTCAGCATTGTCAGGATATTGAAGTAACAGAATTTAATGTAGGTGACGAAGAAAAATTAACAGCTTCTGTTAAGAGTGCCGTCACCGCGCAAGAAGAAAAGCCCATCGTCCTGGCAGTTGGCGAAAAGACGGTTTCGTCTTTTGCTAACTTATTCCCTTTTCAAGGAGCCACTACGGTTCATTTGTGTCATATGATCACAACCAATCACCCAAAATTGGTTGGAAAGGTGGATTATATTGCGGCTCCCCTCCATGCTATTGGAGATTTTATAAACACTTTGGAAGGCACAAAGACAAAGCTGATAAAAACCATAGGTGTCGCCCATAACCGTCAGATTGAAGAGATTGAAGCTATTTATGATTTAAGAAAATCTGAATTACCTGAGAGCGATACCTACTTAGGCGTCATTTTAGGGGGAGACGCTCCAACCCCTGACAACGAAATCCAGTTATTTACCGAGGTTAACGCTCGTAAGCTCGCTCGCTATATTTCGCCACTCATAAAAAGTCGGCACCTGTTGATTATCAATGGTCCAAGAACCGGAAAATATGACCCTATAACACAAGAAGAAATAAAAAGCGCACATCGCGATGGAGAAAAGGATTATGTTACCCGCGCTTTTGTGGAAGAGCTCGAGAAATCTAAAATATTGCCACAACAATTTACTTTATTCGATTTTCAGTTTGGTTCTAGCATCTCCAAAGATATGGACCTCCTTTTAGGAGCGGTAAGAGCAAAGGACGGTGAGATATTAGTAGCGGGTGAATCGACATCTTCTATTTCTGAAAGTATCGATGTTTTGCCTGACGGAGCGGTGATCGTATATGATACAACCTCAATGAACCAGGTTCATAACGCCCATGTGAAGAGTGAATTGGATGCGGGTAGGATCAAATATTTGCAAAGGGGCTACTGTGAGTTAGTTGAAAACAAAGAAACGCCCGATAATACTGACACAGCTCGAGCCCATTCTGCCGCCGAAACAATTGCTTCGTCTCTTATACAATAGATGCCAAATTTTATTGGGTTGGCAGAATCATCGTTCGTGATGCGGCCCCTTGCTTGATATTACCCCGTCACCAACTTTCGCATATAGCTCATCTATGGGGGGCCTTAGGTCTTGGGCTTATTCTTTTTATGATATGTATATGGGTCTTCATAGGATGGATATAGCTCGAAAGTCTTCTTTGTGGAAAACGAGGATGGGTTGAGCCAGGGACGAGAAAGTATCTGTCGAAGTTTTTTTAAAAGTAGCTTTCACTTCGACAGATGAAATGTTTCAGAATCTCCAATAACTACTTTCAGCGTAAGCTATTGGAGATTCATAAAGTACATTACTGAGCCCATTTTAGATTATTTGGATCTCTGGTCTCCATTTGGATTTCTAGGCTCATTTGGATTTCTTGGATCTTTTGGATCATTTGGTTTCTTCGGTTGTTGAGAATTTTTTGGATCTCTTGGATTTTGCGGGTTTTTTGGATCTCTTGGATCGTTTGAATTTGGCATATTTCATACTCCTTTTTTGACACGCAAACCATTTGCGATAATTTCGATATTAACAAAATAGGGTTAATTTTTGGTTAAAATTTAAATTATAGCGTAATCTTATAGAAGACGGCAAAATTTAGAGCCTTAAATCATAGTAAATGCCTTTAAAATTTATAGCATCTAAGGAAGTAATGTAGATTGACTTTCAAAATACGAGCATGAGGAAAGAGTCTTTTATTGACAAATAAAACTTTAAAAAAATGTCAATTTTGTTTATCCTAAAAGGCAATAAAAATCTGAAAAATAATAAAGGACACTTCTTTCATTCATGCCCACACAGACCGATACCTTCTTTAAGGGAAGTCTCATCACCCTTACCTTCATGATCTTTGTCATGGTCATTATAGGAGGATTAACCCGACTCACAGGTTCGGGGCTCTCGATTGTAGAGTGGAAGCCAATTACAGGGATTTTTCCGCCGTTAACATCCGACGCCTGGCTCATTGAATTTAGCAAATATCAACAAAGCCCTGAATTTCAAAAGATTAATTTTGGGATGACCTTAGCCGAATTCCAGTCTATTTTTTGGCTGGAATACATCCACCGACTTTGGGGAAGGCTTTTAGGGCTCGTTCTTATTATCCCAACCTTTCTTATGATTTTTAAAAAGCAGCATCGTGAGCTTTTGTTTTCATTAGTTCTCTTGTGGGTTTTAGGTGCTTCTCAAGGGGTGATGGGGTGGGTGATGGTCAAAAGCGGCCTTCTCCACGACCCTCATGTGAGTCCTTATCGCCTCGCCGCTCACCTTTTTCTTGGATTTTCTCTCTTTGGGGTCGCCTTGTGGATGACGTTAAGTCTTTACAGACTCCCTCTCTCCCTTGAGCGAAAAGGGTTCTCTCTACATGCCTTTCGGTCCCTTATAAAACTTTCTCTTTTCGCTTTTTTTCTTGTTCTTCTTACCGCTGTATTGGGCGCCCTTGTTGCAGGACTTAAGGCAGGTCTTCTCTATAATACTTTTCCCTTAATGGGAGGATGCCTTATCCCTCGGGAGTTTTTGGCCCAATCTCCGTGGTGGAAAGACTGCATCGCCAACCCTGTAAGTGTACAGTTTCTTCATCGACTTTGCGCTATTGTAACAACCACGCTGTGTTGCGGGGTTTGGATTTATCAACGAAAGCTTGAGATCCCCCCCCTTCTTTCTCGCGCTTTTGGTGCCATTGCTATCGCAGCGCTTTTACAATTCTCCTTTGGAGTTTTGACTCTTCTCTTAGAAGTCCCCCTAGAGATGGCCGCACTCCACCAAGGATTTGCCTTTATTCTTTTTGGTAGTCTTCTCTTTGCTCTTTTTCTCCTTCACATCCGTAAAGAGAGTTGACACAGATAGGCTGCACGGGGAAAGTACATTTTGAAATATGGAAGTCTCTTGGATGCCTCTCTCAAAAATTCCTTTTATAAAGATGCAAGCCCTCGGGAATGATTTTGTCTTAATGGAGGAAAAGAACCTTTCCAAACCTCTGACACCCGCTCATATTCGTTGGATTGCCGATCGCCGTCGCGGAATTGGGTGTGACCAAGTCATCCTCATTAAAGAATCAGCAAAGGCAGATGCGGACGTTTCCTTTTATAATGCGGATGGGAGTCAAGCCCTGGCCTGCGGAAATGGAACCCGTTGTATTGCCAAATCTTTAGAGAAAGAAACGGGAACGATCCAAACCCCTTCTTTTCTCTCTACATTTCAAAAAAAAGGGGACGCGATAACAATTTCTATGAAAGATCCAACCTTCCTTCCTCCTTTTTCTCAGGGACATGGCGTGGATATAGGGAATCCCC
>JBEPVR010000101.1:0-4595 GCA_041690915.1 Alphaproteobacteria bacterium
TAGTATTCAGTGGTGCATTTTATCAGTATTACAGTTTGACATAAAGATTTATTCTCTTTACTTTTAACGCTTCACCCTGACTCCTGCTACACCGCCCTAAGCTGCTTTGTTTATTAGCAGAAGCTTAGGATCATCATAAGAATACCCTAAATCACGAGCCACAGCTTCGTAAGTAATATGCCCACGATACACATTAAGTCCTTCCATTAAGTAAGGATCATCAAGAAGGGCTTTTTGATAACCTTTCCCTGCAAGGGCCAACACAAAAGGAAGGGTTGCATTATTAAGAGCAAACGCGGAGGTACGAGCAACTCCTCCTGGCATATTGGTGACGCAATAGTGAACAATGCCATATTCAATATAAGTAGGATGGGCAAAAGTTGTAGGGTGACTGGTTTCAAAACATCCCCCTTGATCTATCGCCACATCCACAAGAACGGAACCTTTGTGCATTTTTTTAACCATAGATTCAGAAACCAGTTTTGGAGCTGCCGCTCCTGGCACAAGAACGGCTCCAATAACAAGATCTGAATCCACAACACATTGTTCAATTGTTTCTTGAGTGGAATAAAGGGTTCCTAACTTGGATCCAAAAAGCATATCCAGCTCAGCTAAACGATAGATAGACTTATCAATAATCGTAACGTGCGCCCCAAGCCCCATTGCCATACGAGCCGCACTTGTTCCTACCACACCTCCTCCGATAATCGTTACTTTCGCAGGTTTAACGCCCGGCACTCCTCCAAGTAAAATGCCCGCTCCACCTCCCTCTTTTTCAAGGCAGTGTGCCCCTACTTGAATGGACATGCGCCCTGCAACTTCACTCATTGGCATTAAAAGGGGAAGACCTCCCTTGGGTGACGTTACTGTTTCATAAGCAATAGCGATACACCCTGAATCGACAAGCCCCTGCGTTTGTTCAGGGTCAGCTGCAAGGTGAAGATAAGTAAAGAGAACCTGTCCCGAGCGAAGAAGCTTGCATTCTTCAGGTTGGGGTTCTTTAACCTTAACGATCATATCAGCTGTTGAAAAAACTTCTTTAGCATTCGTCGCAATCATCGCTCCCGCAGCTTCATAATCAGCGTCACTCACCCCGATCCCAAAACCAGCATTTGTTTCAACAATGACCTGATGGCCATTGTGTTTTAGTTCACGTACGGAGGAAGGAATAAGCCCTACCCGATATTCGTGATTTTTAATTTCTTTAGGAACACCAATTCGCATTTAAAATCTCCATTAATTTTATCTATGCTGTACCAAGGGGTTCCTGGGGGTGTCAAGAGAGTGTTGCTCCATTCCCCAGTGACAAAGAGCCTTTCAAAAGGTAGAATGAAAACAGAAAAATGTGGGGAGCCGATGACTTTATTTTATTCTATTCTTTCAATTATTGCGGTTTTGATTCTTATCTTTTTATCCGCTCTTTGCTCCGCTTCGGAAGCGGCAGTATTGGCCGCTTCTCGTGTACGTCTTTATCATTTATCAAAAAAAGGAAATTCTAAAGCTTCTATCGTCTTGGCTCTTCAATCTCATATTGGGGGCTTTATTAGTGCTATCCTCCTTTTAAACACTTGGTTTATTACTCTTGTTACTGCCCTTGCAACTGGTATTTTAACATTTGTTTTTGGCGCTGCTGGCGCTGTATACGCAGCTATAGGAATGGGGGCTCTTATTACCATTTATGCAGAAGTGCTTCCCAAGATGTACGTTTATACAAATCCTGATCGGGTTGCCATTGCTATGTCACCCTTCTTCAAACCCATTTTGCTTCTTATGAAACCTCTGACAAAATCGATAGATTTCATTGCAAAACAGTCTCTTAGGATGGTGGGTATTAAAATCACTCAAGATCTGATTGATTCATCTGGAGAAGAACTTCGGGGTGCTATCGAACTTCACGCTGGATCATCTCATGAGGCCGAGTATGAGCGAGCCATGTTGCGAAGCATCTTGGACTTAACGGCCGTTGAAGTCACCGAGGTCATGCGTCACCGCAAAACTATGTTTATGATCAATATCGATTTAACTAATCAAGAAATCGTTAAGCAAGTTTTAAAAGCTCCTTACACCCGCATTCCTATATGGAAAGAGAACCCCGAAAACATTGTTGGAATCCTCCATGCTAAGGACTTACTGAGAGCAGTACAAGCTCATCAGGGAGACTTAGAAAAACTCCATATTAAAAAAATTGCGAGTCCCCCGTGGTTTATTCCTGAAACCACAACGCTTTTTTCTCAGCTCGCCTCCTTTCGTGAAAGGCGCGAACATTTTGCTCTTGTTATTGATGAATATGGAGATCTTCAAGGAATGGTCACCCTCGAGGATATTTTAGAAGAAATTGTTGGCGAAATTGTAGATGAACATGATGTGGAAATTCCCGGTGTCAGAATTACGCCTGATGGAACATATGTAATTGACGGGACAGTCACAATCAGAGATTTAAATCGACAGTTTAACTGGAATTTACCGGATAAGAACGCAGCCACCTTAGCTGGTTTGATTTTACATGAAACCCGGGAAATTCCAGAGGGCGGACAATCTTTTATGATTCAAGGCTTTCGAATGGATATCTTACGTCGCCTGCGGCACCAAATCACACTGATTCGTCTAACACCTCCCCTTCCTCAGGAGAAAGAGTCTTCAAAGAAAGAGCATGGACCCCCTCGTTAATTTCCTCTTTAAGGCAAGCATAAACCTTTTGATGACGTTGAATCCGGTTAAGACCTTGAAAAGCAGGAGAAATGATTGTCACGTGAAAATGACTCTCTCCTCCGGCCCTATAATTTCCATGACCCACATGAAGATGAGATTCGTCTTCCACCTTTAAAGAAGTGGGAGAGAATGCCTCATTCAGCTTTGATTCGATGCGGTTTTTTAACATTTTTATCCTTCCCAAAATTAAATTATAAGGGTTTCCCAACTAAGAATGAATAAAGAATTTGATTTTAACAAATTACCTGTTAAGTGTGAATAAAACTAGACTAGGCTCCTAAGAGTGATAACCTTCATACATTTCCCATATACCTACAAACTTTATAAGGTTAGCCATATTTGGAGGCGATATCAAAAGTTTTTACCTTTTTTTTTAGGTTGCGTACTTATTCCCCTTTTCATCCTTCCTCGTATCTGTGACGAAGACTCTCTAAAATGGATTTTATTATATTTATTATCGGCTATAAGCTTATTGCTAGGTCCTTCTAGTTTTTCTTTTCCCAAAATTAACCGTGTACAAAAATACCTATTAATACCTATTATATTATTTTTATTATTTAATTGTTTTTACCATTCTATAGATTTTTTTGAAAAAGATACGCTAGCTAGAATGTTATTCTGGATAATGTTTTTTTATTATTGTTCTTCTTTTCATCACTTCCGTATATCAGAAAAAAAATATTTCTACACCGCATTATTTGGTGGAACAGGTTTATTTATAATCGGTGCTTTTTTATATTTTCTGTTCAAAGAATCAAATATTTCTTTTACATTTAACAACATTAATAAAGCGGCAGAATTCGTAGGGTTTTCTTTGGCGCTTCAATTGGGATTATTTTCTTGCTATCAAGGACGAGCAAGATCCATCATTTTTTTACTTATTTGTTTTTCTTTAACCTATCTTTATTTTTCGCAATGTCGATCAGCTTCTCTAGGAATTTTTTGTGTGTTTGGGTATCTTCTTTTATCACGTAATATTTCTTTAAAATCTATGTTTCAAATTTTATTGATAACATGTCTATTTATAATGTTTTGTAATTTTATGATTTTTAAAACAATAACATTCCAAGCTATTTATCAATGGCTAGCTCCAGTAGACATTGTAAATAGTTTTCCATCAGATCTACCCAAAGAAATGCCCTCAAACTCTACAGAAAAGGAATTCTCTACTTTTGTAAGAATGAAGGGAGCCTCCACTTCTATTAGAATGAAAATGTTTCTGGGAACTCTCTCTCTTATTCAAGATTTTCCCTTAGGGGTAGGGCTTGGAAGATACGAAGTTGCCGCTGCTCCTTATATGAAAATTCTTCCTTTTGGAGCCTTTCAGGAGGATTATAGCGAAGCTTTTTCGCCTCATAATGAACTTTTACGCTTTGTTGCAGAAGAAGGGGTTATTATATGTTTTTTAATGTTTTTTTTCTTTTTATCTTTTATCTTCCCTTTTCAAAAATTTAAGGAAATTTCAAAACAATGCCCAGAGTCTATTTCCTTATTAATCTTTTTTATTTTTCAATTTTTCTTTCAGTTTCCTTTAACCCAGCCCTTCCCTTTTTTTCTTATCCCTTTTATCCTTGCCTATACAACTTATTATACAAATAATTTAGTTTCTTATTCTTTGCCTTCTTTGCAATGGACAAGCAGACTTTTCGGCGTATGCTTTCTCTTTCTAATCTTCGCAGAAGGCACTTCTTTATATATTTCAAATTATTGTTTTAACAATATTAAATTAAGTAAAAATTTTTATAAATTTTGGAAAGATCAACGGACTTTAAAAGATATTATCTTTCTTGCTTATGCTCATAAAAATTATAAAGAAACCCAAAAGTACGCTTTAGAAGGCTTCAAAAAAGAACCCAAAAATCTATATATGATTAAATATCTAGGGC
>JBEPVR010000102.1:0-4579 GCA_041690915.1 Alphaproteobacteria bacterium
CCAATTTTGCACCAGCTCCTCCACCCCCACCTCAAGCGGGAGTCGGGGGTAAGGCTCCTCAACCCAATTTTGCACCAGCTCCTCCACCCCCTCCTCAAGCGGGAGTAGGCGGTAAGGCGCAGCAACCAAATGTTGCACCAGCACCTCCAGAACCTCCTCAAGCGCGAGTAGGCGGTAAGGCGCAGCCACGAGTGCAAGCAGGACCAGGAGGTGGAGGTCTGCACCCAGATGACATCCGTGCTGGAGTGGGGAGGTTGAGACGACCAGTCGTACCGGTGGTTCCTGTTGTGTTACCAGCGGATCCGGTAGCGGGAATGTTCCAAGGTGGGAAAGTTAATGCAATGCTTAACCAAGCTGGTAGCCAACCAGCTGCAGCTGATGATCTTAACGATCCGTGGGATGATGAACCAGAAGATATTGTTAATCCTCCACCAGTTACTCCTCTTCCACAAGTAGCAGCTCCCGTTGCTCTCCCCCCTCTACAGGATGATGGAACAGGCATAATTCCACCACCACCTCCTGTGGTGAAGGGAGCAGCTCAACCCAATATTGTACCAGTTGCTCCTCCGGAAGTTGAGGTGCGTAATAGAGCAGCTGCAATGAAAGGAAGGGCTAAGGAAACTGCTGAAGAGAAGGCTGAAAGAATAGAAGCTAAAAAAGCAGCTAAAAAACTAGCTGCTAAAGCTCCAAAAGAAGACTGGGAGGACGACTGATCATTTACTCCTCAATTTTGTAGGAAAAGCCCCTTTATGGGGGCTTTTTTTTAAGAAGATGTTTTCAAATGAGAGACGGAGGATGAATATCTTTCTGATGAGAACGGTGAGGGGGGCTAGTCTCAAGCCAATCTGAAAGTTTCGCTGATGTTATTCAAAAAATAGTCTTACTTTCAATATCTTCCCAATCATTTCATTTTCTTTAAAAAGAAGTCTAGTAAAAGGGAATTTGAATTGCTATATGGGAGGTAAGAGAACCTTTTGAGTGGGAAAAGATTGAGTCTATGACGGATGTCTCTTCAGTTCTACCCAGACCTATCAGCTCTGGATTTTGGGAAAAATGGCGTGACCCTGCGATACAGGGGGCTCTGTTTAAGATTTGTTCCTGCCTTAGTTTTTCAGGGATTAATGGATTCGTTCGTTACTTTGCTATCTCTGCAAAAGAAACGGGTATAACTCCTATCCCTTCAACGGAATTAGCTTTTTTCGAAACTTTTTTTGGGCTTCTTTTTATTCTTCCTTGGATTTTTTCTACAGGGACCTCTGCGTTTAAAACAAAGAACTCATTTTTCCTTAATTTTATTCGCGCAGCGGCGGCTTCCTTAGGGATTATCTTGTGGTTTATAGGCATGTCGAAAATGCCCATTGTTCAAAATGTAGCCTTTAAGTATGCTGCTGCGCCCTTTGTTACAGCTTTAGGGGCCAGGATTTTCCTTGGCGAAAAGTGTGGGTGGGCGCGAGCTCTTGCTATTGGAACGGCGATTACAGGGGCCCTATTGATTACAGGGCACGAACTCTTTGAAGGAGCGGCTCATTGGATTGAAGTTAGCTATCTGGCTCTCTTTCCTTTAGGAGCTACGGCTTGTTATGCAACATCTGCTGTTGTAGCTAAAAAACTTCTTAAGAATGATACTCCAAAAACGGTCGTTTTGTATCTTTTTCTCTTCTCTCTCCCCATTTTGGGATGTGCGTGTGGGTTTCAATGGGTCACTCCTCTTTCCTGGCAATGGCCTTATCTTGTTATTATGGGGGGTCTTTTAGCTGCAGCTTATATTTTCTTACAACATGCTTATGTTATGGCAGATATTACGTATCTTGTTCCCATGAGTTTTACGCGCCTTATCGCTGGGGCTGCGATTGGTATGATTTTCTTTAATGAATGGCCCGTTCTTTGGACAGGGGTGGGTTCGTTCTTTATTCTTCTAGCCACCATTAGCCTTTGTAAGCATGAGATTCGGCACATGAGAATCAACCAGACTTTACCCCGCCCCGCAGCAGCATGATCCCGCGAAGCACCCTTTTTTGGAACACATCACCTCATTTTCGAGGAGCTTTTTGGAAAATCTCTTTTTGTTTATGTTTCTCTATCATTAATGGCATTGTGCGGTATCTTTCTCAAGCCGCTGAATCAATAGGACAAGCACCTCTTCCACCCTATGAAGTTGCTTTTTTTCAAAGTTTGTTTGGCCTCGTTTTTCTTGTCCCATGGGTTCTTCAAAATGGACCTGAATCCCTAAAGACGCGCAACCCCTTCTTGCAAGGCTGCCGCATTTGTCTTTCGGCGGTGGGCATTGTGTTGTGTTATACGGCATTCGCTTATATGCCCCTTGCCCAGGCTGTGGCATTGATGTTTTTAGGACCCTTCATAACGGCTGTCGGTGCACGTATTTTCCTTAAAGAGAGGATTGGTATGGAAAGAAGTCTTGCCATTATGATTGGGTGTGTGGGGGGAGGGTTGATTTCCAAAACAACTTTTATTCCAGGAACGTTAAGCTTGGTTGTCTTTCTTCCCGTTCTTGCGGCGGCATGTTTTTCCGGGGCAACTCTTATGATTCGTCGTCTTACAAAAGAGGACTCTCCTCAGCTGATTGTGACTTACCTTCTTCTTTTTACGGCCCCTGTCCTCTTGATTCCCACCCTTTTTTTTGGCACGATGCCTGACCCATGGCAATGGCCCTGGCTTCTTATAATGGGAGGGCTTGCAGCGAGCGCTCATCTTTGCTTAAGCAAAGCTTATGCTACGACTGAAGTCAGCTATCTCATTCCTTATGGGTTTACAAAATGGTTTGCGAGCGCTTTGATTGGAGTTATCGCTTTTGGTGAAATCCCGTCCTTTTGGACATGCTTGGGGGCTATTGTCCTGATAGGGGCCATCCTCTCTCTTAGCTTTGGGGAAGTCCATCGGAAAGTGTTGAGTTATCGGTAGTTAAACTTCTCAAGGGTGTCATCTTCTCGAAAAAGGGGATTCAGATAAAAATTTGAAATAAAAAATATTCGTGGATTTTCCATGGTAAACGCATCTAAAATCGAGATGGAAACCAACTCACAAGGAAGACACCCAAAAAGTAAGTTTATCCGTTAGCTTTCCAAAAACCGGATGGAGCCTAGGCGAATATCCCTACATTATTATTAGCAACACGTGCATAAGCATGAAGAGCGCGTTGATGCACGTGAATTTCCTGGACTTGACGTTCAAGGTTTTCTTGTTGGTGTTTTAGCACGGACGAGAGCTTGAGAAGGGTACTTTGAAGAGTGTTTAATTCTGTCTTTAACTTTTGATCAGAAGCTAGATTAAGGGTTTGAACTTCCTGACTGAGGTGGGTAACAGTTTTTTCAAATTCTTCAAGTTTTACGAAAGGGTCTTTTTCATAAGAGTCACATAAAGATTCAAGCTTTATAATGGCTTTTTTCACAGTATCTTTAACAGTCATGTGATTCTCCTTTAAGTGCATTTCCTTATCTCTTCTTTATCCTAGCATAATTTAAATGGAAGGATAGGCATTTTTTAATGTTTTATTAAGACTTTTTCGTATCCTACGGTAAGTTAACAAGAATTTTTTTGAAGACCAAGAAAAAAGAAATACTTTCAGATTTCTTATTAATAAAAAATTACGTCTTTCTAAGATGTTCTATTTTTTATTCATTTGTAGATCAATAAATGTTGAGATCTGATATTAAATTGTGATATACTTCTCTAGAAACAGCAAAAGAATTGTTGTATTTATGCAACCTTTTAAAAAAAATACCATAACATTCTTTTCATTTCTTGATCTTTAAGTAGAGGAAAGCATAAGTTGTCATTACTTGAGTGGGGGTAGTTAAAATGATGAACCAAGCCTTAATGCATGAAGTAAATGAAGGTGAAATTGAGCACATTGAAGCTAAAGTAAAGTGGTACAATCCTGAAAAAGGGTACGGCTTTTTAGTTCCAGATGATGAATCAGCAGATATATTTATGCATTTTTCTGTTTTGGATGCAGCGGGCTGTAGACGTGTTGAAGAGGGAGATCGAATTGTCTGTGACATTGGTCCGGGAAGGCGTGGGCGGCAAGTTCTCCGTGTTCTAGAAGTCAAGTTTGTGGCGCGAGAGCCACGATTTTCACCAGCTTTTTTAGGACCAAGAGCTCCTGCATTTGATCCTGAAGCTTTGGAAGAAATTGAGGGTGAGGTGAAATGGTTTAACCCTTTGAAAGGATTTGGGTTCGTTTATCCTGATGATGGAGGAAGAGATATTTTCTTGCATGCGTCAGTTCTCCGCGCAGCAGGGTATGAATCCCTTGAGCCCGGTGTGCGTGTTCTCATTAAAGTTTCCAGTTCTGAGCGGGGTCGTGAAGCAAGAATTCTTAATGTGATTCGTTAAGAACCTCAGTCGTTGGATAATATAGATTCTTTCATTGAAGGCCCTATATTTTTATATTCAAAAACAGAAGATTGTTGTCCGTGCTTCGTTATGCTCAAAATGACGGCTCAAAAAAAACTCCTTATGCAAAAACTTGGGTTACAGTTACCAAATTTCTTTAATTGGCCATTCCTTCACAATTTCTTGCTTTTCTAAATACCTTTATGAGACTATCGGAGTAGATAAT
>JBEPVR010000103.1:0-4538 GCA_041690915.1 Alphaproteobacteria bacterium
GTCGTATCGGGCGTTGTCATGTCCTACCAATTTGGCACCAACTGGTCCGTATTCTCGGATAGGACAGGAAACGTACTAGGGCCTTTACTTGCTTTTGAGGTGTTGACAGCCTTTTTTCTTGAATCATCTTTCCTTGGCATCATGCTTTTTGGGTGGGAAAGAGTCACACGAGGCATGCACTTTATATCAACCATCATTGTTGCCGTAGGGACTGTCATTTCAGCTTTCTGGATCCTTTCTGCAAATAGTTGGATGCAAACTCCCACGGGATATGAAATAGATGCAGGGAATATTTTTCACCCGGTCAATTGGCTTGAAATCATATTCAATCCTTCTTTCCCTTATAGATTTATGCATATGGTAATAGCGGCCTATCTGACCACTGCTTTTTTTGTAAGCGGCATTGCTGCATGGTATCTTTTGAAAAACCGACATTTTCCCCATGCTAAAATAATGATGGGAATGGCCATGCTGATGGCTGTTTTTGTGACTCCGGTCCAAGTTATTTTGGGGGACCTCCATGGAATAAACACGTTAAAACACCAACCTGTTAAAGTTTCGGCAATTGAAGGAATTTGGGAAACGGAAAAAGGAGCTCCTTTAATTCTTTTCGGTTGGCCAGACTCAGTGAGTGAAACGACAAAATATGCTCTCAAAATTCCAAAGCTTGCGAGCTTGATTTTAACCCACGAGACCCAGGGTGAAGTTAAAGGATTGAAGGCGTGGCCAAAGGAAGAAAGACCCCCGGTGCTTCCTGTTTTTTGGTCTTTTAGGGTGATGGTAGGTATCGGGCTTTTAATGGCTTTAACGGGTCTTATGGCAATTTTTCTATATTTTCGAAATGCACTCTTTACCCAAAAATGGTTTCAGGTGTGGTGCATTCTGATGACTCCTACTGGCTTTATAGCCATTTTAGCCGGGTGGTTTGTGACGGAAATCGGTCGCCAGCCTTATGTTGTTTATGGACTTATGCGAACATCTGAGGCCGCTTCTCCCGTTTTAGGACAACATGTTTTTCTTTCCCTTATGGCGTTTATTATCGTTTATACTTTCGTTTTTGGAGCAGGAATCTATTATATAATAAAGTTAATTCGTAAAGGACCAACTCCCATTCTTAATGAGGAAGAGGTGTATGGTTCCCATGGCCTTAAAACGCCTCTACTTTAAACAAATGAAAAGGTTTGGATATGCTTGATTTTTCCTCCTTTCTTGATCTCCCGCTCCTTTGGGGAGGAATAATTGCGGCTGCCATTTTTCTTTACGTCCTTCTGGATGGTTTTGATTTAGGAGTTGGGATTCTCTTTCCTTTCGCTCCCAGTGAAGAATGCCGAAACAAAATGATGAATTCGGTGGCTCCTTTTTGGGATGGGAACGAAACATGGCTTGTCCTGGGAGGGGGAGGATTACTAGCTGCTTTTCCTTTAGCTTACGCTCTTCTCCTTCCTGCCTTTTATATTCCCATTATTCTCATGCTCTTAGGTCTCATTTTTCGAGGGGTAGCTTTTGAATTCCGATTTAAAGCAAAAAAAGAGACACGAAAAGTGTGGGACTATTCCTTTCATTTTGGGTCTCTGACCGCGACATTTTTTCAAGGTGTTATTCTGGGATCCTATGTCGAAGGTATCACAATCCATGGAAGATCTTTTGCGGGAGGTCATTTTGATTGGCTGAGTCCCTTTTCAATGATGACAGGCCTCGCTCTTCTTTTTGGATATGCCCTTTTGGGGTCAACGTGGACTATCATGAAAACAGATCATAAGACCCAAGAATGGGCACGAAAAGTTACGTTTTATGTTCTGATTTATGTTGCCCTTTTTATGGGTCTTGTCAGTTTGTGGGTTCCCTTCTTAAATGACCATCTCTTCAAAAGATGGTTTACTCTCCCAAACATTGCTTATCTCTCACCTATCCCTTTGTTAACAGCAAGTGCCTTTGTAGGACTTTACATAAGCCTCCTCAAAAAAAGAGAAATAGCGCCTTTTATTTTATCCCTCTCTCTTTTTTCTCTGGGGTATTTGGGGCTGGCAATAAGCTTATGGCCGTGGATCGTTCCTTATAAGGTTTCTCTGTGGGACGCTGCTGCAGATCCGAAGTCCCTGTCACTTATGCTGGTGGGAGTCTCACTTTTCTTACCCTTTATCTTGGGGTATACTCTTTATTCATATTATGTTTTCCGTGGAAAATCGAGTCACCAAGAATGGTATTAAAGGGGCCTCGCAAACAAAAAATAAAGCCCTGGCTGTGGTTGATGGCTTTATGGCTAGGAAGTTTGTTATGCACTCTCTTTTTGGCTTATGGCTTAAAATGGTTTATAAAACTTGTAGGCTAAAATTACAGAGAGATAATTGCTGAATATGCAGGGGGGAAAAACGAAAGGCCGTATCCTTATTATTGTCCTGGTGATTCTCGCCCTCATAGGGGGGATTTACTTTACCATAACCTCTTGGACGGATAAAAAAAATAACGACCTTCTCGTGCTCTATGGGAATGTTGATATTCGGCAAGTTGATCTTGGCTTTCGCGTCAGTGGACGCCTTGAAAAGATGCTCTTTGAAGAAGGAGACCAAGTTAAAACGGGGGATCTTCTCGCAGTCCTAGACAAATTACCTTATGAGGCTGAACTAGGAGGGGCAAAGGCTCAACTTACCCAAGCAGAGGCTAATTTTTTAAAGCTAAGGCATGGAAACCGACCTCAAGAAATTGAAGAAGCGCGAGCAACAGTCACTGAACGGCAAGCCGCCCTTGAAAACGCCGAAACGACCTTCAAGCGCGTTAGTCAACAGGTTAAAGTCGGCTCATCTTCTCAACAAGCCTATGACGATGCTTTGGCCCAGAAAGTTGAAGCAAAAGCTCTCCTAAAAAATGCAGAAGAAGGTTTAAGCCTTGCCGAAGAAGGCTTTCGTAAAGAAGATATTGAGGGAGGAAGGGCCGCCATGGAAACGGCCAAAGCCCAACTTGAAAGTGCTCAAATCAATTTGAAAGACACGGAAATCCTCTCTCCTTCCGACGGGATTATACTCACTCGGGTTCGAGAACCGGGGGCTATTGTTGCTCCTCAATCAATTGTTTACACGCTTTCACTTCATAAACCTGTGTGGATTCGCGCCTATGTCTCTGAGCCAAACTTGGGGCGCATCAAGCCAGGAATGGAAGCCCTCGTCTTTACGGATACTCACCCCGACACCCCCTTTAAAGGACAAATTGGGTTTATTTCTCCTCAAGCTGAATTTACACCTAAAACTGTTGAAACTACAGAACTTCGCACCGATCTTGTCTATCGTCTTCGTATTTTTGTCAATGATCCAAAAAGCCAATTGCGGCAAGGCATGCCTGTTACTGTTAAAATTAAAGCTTTTGACAAAAATTAATTTCTTTCACTTATTTCAACCTAAGTTCTCTGTAGAAGGCGGCAAATTCGAAAAAAGATGTGAAACAGAAAAATTTTTTTCCTTTTCAGGAAATCTAAAGACATCCATAAAAATAAGTTTGAATCCATCAATTTTTTTATGCTTTCTTAACTTTTTTCCTATATTAAGACCAAGACGAAGTAATTTAAGAAGAATAGGAAAAAGAAAAATGAAAAATGTTCTTAAACTTATTATTTTATTTCCCTTGATTTCTCCGCTTTATGCAGGGGGGCAGTGTGTAAAGAAATTTGTATGCTATCACGATTGCGGAACTGCGAATGATGGGACATATTTTCCTCAAGTTTCCGGGTATTTTTATTTATCACCTGATAATGAATACAGTTGTTTCTGGGGAGCTTTGCCAAATATTGACTGCACTAGTTCTTTTTATCAATACGGAGAAGGTTACAAGTACTGCTCTCATCATTCCTCTCCGCTTATAGGTACTGACGCAAGTGTTCAGGGCTCTTCTACAAGCGGATACACTTGTAATGGTTCTGATACCACACCAACTAATACCATTGTTCAAGAGATTCAACGCCACTGTTCCTCTTAAACACAAAGAACAACAAAGAAGGAAAGGACCTCAAAAGCATCGTTTTTCTTCTGCGCCAGAATCTCCTCCTAGGTCAGCATTTCACCATTCCCATTCTTTAAAATTAGATACACTGTTGTATCTATGTATGGGTCTTCTATTGGTGTTTTCTGTCCGCATGCTCTCCAAGAAAACCCTCCATCTCAAGATCTTAATTCAGTTTATGGGAGTTCCCCAGACACCTATACAGCAGGAAATGTAATAGAGCTATTTGTTGAAAATGATGAAAGATGTGGGGGAGGGGGTAAAAATATGGAGGCTCTCCTTAAGTTAGTCCCATTCGTCCTTATCTAAGCTTAAGTTCTTGTATTATCTTCTAAGACACGAAAAGTGTCTCTGATTTCTCTTAAGAACACCGGTTTATAACTCCCTACAAATCATTAAAACATACGAAGAAAGAAGAGTTTAAAGCCAAGTCAGTGTCAAAGTTCAACAAACAGTTGCAATTCCTATCAATTATTTTTATGGTACAGGCGGTTGTCTTTGGGGCGTAGCCAAGTGGTAAGGCAGCGGTTTTTGGTACCGCCATCCGTAGG
>JBEPVR010000104.1:0-4436 GCA_041690915.1 Alphaproteobacteria bacterium
GAAGAATTGAGACTCGCAACTGAACGGCGGCGCTTAGGAGAAGAACAGGCTCAGCAACGTGAAAGAAAATTACGTCGTCAGCTTCAACAGCAAGAAGCTGAACTAAGGCGTTTAGCGAAAGAACAGGCTCAGCAACGTGAGGAAGCAATACAGCGTCAAGTTCAAAAGCAAGAAGCTAGGATAAGGCGTTTAGAAGACGAACATCTGGCCAAGCAGCAACACGAGGAAGATAAAGAGAACGCAGAAAAAAAGGTAAATAATCAAAGAACGCCTCCTTCAACTCCTGAGAGAAAGAGTCCGCACACACTTCTAAATACTCTTAAACTTCAAAACGTAAATGAGCTAGGAACACCTCCTTCAACTCCTGAGAGAAAGAGTCCGCACACACCTCAAATGCCTATCCAACTTCAGGATGTAAATACCCTAAAAACCCCTCCGACTCCTCCTTCAAGTCCTCTTCAGGATGTAACTAACCCGCTTATACAAACTGATTCTAGCAATAAGAGAAGACGCCTAAAAATGATTGAGAGGGGCCGGGAGAATAATTTTAATTCATCCTTACTTAATCTTGCAACCGGCTTAAATTTAGGTAGCCTGTAAGATCAGAAAAATATTGGTAAAAAAGAAAGGGAATTTTTAAATAATTAAAATTATAATAGAAAGCCTGAGCTTTGGATAAGGAGTTTTGTTTTCGGAGGCGGCATTGCGACTCCCACGAAAGTGGGGAAGTCACCCGTTTATTGTTAGTTACAATGTATATAATAGTCATTTTAGTGATTCCTTACATTCATTTCCTGGATCCTCTTGGCTCCTCCGGCGCTTCTCAATAATGATAAAGGGCTTTTTCTGCATATAAAATAGATCCCTTAGCCAAAATTTAGGCTTATTAGAATTTATTTAAAAGGTTATACAAAGGAATTTATTTTATGAGATTAAGATGTCGCATGTTGTTAATATGTGTGTTTTTATTGGCCATCAATCAAAAATGCTTTTCTATGGAGGATGAAGCCCATAATAAAATGGGGGGAGAAGCCCTATTCTCAGCAGGGCTACGATCAACTCCACTCGCTGTAAGGGTTTATTCTCCTTACAATGATATAGGTCTTAATTCAACCTGGGTTAAATTCATTATCAAGAACACCCCATTGGTACTGAGTAAAATAAATCCTGAGACCAACAGCCAATGTACGCAGAATGAGAAAGAAGACCAAGATTTAACATACGGTTTTCCTACCCCTCTCGATGGACAAGTTATTTCTTGTGTCATTCAACCCTTCTATACTCTCCTTTTTTTTCCTAGTATAGATCAAGCTACCCACCCTAATATTATCGAAATGAACGACCTAGATCCCATAATCCTAAGTAACGTTACAAATAAGATGAAATTTGTACAAAAGGAACTTAATTACTGGGGGGAAAAATTTAATAAGAAAGAACAAGGTAAGGCCCTCTATATTCAAATGCTTGAAAATGCACAAGAGGCAAAAAGCGTTAAGATAGGTGTTAAACAAGATCAGCATTTTTGTGCCCTTCTTATAGAAAATAAGAGGGGACAATTTTTATTCTTAGCTGTTCCAGGCTTACGCTCTCACTAAATCAATGGTATATTCTCTGGTGTTTATGGCTTTAAAAAAAGGGCGAGGCTGTTTATTTGAATCCCCCCCGTACACAACATGATCAAATCTACTCACTTCTTTTCTTCTTTTTTTAAAGCCTCTTCAATCAATGCGACCGTCTCCTCAATCCCATAAAGAGCAATAAAAGATCCCATCCGGGGCCCTTCATCTTGACCCAGGAGGATTTGATAAAGAGCCTTAAACCATTCCCGGAGGTTTGTGTAATTGTGTTGTTTTCCGACTTCAAAGACTTCGGTTTGTATCGCCTCTGGATCTTTCGGTAACTCCTTTAAACCTTGGGCAAGGTCTTCGAGGGCATTCCGCTCTTCTGGCGTAGGGGTGCGGTAATGCTTATGTGGCTTTACAAAGTCCCGATAATACGCAATCGCATACCCCACAAGACGATCTACCATAGGCATGGTTTCAGGTTTTGCATTTGGCGCATACCGACTAATAAATCCCCATAAAACGTTTTTATCTTCCGTATTGGTAACGCTTGCTAAATTGAGCAGAATTCCAAAGCTTAAGGGGAGTTCTTCATGAGGAGGCGTGCCATTATGAACATGCCACGCTGGATTACTCAGTTTTTGCTCTAAAGATTGCTCGGGAAACTTATCTAAAAAGTTCAAGTACTCATCAACCGCTCTCGGAATTACATCGAAATAAAGGCGCTTGGCTTTACGAGGGGATTGGTACATAAAATAGGCGAGACTTTCTTCAGGAGCATATTGAAGCCATTCCTCAATCCTAAGGCCATTTCCTTTTGATTTTGAAATTTTTGTCCCATCCACATCCAAAAAGAGCTCATAATTAAATCCCTCCGGGGGACGATGCCCCAGAATTCTACAAATTTGACTTGATAGCCTCACAGAATCAATGAGATCTTTTCCCGACATCTCATAATCAACATCAAAAGCCGCCCAACGCATGCCCCAATCGACCTTCCATTGAAGCTTACAATGGCCGCCTGTCACGGGAGTCTCGACGAGTTTTCCATCCTCCCGCTTATAAACAATGGTTCCCGCTAGCTCGTTTCGTTCTACGACAGGAACCTGCAGGACTCGACCTGTTTCCGTACATACGGGTAAAAAGGGACTGTAAGTCGCTCGCCTCTCTTCTCCTAAGGTAGGCAAAATCACATTAATGATTTCATCATAATGAGCCAAAACAGAGAGAAGCATAGGATCAAACCGTCCGGAAGAATAACCTTCAGACGCGCTGACAAATTCATACTCAAAATTAAACGTATCTAAAAAAGCCCGAAGGCGTGCGTTATTATGATGGCCAAAGCTCTCGTGAGTTCCAAACGGATCAGGAATGCGAGTTAAAGGCTTTCCTAGATGCTCTCGTACCCTTTCAGAATTGGGAAGGTTATCTGGTACTTTTCGCATGCCATCCATATCATCAGAAACCGCGTAAAGCTTGGTCGGAAGATCGGAAAGAAGGCAAAACGCTTGGCGTACCATGGTTGTGCGAACAACCTCTCCAAATGTGCCAATATGGGGAAGCCCAGAAGGCCCGTACCCTGTCTCAAATAACACATAGCCTTTTGAAGGTGTTTTACCCTCTAGACGATGAAGAATCTTGCGGGCTTCCTCAAAAGGCCAGGCTGGGGAAGAGTAAGCTAATGATCGTATGTCTTGCATTTTTAAACCTTTAACAACGAAAAGAATTTCCTCACTTTACCTTCTTTAAAAAGGAAATAAAGAATTAAACTCAACCAAAGTAAGAAGAAAGAATTTCTGGTTTGCTTCGCTCACAATAACGAAAAAAAGCTATCAATGCGAGGCTCCTACGGCGTCAAAGGGCCCCGGATTCATTTATAAGATGCGGAAACCTTTAATAAAACACTGCACTAAAGCACCACCTCGTGGATTATTTAACACACGAGCTCAGCCAAAGACAGAACGCCCCTAATGAGTAAATTATGCTGCCAAAGCTTTTTGAGCTTGATCCACAATTGATTTAAAAGCGGCAGGCTCATGAACCGCAAGATCAGCCAAAACTTTCCGATCAATGTCAATCCCCGCCTTAGTCAAGCCATTGACAAACCGGGAGTAAGTTAAACCATGCTCACGCGTACCCGCATTGATGCGCTGAATCCAGAGAGCGCGGAAATCACGCTTTTTATTCCGGCGATCACGATAAGCGTATTGAAGCGCCTTTTCAACGCGTTGAATAGCAATCCGAAAACAATTTTTAGAACGTCCCCGATAGCCTTTTGCCAGCTTCAGGATCTTTTTGTGACGAGCGTGGGTCGTCGTACCGCGTTTAACATGTGCCATGACTCAATCCTCCTAAATACCGTAAGGCATAAAACGACGTATAATTTTGGCATCACACTCTCTCATGATCGTGGTGCCGCGCGATGTCCGCCTCACTTCTGGCGAACGCTTACGCATCCCGTGTCGTTTACCCGCCTGAGCCATAATAATTTTACCCGTGGCCGTCAAGCGAAAGCGCTTTTTCACGCTGCTCTTTGTCTTCATTTTGGGCATTTTCTTACTCTCTTTCAATAAATTACTGGATTTCTAGATCGGCATGCCCGGGTTTTCCCCTCGCCTAACTAGAGATGGAGGATGTATATCAAGACCTTCCCCAAGGTGCAAGAAAAAACAATCTCAGCATTACCCTTTTCTTGCTCTCATAAAGTACTTTATCAATCCTGTCTCTATTGAGACATATCAATACCAAAATAAGATTCAACCCGATTGTTCATTTCATCGCTTTCCCAATCAAGACCCCCTTCAATTCGCCCAACTTCTTTTCCTTGAGCATCAATAAAGATAGAGACGAGAGACGAGAGACGAGAGACGAGAG
>JBEPVR010000105.1:0-4412 GCA_041690915.1 Alphaproteobacteria bacterium
CCTCAAAAACACAACAAATCTCTAGGAGTTCAAAAAATCATGGGGTAGTGAGATCAGCCTTTCTTGTCATTAGTCTTTTTGCTGTTGGAGCTTTAATCCTTAAAGATAACAAGGAAGAAGGTCAAAACCACCTTCAAGCACGAGATGCAGTTGAAAGGCCTGTTATTCGGTCAGATTTAGTTATTCCATTTGAATCTGTGCTTCTCCAGCGCCCTGAACTTATGGCTCAAATAAATAATAAATTTAAAGGACAGCAAGGTATCCAAACATTAGCTCTTGTGGGGATGGGGGGAGCTGGCAAAACAATTCTTGCACGACAGTATGCCCATTCTCAAAGTGCCAGTATAATATGGGAAATTAATGCAGAAACAAAAGAAAGCCTAAAAAATTCCTTTGAAGATTTAGCACAAGCTCTTTCTAAAACAGAGCAAGATAAAAAAATATTAAGAGAGATTGAGGAGATAAAAAACTCTGAAAAACAAGAACAAAGAGTGATCCAATTTATAAAAGAACGACTTAAAACATATACAAGATGGTTTTTAGTCTATGATAATGTTGAGAAATTTTCAAGTATTCAAAAACATTTTCCCCAAGATGTGAATACATGGGGAAAGGGAAAAATCCTCATAACAACACGTAACGATAACATTGGAAGCAATGAGCTTGTTAATCATATTATTTTTATCGGAGAACTAACTCCTCATCAAAAACTCACTCTTTTCCAAATAGCTATAACAAAAGGAAATAAGCGCTCTTTTACAGGTGCTCAAATTGAAGGAGCAAAAAAATTTTTAGAGCAAATTCCCCCTTTTCCTTTAGATGTCTCCCTCGCAGCCTATTATATAAAGGCAACAAACATTTCTTATGAAAGCTATCTTAACCAACTTCTTCAAAATAATAAGGGCTTTGATGTTGTTCAAGAAAATCTCTTAAAGGAGTCGGGTGATTATGTAAAAACACGTTACGGTATCATGATTTCATCATTGAAAAAAATAATAAATGAAAATAAAGAATTTGCTGATATATTGCTGTTAATAAGTATGCTTGATTCTCAAAATATCCCGAGAGACTTAATAGTTAAATTTAAAAGCGAGTCAATTCTTGATAATTTCATTTATAATTTAAAAAAATATTCCTTCGTAACTGACCACGCATTAAAAGCATCTCCTATAGGAAATTCCTTTTCCTTGCACAGGAGCACACAAGCTATTAGTCTTGCTTATCTTACAAAGATCCTCAACTTAGATACACAAAAGCAAACGCTACAATCAGTCTCTAATGCCTTGGAAAGCTATATTGATGAGTCAATAGATAAAGAAGACTTGCCTAAAATGAAGCTTCTATTAAATCATTGTGAGACATTTCTTAGTCATAATCTATTATTAATAGAATCCATGAGAGGTTCAATAGGATCTAAACTCGGTGGTATGTATTATTATCTACATCAATATAGCAAAGCTGAAAAAACTCTCAAAAACAGTCTCCTAACGTTAGAAAAAGAACATTTAAGCGATGAAGCTAAAATTATTAAGGCTTCAATATATTTAGGTGGTATTTATTTGTTACTTGGAAAAAACAAGCAATCAAGAAAAGTTCTTAATGATTGTTTTCAGAACCATGTGGGTTATTTTACTGAAAATCATGTTGAGATCGGACAAGTTTTACCACATATGGGCTTAATTTATTCCCATCTAGGTGACTACAAAAAAGCTAAAGAATTGTTTGAAACAAGCTTAATTCTTTATAAGAAAGGCTCTGTTGAAAATCACGTTAGACTTGCTCGAAGTTATGCCTTTTTAGGACATCTAAATTGGCGAATAGGTAATTTTGTAAGTGCTAAAACCTTACTCGAAAAAAGTCTGACAATTAGCAAAGAGGCTTTTCCCGAAAACAATTTGGAAGTTGCACGATTTTTGGCCTATTTAGGAAACGTGCATGGAAGCCTGGGCAACCATGAAAAAGCAAAAAATTTGTTTGAAAAAAGTGTTGCGATGTATAAGAAACTACTATGTGAAAATCATAATGATGTTATATGGGCATTGGTATTTTTAGGAAGTTCTTATAGAGAATTAAAAAATTATGATGACTCCAAAGATATACTTGAATATTGTCTCGAAGTTTATAAGAAAAAATTCGATCATAATAATGTATTGGTTGCAATGGCTTCATACCATCTGGGATTTCTCTATAGAGATATGGGGCATTACGATAAAGCAAAGAACTTAATTGAAAGTAGCATATTGGTTTATAAGGAGCATTATGGGGAAAACCATCTGCAAACAATTCGAATTTTACGAGAACTCGCCAAAGTTTATTTGCTGGAAGGTAGTTTGGAACCGGCTAAGTTATTATTAAATAAGTCCTTAAAAATATACCAAGAAAACAAGCATCCTGACAGTTTAATAGTTTTAGAGGACCTTTCAGATTTATATCTCAAAAAAGTGAGAGAAGCAGAGAAAAATGCAGACTTATATCACTCTAAAATCTATAAAACACAGGTAAAAGATTATTTAAAACAAGCCCTAGTTGTTGCAAAGAATCATTTCCCTAAAGATTCTCCACATGTTACTCGGATCCAAGATAAACTAGAGGAATTGAGAGAAGTAAAATAGTTGCTGCTTTTCTAAGCGAACGAGTCAGAGACTAAGGAGCCTACTGCGGGACACTCATGGGACACTTGGGGACAAAAAACGGTAACTTATCCCAGCAATCAGTAACACCAGAAACCACGTAATGTATTGATTTGCCTGTTATAATCTGTTAGCGTTTGTTATTAGTGAAACGTTGGGGGGGTCTCCAAAACCGGGGGTTGGGGGTTCGAGTCCCTCCACTCCTGCCATCCATCCGTCATGCCTAAAGCGTTAAGGCGTGATGTCACGCCGTTCCTCTAGCTAAGAGCTCAGGGAGAACTCGGCCTAACGAGTATACTTCGTAGCTACGGCGGGCAATCCAGGCATTTTTAGGGATGCTACTTATTTCATGTAATTGTGTTCAACATAGCTATATTCGACATTTTTTATTTTTGTAATATTGGGTAGAGCTATTTATTCATATTTGATCTTGTAATTTTATTTATATATGCATACATTCCTCTTATTGGAGATTACAACGGTGGGATGGTTGCGTGTTTAATAAATATTTTGTTTTTTTGTTTTTGTTTGTTTTTTCCTCACTTTCTTTGTTAATTGATGAAACTCATGGTGTTAGGCATAACCCAAGAGACATTTTCAACCTCCATCCTGACGGAACGAGTTCGGTTAACATTAAAAAAGTGTCCGGGATAGATGCCTTTCATTCGAGGGGATATAAGGGACGCGGGTTCACGGTTGCCATCCTTGATCGTGGTTTTCACCCCGAGCATGTGCAGAATTATGACCGACAAGGCCTCCTCCATCCCCTCGTTAGGAGACAAAATCTTTCTCTTATGGTGAATGAGGGATTAAATGGTGTCAATTTAGACAATCTTGATCAAGAGCAGGCTAGACTTCTTGCGCAATTGTTCGTAATTTCTGAAGAAAATCGAGAAGGTATCCTTGGGCAATTAACGCGCATTGAAGAGCAGCGAAGAAGAAGCATAGAATTTTTTAATAGTCTCAACCCGGACACTCAGCTACATGGGTCTGCTGTTGCTGGAGTTTTTCATGAATTAGCTCCAGAAGCTAACCTCCTACTTATAGATTTGGAGATAGTTGATACAATCACAGCTCTTCGAATTGCGAGAGAACAACATGTGGATGCTATTAACATTAGTTTTGCTGTTACTCCCCAAAATCGGCCCTATCTTGATGCTTTAGAGCAGGCTGCTTTGGATATACCCGTTTTCATTGCTGCAGGAAATGATTCACGACCTGAAGCTCCTGTTTTTATAGATCAGGTAAGATCTCCAGCTGGACCTTTTATACCGTCAAATGAGCAGCAGGCTTTTGATGAAATAGGCCGTAGAAATATGCTTTTTGTAGGAGGCGTTAAATATCTTCCTAATGGAGACGAAGCTTTTGATTCATTTTCCCAACTCCCTACGCAAATCGCTCGTTCTCACTATATCCTTGGACCAGGTGAAAATATTTCTGCTCCTTATCATGCGCAGGGAAGTGCAATTGTGAGTGGCACTTCAATTGCAAATCCTACGATCACAGCTGTTAGTATTCTTGCAAAGCAAGCTCTTCAGGACGCGGGGATACGTGTTACGCCCGATCAGGTGATCGAATATATGTACAATTCTGGACATGCTCTTCATCATAACATCCCAGTTCCTGATGGTGATCCAACGTTTAAAGTCTTGAATGCTAAGAGTTTAGTTCAACAAATCTTTGGCGTAGAGCCTCCTGTCATAGCCAGCTCCGTTCCTGTATCATCCCCTCCTGTCATAGCCAGCTCCGTTCCTGTATCATCCCCTCCTGTCATAGCCAGCT
>JBEPVR010000106.1:0-4380 GCA_041690915.1 Alphaproteobacteria bacterium
GAGACAACAACTCCCCCCACAGTTACAGGCTGAAGGACTGCAACAGGGGTTAGTGTGCCTGTGCGACCCACTTGAATCAGGACATCATTAAGTTGCGTCTGCGCCCTTTGGGCAGGGAACTTATGAGCAAGGGCCCAGCGCGGTGCACGTGTTGAATACCCCATCCTTTTTTGCCAATCCAGACGATTGATTTTATAAACAATTCCATCAATATCGTAAGGAAGAGTCGCTCGATGTGTTTCCAATTCCCGGTAGTAAGCTAAAATCTCTTCATCCGTCTTACAAAGCCGCGCAAGAGGATTCACGACAAATCCCCATTCTTTTAATTTTTCCAAATACTCCCAGTGCGTCTCCACATGGAAAGGGGCGTAATCATCACATGAATACGCAAAAAATTTAAGCGGTCGACTTGCCGTTATGGTGGAATCCAGCTGCCGCACCGATCCTGCCGCTGCATTACGGGGATTTGCGAAAAGAGGTAGATTTCGAGCCTGCCGATCTTCATTCATAGCCATGAAGTCTTCATGACGCATATAAATCTCACCCCGAATTTCTGTTTCAGAAGGAAAATCTTTGGCTTTAATGAGATCTGGGATTTCTTTTATCGTTTTAAGATTGCTTGTAATGTCCTCTCCCTCATTTCCATCACCGCGGGTGGCTCCAAGAGTAAAGTGCCCTTGTTGATAGTCCAACGTTGCGGAAAGACCATCAATTTTAGGCTCAGCTACAATTTCCACTGGTGTTTCAGGGGGAAGTCCCAAAAACCGACGCGTACGTTCAATAAAGTCATAGACGTCTTGGTCTTCAAATCCATTGTCTAAGGAAAGCATAGGCTTGCGATGTTGCACTTTTTTAAAAGGACCGGAAAGAGGAGCGCCTACGCTTAAGGTTGGACTGTCCTCTCGGACCAGGTGAGGAAATCGCTTTTCAATAGCTTCATTTCGAAGACGTAAGTCATCATATTCGGCGTCACTAATTTCCGGTTGATCTTCAAGGTAGTAAAGCCGATCGTGATGAGCAATCGTAATGGCAAGGCGCTCAAGCTCATCCCTAGCTTCCTTTTCTGTCAGTTTCTCTACTGACATTTGCTTCGTGTTCACGCCCCCACTCCCATTAAGCGCTTCGCAGCTGCCCGAGCTTCTTCCGTAATTTCTTCTCCTGCCAACATTCTAGCCACTTCTTCATATCGCTCTTGCACGTCTAAGGCTTTGAAATGGGTTGTTGTGTTTCCTGCCTCTATGCGTTTAAAAACGACAAGATGCTGAGTCCCATGAGAAGCAATTTGGGGAGAATGGGTAATCGCTAAAACTTGAACATTTTGAGAAAGTGTCTTCAGTCTCTCCCCCATGGCAGAGGCAACTGCTCCTCCTGTTCCACTTTCAATTTCATCAAAAATAAGCGTTGGAATGGCTCCTGATTGAATAAGAACAACTTTAAGAGCAAGCATTAGGCGAGAAAGTTCTCCTCCCGAAGCAATGGCAGCAAGAGGCCCTTCAGGGGACCCAGGGTTTGTTCTGATATAAAACTCAACGCGATCAGTTCCAGAAGGCCCCCAAGCATCTTCCGAAAGGCCCTCGAAATGCACACGAAATTTAGCGTGTTCTAATTTTAAAGAAGGAAGTTCTTGGGCAATTGCTGTTTGAAGTGTTAGCGCAGCCATTTTTCGAATTTCAGAGAGCCTATGAGCTTGCTCAAGATAAGTATTCTTGAGCGCCAATACGGCGCTCTCAAGAGCCTCAAGATGATCCTCCCCTTTCTCCAAAGTCGAAAACTCATGTTTAAACTCGGCAAGACGAGAAAGAAGATCTTCCGTTTGGTATTTCCGAGACAGGGATCTTAAGGCATACAGACGATTTTCAAGGGTTTCAAGATTATGTTGCGTTCCCGCAACCTCGTTCTTCAAAGCTTTTATGCCTTCATGGACGTCTTGGCTTTCAACGATAGCGCGATCAGACGCCTCAATGAGCGGATTAATTTTTTCTGGCAATAAGTCTTGAATGCGGCTCAGGGCTTTGTGGGATTGGGATAGGTTTGTGAGAGCTGTAGCAAGGCTCTGGTCTACCACCAAAAGGGCATCAGCTATTTTTGCGCGATGGGCAATAAGAGCTCGTTCAGATTCGAGGTCTACTTCCTCCCCTTGGCGGGGATCCATTTTTTCAATCTCTTCAATGGCAAAGCGTAAAAAGGTTTGGCGTTCAAACGATTTAGCCAGGTTTTCTCGAAAGGCCTTCAGAGCCTCTCGCGTTTCTTGATAGGCTTTGAAAGAATCTTGAACTTGACCGCGTTCGACTTTTCCATAGGCATCAAGAGAAGCGAGATGGGATTTAGCATCAAGCAATTGATCAAACTGTCCATGAATTTCCACAAGCTCTTGACCCAACCGACGCATCAGGGTTTGGCTAACGACTTGATCATTTAGGAAACACTTGCTCTTTCCATCACTCTCTAAATGACGTCGAAAGATCACTTCGTGGCCTTCATAAGCAATCCCTTGGTCATTAAGTTCTTCCCAGAGGGAATGGGCTGGAGGAAGAGAAAAGATTGCTGTGACTTGAGCTTTCAAAGCGCCTTGACGAAGGAGACGCGATTCCGCCCGCGCACCAAGAGCAAGGCCTAAAGCATCCAGGAGAATGGATTTTCCCCCTCCCGTTTCACCGGTTAAAACACAAAGACCGACTTCAAAATTAATATGAAGGTCTTCAATTAATACGATATTACGGATAAAGAGAGATTCGAGCATTCATTCTTATCCAATCAGGGAAAGCTCACACATTCCTTAATATATTTTAAAGTTCGATAGGCGTTGAAGCCATGAACCATCTTCCATCTTAATCCATTCAGGTCGTAAGTCTTCACCCTCAAGTAAGAGATAGGAATCCGCGTACCATTCACTTCCGGGGAAGTTATGGCCTAACACAGCCGCCACAATCTGAGCTTCTTTTTTAAGTCCCACGGATAAATAGCATTCTACAAGCCGATGAAGTGCTTCAGGCACATGGGTTGTCCTTTGATAGGCATCAATAACTGTTTGAAAGCGATTAATCGCTGCAAGATAAAGGCGCTGTTTCATATAATAACGCCCAACGTCCATTTCTTTCCCAGCAAGGTGATCATAAACAAGATCCATTTTGATCTGAGCATCACGGCCATATTTGCTGTCGGGAAACTTCTTGAGAACGGCTGACAGTGCATTCAAGGCCTCAAGGGTGTTCTTTTGATCGCGTGTGACTGCAAGGATGCGATCGTAATAACAAAGAGACTTCAAATAATAGGCATAGTCAATATGGGTATATCCAGGATGGAGTTGAATGAAGGCATCTAATGTTGCAATCCCTTTATCATAATCTCCATTTAAATAATTGGCATAGGCGGACATCAACTGGCCACGTGTTGCCCACTCTGAATAGGGGTGCTGCCGTTCAACTTCATCAAAGGACTCGGCGGCTTCCTTATAGTCATTCTTTATAATGTTTTCATAACCTTTTAAATAAAGGTCATCGGCAGGTTTCTCGACATAAGGCTTTTCTTTATCACTGCATCCAGCAGCCAAAAGAAGTGCAGCCATACTTCCAATTTTAAAAAGACACTTTTTCATTCGGTTCTTCCTTCACCATCTACCTTCTTTTCTTATAAAGCCTTTGGATTTTTACATCAATGGGGGAGTTGAAGAAGATGAATTTAACTCTGACCTGGTTGATTCAATCACTTATTGAATTTTTCATCGTTTTGGGAAAATATGAACTATCGTTAAACTAGAAAAGAGACTAAAGCTGATAAAGGAGATAGAAAATGATTAAAGATAAAGATTATGAAAAAAGTTCAGGAAACGTGTTTGAAGACTTGGGATTTGAACACCCTAAAGAAGAACTCCTGAAAGCCGAACTTGCCTACTGTGTTCATAAAGCTATATCTGAGAAAAAATTAACTCAGGCCCAAGCTGCCAAGTTAATTGGAGTAAGTCAACCAGATATATCAAAACTTAAACATGGCCAATATTACCGGTTTACGGCTGAGCGTCTATTTAAATTTCTTAATTATTTAGATTATGATGTTGATATTCATGTTAATAAAGCAAAAAATCCCAAAGGTCATGTTAGCTTCCATACAAATTAAATTTTTAAAATCAGATTGGTAATCTCCGTATCTGTCGAGCGCCTCCTCTCAGGTGATTCCTCTTTACAATTTCAATCGTTTGTTAAAAAATCAGGCCAAACTACTTGAAAAACATTTTTGAGACTTTGTTCACCCTTTGTTCAACGAACAAACGCTCTAACTCATTGTAAAATAAAGTTTTAATGATTTTGTTCAATTGTTCAATTCCCTAGCCCGTTGAACATTGAACATGAAAATTACCTCGTCTCCAGCGCCCAAGCCGAAGGG
>JBEPVR010000107.1:0-4311 GCA_041690915.1 Alphaproteobacteria bacterium
AAGAGACAGGGACATCTACCGGCGCTACAGGGACCGGGATATCTACCGGCGCTACAGGGACCGGGATATCTACCGGCGCTACAGGGACCGGGACATCTACTGGCTCTACAGGGACAGGGACATCTAGCGGCACTACATGATTTTCTACATCTACTGGCGCTACAGGGACAGGGACATCTACTGGTCTCAGGATCACTCCATCTGGAAGTTCATCAATCTGACCTCCTAAAAACCTGGTCCGTTGTCCTTTCCAAGTCTCTAATGGATCTTTAGTATACCCTAGCCTATCTGCAAGATAGTCAAAAAATCCCCGTTTAAAAAAGAGGTTATTATATTCTTGACCATCCGCTGAAACCCTTCTTGTTTCAAAAAACACTGAATTAACTTGATCTCCTCCTTCCATAAGCTCTGCGGCTTGCGTGTAGTGGTGCTCTAAATAAGGATCTCTATTAATAAAGTCCGTAATCTTATCCTTAGTTAGCTTAGGCCCCGTCTCTGCTGGTTGAAGTCCACGTTTATAGGCATCATAGAAAAGATCGACGATCCTGTCGGCATTATAGGGTGAGAACGTAATTGTCTGACGACCATAACTTAAATTCCCCCCTTTTAAAAAGACTCTCATCATATTTTCAGGAGAAAGTGTTGTATTTGCTTGCCCCCTAACCTGGTAAGGAAGCGCATAAAAGGTTGTTCGAGGTTGCCCTTTGTTAGGGAGAGAGAAAAACAAACGTTGTTTAGCAAATTGGGGAGCATTTGTTACCCATTCACTGTTGTGTGGGTCCAAGAGTCCAATTTTTTGAAAAAAGCTATGAGCATTATTTGATAAAACAAAACTTATTTCACTTTCAAGTGAACTCTCTGCTTTAATAAGATCACTCTCCAAAACATCAAGTCCCGCAATAATCCCATCAGGGCAGCGCCCACTCGTCTGTCCAAGCATAAATGATGCTTGTAGTTTACTTCTTCTATCTACTTGAACTTGATTATCTTCTTCTGTCCGTCCATTGTTTATAAATATACCAACCAGGCGCTTAATTCTTTTCCGGGCACGTTGTTTTTGAGGCGCCATACGTTCGTAATCCGCAAATATTTCTAAGCGGGCGAATATATCTTTTATAGCCTGATAAGCTGAAGTCAAACTTTGTTGGGTGTTGCCTTCAACTTCTTGCGAAAGACGTGCATCATCTAAAAAATAAACTCTTTCGTGATTTAATAAAACAGACGTATCTCCCTCTAGGATTGGAGGCAACTGGAGATGCACACCCTCCAATAAATGTCGTTTCGCTGGAGGCAATAAAAAAGAAAGAATATTTGCTTTAAGCTCATCTTCAAAATTTTTCCAGTTTCCAGTAGAAATATCATCAGGATAGATTTCATCAATATCAGGATGCGCTCCTAAATAGGGATCAGCACTTAGTTGACTTGGATCAATACGTTTTTCAGTTTGCGGTACATCTTGCATTACTGCAGCTACAACTTCCTGAACTCTTCTATAGTCATCATTAAAATTGCTAATGTCCTCAAGTTGAAGATTTTGACCTAAACGGCTCCTAAGCCTTGTTTGAGCCTGTTCCGTCCTGAAGAGATGTTGAAGATCAATATCACGATAAATTTGTTCTTGAAGTTTATCAAAATGTTCACCATAAAGACTTTTTTTCTTACGTACTGCTTCAAACAAACGATTACTTTCTCTTCGCTGTTCCTCGTTCCTCCCCGCATTCAAACTCATTTGTTCATGCCGTTCTGCACGCTCTCCATAATCCAAAGTGATTTGTAAAAGAGCGTTCGCAAGATCCATAGGAGAAGGTTCATGAGCAGTATCATTGCCTAGTAAGCGGAGAAGACTTTCATAGCAATTTATTTTTTCTTCAAGTAAACCTAATTCTTGCCTAAGCTGAGGAACAACTACCTCTTGATGCTCCCGTTGTTCCCTATCTGTCCTTTCAATCTGTGCCCGCAATCCCGCATTGGTAATCGCTGCTTGTCTCAGTGCTTCAGAAAAAACCTGAAAACGTTTGTTAATTTTAGCACGAAGGTTAGTTGCTTCATTCTGCACTACCTTAAGGCGGGCTTGGTAATAAGCTCTTTTTGCTTTTATACTTGGAAGTTTATTTCTTTCTCCTATAATATTTATTAAGTTTGGAATTTTGTCTCGATACTGTGCTTGTTTTTCTTCAGAAACAAAATCAGCGCCTGCTAAAGTCGTCAGCCTTGCTAATTCAACACGAGCAAGTTTATTACGATAATTTAGGTTTAAATTTGTTCCCGCTTCATTTTTAAGCATGTCAATATGTACGTTTTCATCAATTGTAGATTGAGCAAGTAGGGCCGCATCATTTACCTTTACAACTCGGCTAACGCGATTCTCTTCCTGATGAACTTCCCAAGTTTCGCGAGCATGTGGTGGAGAATAGTGATGCGCAAGAACAAGGGAATCTCGTGTTTCATTAAATTTCCAAACTGAGAATACTGCATGATATCTATAAGCCAAAGCATCAATATAAGTCGTTCCTTGTGTATTTGGCAAATGAAGAATAGGCATATGGGTGGCAAAGCGATAATTAAGATAATCTAGATAAACTTCCTCATTCTTACAATATTCATTTTTGATTCTTATTTCCATCTGACGATTAAGGCCTTGCATCTCCCAAGGCTCTACGCTGCCCTGTAGAGCCTTAATAACATTTAAGCTATCTTTAATATCTTGATATTCACGTTTTTCTTTCATTACCGCAGGGAGATCATCTTGAGGGTCAATTTCTCCCTCTCTAAAACCATTCATAAACGTTTCATAAATTTCATCGGCAGCGAGGTCTCTCACCGCGCTATAGCGAGAACACTCGCGCAATTCCTCCACAGCCCTATCTCGCGTTAAACCAATTGAATGAAAAAAAGCATCATTATCTTGACGTATACAAAAGAGACGACGATTTATTCGGTCAGCAGGCCCAGTAAAATCTCCTTTATTGGAGAGGCGAAGTTTGTCTGCTTCGTTTTGTGCTTTTATTTCAATGAACCTTGAGCGCCCATGTTCTCTGCACAATTCAACATCTTTAACTGTTTTAATCAAAGATGAATGACTATGTATAGATGAAGGCGTCAAAAGACATGATGACGCCAAAAGAACAGAGGAAAAAACCGTAAATTTATTCATACCAAATACTCCTAAAAAAATATACTTATTAAGTAGATAATTCTTTTTCTTTAAAATTGCTACTCAAAAATTTCTTTCTCGTCCGAAAATACTAAAAAACGCTTTGTTCAAGATTTAAGACTCGAAAATATTCACAATACTTTTGCATCAAGTCCACTGCTTTTTTAAAAAAAATTAGCAAAAGGGTTGATTTTTCTTTTGATAGTACTTAGATAATTTACTATGAGAAGTATAATAATTTTATTAATGTCAATTTTATAGGTGTATATATGAATCATTTTTCTAACATATTAAAAATCTCTCTTCTTTGTGGAATTTCTTTTACGGCTGCTGAAAAAACGATGGCTGTTCAGTGGAACAACGCCATCGATGAGATGACCAGTCCTACAGATACAAGGGGGCTTAGAGCTCTTTGCCACACGAAGCTGAGCGCGGACAAAGAAAAGACGCGGACAAAGGGAGCCGATCTACTCATAAAGGTTCAGAACTTTGAGAGGCGTTCAGAGCCTTTCCAAACTCTTGAAGACGCCCAAAAGTTTCTTCGGAAAACGAAAGAAACCCCTTTACCTCCTATACTACCGCTACCGCCTTTAGCTTCGAGTGGTACGAATCCTTCTGAAACCCCACGCGCATTTCCTTTTGCGCGACCTTTGGTTCCTTCTTCTTTCACAGAATACGGCTATACCCCAGATAATAATGATTACCGTAGCGATGATATGTCCCCCGTTGCGCACATTGTGCGGGCATTGGGAGGAGGTCGAGGATTTGGATTGACAACACCAATCCCAACAACCACACACAAGCATAACGTCCGAGAAGAAATTGATATTTTAACAGTGGTTGTTGCTTTCCCAGAAGATCAAAGAAATCTGAGCTCAAATCGAGCACGACTTCAGAAACTCAAGCAATTAAACGAAAGGGGCATCCTTGAGTATTCTGATGACGTGGAGCTTAATGCTTTCCTTCCCCCTACATCATCTCCGTCTGCCTCCGTTTTGTTGGATCCAAGGAGTTCCAATGATCTCATCTCTTCCCACACGCCTATGAATAATATCCAGGACGGCATTGAGATTTTAAATATGCTTCTCGCGGAGCCACGTCTAACCACTGAGGATCAGAGAAATTATAGTGCAAATAAGTTACAACGCGATAAGCTT
>JBEPVR010000108.1:0-4265 GCA_041690915.1 Alphaproteobacteria bacterium
ATGCTCATCGTATACAAATCTCGGCAACACTTGTTAAGCCTATTTTTACCCCTCCTATTACAGTTGGAAATCCAGAAAAGCGGGGAGCGCGCGTCATTTTGGGGGGGCAAACTCTGGAGGAATCCCGGAAAATAGCGCAAGAGATTTCCCATGAGGAGAAGCTCACCTTTATCCATCCTTATGATGATCCAACCGTGATTGCAGGACAAGGAACAATCGGAATTGAAATGCTAGAGGCTTGTCCTGATCTTGACATTCTCTTGATTCCCATTGGAGGCGGAGGGTTATGCGCGGGGGTTGCCTTAGCTGCAAAGGCTTTAAAATCTGATATCAAGATCTATGGAGTAGAAGTGGGGGGATATGCCTCCATGTCTCATGCCCTATATGGAACCAAAGAATCCTCAAAAGCACAAGCAACTCTTGCCGATGGAATTGCCGTCAAAAATCCAGGGGAACTCCCTCAAATGATTCTGAGAGATTTTCTTGAAGATATTATTATTGTGACGGAAGAAGAGATTGAACGTGCAGTTGATCTTTTTGCCCGCAAGCAAAATATAATTGTTGAGGGCGGGGGAGCTGCAGGCCTTGCGGCTCTTTTGCATACTCCCTCTCTTTTTACACAGAAAAAAGTTGGAGTTGTGGTGAGTGGAGGCAATATTGATTCGCGAATTGTTTCTGCCATTATGATGCGCGGTCAAATTCATGAAGGTCGCCTGACTCTTTTGCGTATTCAAATTCATGATGTCCCAGGTGTTTTGGAAAAAGTGGCAGGGATCATTACGCATCATCAAAGTAATATTATAGAAATTAAATACCAGCGGCTTCTTTATGAAATTCCCATTAAAATGGCGGAGCTTGATATTATGATTGAAACCCGCGGAAGAGAGCACACACATTTGATTATGGAAGATTTAGAAGCTGCCGGATTTTCTTTGAGCCAGTTTAAAAGTTAAAACGTAAACGTAAAATCATTTACCAGCATGCCGGGCACAGAAACGCCCCCTAGACTGCGCTCTTCATAGCTAAAAACCGTAGGAATCAGCGTGAGATTTTTGCCTAAATCTTCAAGACCTTCTCCCCAAAAATGATACAAAGTGTCATCAAATCTCATATCTTGGATGGGGCTAACAATCTTACCCTTTTCAACCCAAAAACACCCATAGCGGGTCATGCCCGTTACTCGACCATTTTGGAGATCACTCCAATTTAAATAATGGAGGTTTGAGATATACAATCCTGTCCCCAACTCAGAAAGGATATGGTCTTCTTTCAGGTTGCCGGGGTGAATTCGCGGTGAGCGCAGTGTTTCATGAGCATTCGCGGCATTGGATTGAAGATGATATTCTTGAGCTGTTCGACGGTTAATCAAAGGAGAATTTAGCTTTCCTTGGTGAACCAATGAGACGGTGAGAGGAGAGATTTCTCCAAATTCATTAAATCTTGGGACTAGTCCTTGATGAAAATCCTCCTCTAAGGAAAAGAGGGGAGACAAGCTTGCCTCTCCTTCGGATAGCTTTTTGAGGGGAGAGCGGCCTTGCATCAAAGCTCCTCCACTAATTCCGAGCCAAGAAAATCCCTTCACAAGGTCAGCTACAGCTGCAGGGGCAAAATAAACTCTGTATTTTCCTGGGGTCAGCTTCTTCGGGGTTTTTTCCAGACTTCTTAATTGCTCTTTGGCTTGCTGGAGATTTATTAAATAGGCAGCATCATCCCATTCGTTGCCCGCGTAAGTGGCTTTAATGGCCTTTTGAGTGGGCGTATAAAGAGAATAATCAAAGTAAAAATTTTCCGTTGAAAACCAATGAGATTGGCCCTTTGAATTCAGATAAGCTCTCATCAAAACGCCTGCGGTAAATAAGCCAGCTAAATCTTCAGACTTTGCGGATGTCAGTAAGGTTTCTGGTAATTTTTCGACGGGAGGGAGATAACCATAATGATCCTCTTCACTACTTTCTCCTGCTTCGGGAAACACGATATAAGGATCTTCAGGTAACCTCTGGCATTCCTCACGACAACGCTTTAAAGCTTTTTGTGCATCCTTTAAATCAACTTCAAGGTGACCACTTATTGAAAAGGTGATCTCTGTGCTGCGCTGACCAGAGATAAAATTCAGGGATAAATAACCTTGATTTATGTCTGTTGCTTGACGAACTTTAGATTGGTTAACCCTTATAAATAAAGAGTCTTCTCCCGAATAGGATAAAGTCAGATGTTCATTCGCCTTAAGTTCTTGAAAAAGAGTCTCACTCAAAACTTTTAAGGCTTGCTTTTGGAGTGGTCTTTTATCGTTCCTCATGATGTACCCCCGAAAACTTCAACGTTTTCGAATAAACAGAGGGGAATAGCGTGACCGACCTGAATCATTTGGTTGGGTTCTCCTTTTCCACAATTAGAGGCTCCCCAGATTTTGAAAGTGGAAGAATCCCCTACTTTTTTTAAATTATGCCAAAAAGTAGAAGTTACCCCTCGATAATTGGGATTCTTAAGGATTTTCGTTAGCTTGCCATTTTCAATAAGTCTTGCATATTCGCACCCAAACTGAAATTTACGGCGATAATCATCAATAGACCACGATGCATTGGTCGACATAAAAATACCACGCTCCACCCCCCCAATAATGTCTTCAAAAGTGGACTCTCCCGCTTCAATGTTAATATTTGCCATACGATCGATGGGGGGTCTATTCCAAGAACTGGCGCGCGTCGAAGCAACCCCAGGCACACCCGCTCGTTTTTGGCTATCCAACCCTCCCAGCCCCCGCAATAGAACTCCCTCCTTGATGAGGTATTCGCGTGTGGCTGTGAGTCCCGTATCATCAAAGGCATAGGAGGCATATTCACCATCCAGAGTAGGATCGAAGACGACATTGAGCAAGGGAGACCCATATTGTAAATGTCCAAAGTCAGAAAGCTGAACAAAACTCCAACCGGCATAATTTCGTTCATCTCCTAAGATGCGATCAAGCTCCAAAGGATGACCAATCGATTCATGGACTTGGAGATAAAGTTGATCCGGCGCTAAGACCAAGTCGTACACACCTGTTGGACATTGCTCGGCTTTCAACAATTCAAGGGCTTCTTTGCCCACACGTTCAGCTTCCTCGTCTGAAATCTGTTCCTTTAAAAGTTCAAACCCTCCTTGCTGACAGGGAGATCCTGATGTACGCGTTTGTGATTCCATTCCGTCTTGAGCAGTTGCAGATAAATTAGAAGCTATCGAACAGATTTTTTGGTGGATATGAGATCCTGAACTGCTTACCAAAGTGATTTCTTTTTCTATAAAGAAGGCTTGCGCTCTGCAATTGACAATCTTGTCAGAGACTTTCATTTTTTGGGTAGCATCGATCAAAAGTTCCATAATTTCCCTCCCCATGGGGGCGGGAAATGAAATGAGAACAGGTGATTGGTATTGCCCAATGGAAGTTGGACGATGGGCCAGGCTAAAAGGAAAAATCTTCCATGAAGACATCTGTCGGGCCAGATGAACGGCTCGATCACAAGCTTCTTGTAAAGCCTGATCGCTTAGATCGGCTGTTCCACAATAAGCAAAGTGCCCGTCAAGTAAAACTTCAATCATCAATCCATGATTGCAAGTGGTGCTATTTTGCTCAAATTTACCATTTCGAGCAACGCAATGTTGAGCGGTTTCTTTGACCTCTCTAAGGCCCACCCAATCGGCTTGATGGTTAAGGTTCTTCAAGCGTTCTGTTAAATTTTTTGACATGCCTTGATCTCCTTATAAGATAGGGAAGATTCGCTGAAAAGAGGTTGAGTCGTTAGATACTGCCCTCTTTGACGAACCAAGGGGAGCTCATGAGGGGTTGCAACAAGATCGATAACTTTACCCAAAATAATCATATGATCTCCTCCTTCGTACATAGCGCCCTTTTCGCAAATTACAGACCCTAAAGTATCGGAAAGTAAGAGGCATCCTGTTGCAGGATGGCGATGAGTTTTTACCCTTTCCCAGTCGAGGGGAATATGTTTGGCAAAACCATCTGAAAGATAGGATTGATTTATATTTAAAATATTAACAGCAAAATACTGTAATGACTCAAAAGCTGCCATGGTTTTGGAATGCTTAGAAAGACAAAATAAAATTTGAGGCGGATTCAACGAAACAGATGTAAAAGAACTAATCGTAATCCCTATATCTTGCCCTTGCTCATGAGACGCTGTAACGACTGTCACCCCTGTAGGAAACAGCCCAAGCGTTTTGCGAAAGTGATCTTCTGTAATACTCATGCCTTTCTTTTAGGGGAAAAG
>JBEPVR010000109.1:0-4240 GCA_041690915.1 Alphaproteobacteria bacterium
ACCTTGGTGGTGGTTGAACTTGAAGAACTTAAAGAACGCAAAGATCTTCAGTCTGTCATTGTCCAAATGGTGATCTTACAAATTACCAACTCTGTCTACATGGGCGACAGAAAAACACCCTCCTGCCTTATTCTTGATGAAGCTTGGGACATGCTAAGAGGACGACAATCGGGTGTCTTTATTGAAACAGCGGCAAGACGTCTTCGAAAATACTATGGAGGCCTCATTGTAGGAACCCAATCCGTTAACGACTTTTATACAACCCCTGGGGCACAAGCCGCCTTTGATAATGCGGATTGGATGTGTCTTCTCTCGCAAAAGGACGAATCTATCAAGCTCCTCAAAAACTCAGATCGCCTTGCGATGGATCCTGCCATGGAACGTACATTGAGGTCTCTCCGAACAGAACAAGGCAAATATGCCGAAATCATGATTAAAGGCCCTAAAGGATTTGCTGTCGGACGCCTCCTTCTCGACGATTTTTCTAAAATTCTTTACTCAACCAAGGCTGAAGAATTTGCAGCCGTTCAAAGTCTTATCACCCAAGGCTGGAGCCTTAAAGACGCCATTCAAAAAGTCGCATTGGAGAAACATCATGACTGAAGAATTCCCTATCAAAACCCCAAAGAAATACAACTTTTCTTTTTTTCTCTTAGAATTCGCCAGCATTATTATAGGAATGATAGCAGGAGGAATAATAACGTTTTTCTTGACCATACATTTAAGCCCTAAACTCTTAGATTCAAGAGACTCCTCTTTCTCTTATCGATATACCATAAGGCCCTATGAAGGTTTGGGGATTGTAGATGCGGCTGAGATCCTTCAAGAGCATGCCAAATTTCTTGAGTCTCTGGTTCGAGAAAAATCCTTAGCTCCAGAGGATTTGGACATGCCTATGCTATTCTTCCTTGAACGTTTACATGAAGCCATAGATCAAGTGAGAGAGGAGAAGAAAGTTAATCTTCTTGACACTAAATCCGCTTCTGAACTTCCAGATTATACAATTGATGTAAAAAGCCACCTTCATCTCCTAGAAGATTTCGGACGTTCTCATAAAGAAACCGCATTGCAGGAAGAGGAAGAACCCTCATGAAACAAAAATATCTGCAATACTTTTTAGGAGTCTGTGCTGTCTCCATTCTCTGCTGGGGTGTGGTCACATTTACCCAGCTTCAGGAATGCGTTTCCAATAGTCTCGTGGGGATTCATTACATTTTATTTCTTAAAACTTCCCATCATCCATTGGTGGAAAACACAGACATCAAACGGGGAGATATTGTTTCCATTCAAGGCTATGCACCTGCTTATGTAGGAGAGAAACATTTTTCCAAACGCGTATTAGGTCTTCCTGGAGATCTCATCTTAAAAGGCAAAAGGGAAGTAAGAATCATGTCTAAGACATCCGTGTCTAAGACGCGTGTGTCTAAGACACGTGAACCAACAACACTCCCGTTGCTTAAAAAGACGGGTGATGGAAAGCCTCTTACACCCATTTCTGCCAGTTCTGTTCCCGAAGGTTATGTGTTTGTGGCTGGCGACAATTCCAATAGTTTTGATTCACGATATGAAGAATTTGGGCTTGTTCCGAGTGAGAAGATTTGGGGGAAGGCTTTATTCGCATGGTGAGTACAGTATTGCAGTGGCGCAGAAATCAGTATAGCAGAATAATGGCCTTTGCGTTGATAAAACGATGCCTCACGCCTAAAATCTTTTGCTCTGCACTACTGCTACACTGCGTTACTGCTACACTGGCTCCCGCGCTAGCGCGCGACCTAGGAACGCGTGGAGTCATTTACCCCATTGAAGAAGAAGATCCTATTGTCTTGATTCAACGAAAGCTGAAAGGGATGGAAGAAAGGGGAGAATTAAAGAAGCGCAATCAGGAGCTCCAAAAGAAAACAAAAGCCGCTGTTGAAAGGCCAAAGCCTGTTGAAGGAATTACAAGAGCACAAGAAAATCGAACCTTTTATTTTGATCCAACTTATGTGGGTGAAGAGGATCTTAAAGACCACACGGGGAAGGTTTTTTACAAGAAAGGAACCAAGATTAATCCTCTTGAGACGGTCACTCTTTCTCATGACCTCTTGTTCTTCGATGAAGACGATGTGTCACAAAAAGCATGGGCGCAGCAAAAACTTCAGAATGGGCCCGTAAAGCTGATCCTTGTTAAGGGAGCCCCCTTATCTCTTTCAGAGGCATGGAAAGTGCCTGTGTATTTTGATCAGGGAGGGATTCTTACAAAAAAACTAGGTATTCAACATGTTCCAGCTCTTGTGACACAAGAGGGCCTCCGTTTGCGCGTTGAAGAAGTTAAAATGGAAAATGAGGATCATCAATGAAGGCTCTTTTCCTTATTCTCTTTCTGTTAACTTCAATGACCACAGCTGACGCAAAGACCTGCCATGGACGTTTTGTTAACCCCATCACTGAAATCTGCTGGTCTTGTCTTTTTCCAATTAGCATAGGTCCTGTCAAAGTAAATAAAGGAGGAAGAGAAGATACAAAAAACCCCAGCAAAATTCCCTGCTGGTGTCCAAAGGGGCCGATTTCTATCCCTGGCATTCCGGTCGGGTTTTGGGAGCCTGCAAGGCTTATCGACATCACCCGGATTCCTTTCTGTATGGTTAGCATGGGTGGAATACAATTGGGAAAAAGTTTGGTTAACCATGGCATCCATGGAGCGGGTGGGGAACGCAGAACCCAGCATAGTTTTTATCAAGTCCATTGGTATGTTTATCCTGTAATTTATTGGCTTGAGTTGTTGGTTGATTTTCTCTGTCTTGAAAAGCAGAGCTTTGATGTTGCCTATATTACAGAGCTTGACCCTCTTTGGAATGAGGATGAGCTTTCTTTTATTCTCAATCCGGAAGCTGTTCTCTTTGGAAACCCCATTGCACAAGCAGCGTGTGCCGCTGATTGTGCTGCGGCAACGATTAAATTTCCCCTAAATGCTCTCTTTTGGTGTGGGGGATGTCAGGGGAGTCTCTATCCCTTTACTGGCAATAATCCAGCTCACAACGGAGGCGTGCAAGCAAGTCTCCTGATGACACAACGAATGATGGCAAAGCTTCATCGTGAGCTACTGCTTATGGGAACAAGCGGCACAAGCAATGCAGAGATTTGCGATAAATATGTCCTGCCCGTCATTAAAAAGACCCAATACAAAACCCAAATGACCTACCCACGCCCCACAACACGAGGGCCTATGGCCTGCAATCCTTTAGGAAGGAGCGAAGTCATTTGGGGAAGTGCCCGCGAGTTTCCCTATAAGGGGGAAGATTTTGGATACCTAATTTGGAGGAAACGCAATTGCTGCCTCCTTTGATTTCAAGGGCTCTTATGGCCTCTCTCATTGTGATATTCCCTCATGAAGGCTCCGCTTTTATTCATGCTGTTGTTTTCCACAAGACGGAAACCTCTCTCAAGACGAATGCCTGTAAGGTGGACGCTGTTAATACAAATCAGAATAAATCCTGTCAGACAAAATTCTTCAATGATGCGGATATTCTTAAACTGCAAGAAGAGTCTCTTAAGAAAGTTGAAGCCCTTCAAGAAGCAAAAGATTTTCAAGAATTCCAAGAACATATTCTCACGAAAAATGATGAGATCTTAAACAGCAAAACTTTTCAAGCGACCGTTACAGAATTAAAGCAAGCTCAAAAGAACAACGCTCAGAGCTTGACAGAGGTCTCTAACGACACAAGTCGTGGAGAGCTCTACATCTTTGTCTCCTTTTCTTTAGGAGAAAAAGCTCTTCTGAATTTGGCTCAAGATGCCAAACAATTTGATGCAACTCTTGTTTTAAGGGGATTTGTAGACGGGAGCTACACGAAAACTGCGAAAGCTTTGCAAAAGATCATTCAGAAAACAGGACAAGGATTCATTATTGATCCTGAGCTTTTTACGCTCTTTGCTGTGGGAGCTGTTCCAATATTTATCCTCACAAACCCCTTTCAATTGCATGCTATGGAGCGCATACAAACGCCTCTTCATGATCGTATGCAAGGCCATGTCAGTGCGCGTTATGCATTGGAGACCTTCTCTCAGATGGGAGATCTTAAAGTTGAGGCGATGACTCTTTTACAAAAAAAGGAGTCAAAGTGATACGATTTATTCAAACGCTTTTTATTCTTTTAGTCTTTCCTCTTTTAGAGGGTTGTGTGGCAGGTTCTTGGAAGAACCTACAAAGTGGGGATCAAGCCGCTCAAGAATTTTTAAATAAGGTCGGTCAGAAGAAGAC
>JBEPVR010000110.1:0-3990 GCA_041690915.1 Alphaproteobacteria bacterium
GTATAAGAGACAGCAATTAAGAGGACCCGGTTCCAAAGCTGCTACACGAATCCACTTTAAAACAGCTCCTGTACTTACCTTATAAAGACGAGCAATCTTTCCCCATTTATCCACCGCAATAAGCATAGAGCACGCTTGCAAACCCCTGTATGAGCGCTTTTAATCTATCTTGTAGATTGAAATTTTTCTTACCTCCTTTGGGGGAAGGAGAGCATATCATATCATCGTCCTTTAGTTAAATGTCCCAATATTTTTTCTAAACAGTAGAAAATTAACGAAAAATTAACTGAAAGGTTGCTAAAAGTTAATAAATAAAGATTAATGCCATTGGGGCAATATAAAAATTCATCGTTTCTACAGGGAGGAAGACAATGCGCGTTCTATTAGTCGAAGACGATTCATCGATGGCAAAAACTGTGGAATTGACTTTGCGAGCAGAAGGATTTGTTGTTGATACAACAGACCTTGGAGAAGATGGCCTGGAGATTGGGAAACTCTATGATTATGATCTTATCATCCTTGATATCATGTTACCTGACATGGATGGTTATGAAGTCTTAAGACGCCTTCGAGCGGCTCATATTCTCACTCCTATCCTCATTCTTTCGGGGCTAAGCGAGATTTCAGATAAGGTTAAAGGCTTGGGATTTGGAGCAGATGATTATCTGACAAAGCCTTTCAATAAAAATGAGCTAACGGCCCGCGTGCAAGCGATTATTCGCCGTTCCAAAGGCCATGCGGAATCCATTATTCGCACAGGACGTTTAATTGTGAATTTGCAAGCACGCACTGTTGAAATTGATGGCAACCCTGTTCGTCTAACGGGGAAGGAATACTCCATCTTAGAGCTATTGTCTCTGCGTAAAGGGTCTACCTTGACGAAAGAGATGTTCCTCAATCATCTTTATGGGGGGATTGATGAGCCTGAGCTCAAAATCATAGATGTCTTTATCTGCAAATTACGAAAGAAGCTTTGTGATGCCCTGGATGGGATCAATTATATTGAAACTGTCTGGGGGCGCGGATATGTCTTGAGAGATTCTAGCGAGAATCACGCAACTTCACCCGCACGCCCAGCACACTTAGAAAAAGCCGCTTCGTAAGGATAAAACGCGCCTGGAATACTTCTGTACTCTTGTATTCCAACACTGCTATAATGCCAGCATGAATGATCTTTTTTCCAAATCTCTGGCGACTCAAGAGAACTATTCTGCCAAAGATATTGAAGTCTTGGAGGGGTTAGAACCCGTCCGTCGTCGTCCCGGTATGTATATCGGAGGAACGGATGAGCGAGCGCTCCATCACCTTGTGGTCGAAATTCTAGACAATGCAATGGATGAGGCCGTTGCGGGCCATGCCAATCGAATTGACCTTATGATACAAAGCGATGGATCTATTTCGGTTCGAGATAACGGTCGTGGAATTCCTATTGATCCTCATCCCAAATTTCCTCATAAATCCGCTCTTGAAGTTATTTTGACGACTTTGCATTCGGGTGCCAAGTTTGGAGGAAAATCTTATAAGACTGCCGGTGGTCTTCACGGTGTAGGACTTTCCGTTGTGAACGCTCTGTCTGAGCGCCTTATCGTTGAAGTTTCTTCAAATCGCGAACGATGGCGCCAAGACTATGCGGAGGGGCACCCCCTTACGCTCTTGGAACACAAGGGAGCAAGCCCTCATCGGAAGGGAACTCAGATCACTTTTTGGCCTGACCCTAAGATATTTGGAGAAAACGTTAAATTTAAACCTTCCCTCCTCTATAAGATGGCTCGTTCAAAAGCTTATCTTTTTAAGGGCGCTACAATATATTGGCAATGTGATGAATCATTATGTGCGGACAATATTCCGCCTCAAGCGGTATTTCATTTCCCCGGGGGCATTTCGGATTATCTGAAGGAAACCTTAGAAGGGGTTCCCCTTGCAACCCCGGCACCGTTTACAGGTGAGGCAAGTTTTGCCGAAGGGGAGGGGCATGTTGAATGGGCCATGGCGTGGGCTTTGGAGGGGGAAGGGTTTTGTACCTCTTATTGTAACACGATTATGACTCCCGATGGGGGCACTCATGAGAATGGTTTTCGCCAAGCCATTGTTCGTGGCCTTCGCGCCTATGGAGATCGTGTGGGGAATAAAAAAACAGCTCAATTGACAGCTGAGGATTGTTTTGCAGGAACGTCTTGCGTCTTATCTGTATTCTTGAGGAACCCTCAATTTCAAGGCCAAACAAAAGAAAAGCTTGTTTCACAAGAAGCAACCCGGCTAATTGAATCTAGCCTTAAGGATCACTTAGATCATTGGTTAACGGCTAACCCCGAAGCCGCTCTCAACTTGCTTGATTTCGTTGTTGGGCAAATGGAAGAGCGCCTCCGTCGTAAGCAGTCTAAGGATGTGAGTCGAGCTTCGGCAACACGTAAGCTACGACTTCCAGGCAAGCTTGCCGATTGTAGTATTGAGTCGGCTCAGGGAACGGAAATTTTTCTGGTGGAAGGAGATTCGGCCGGGGGGTCTGCGAAACAAGCCCGAGATCGAAAAACACAAGCGATTCTTCCTCTCCGAGGAAAAATCTTGAATGTGGCAAGCGCCACTGTGGACAAAATGAAAGCTAATCAAGAGATTGCTAATATGATCTTGGCTCTGGGGTGCGGAGCCGGAAAAGAGTGTAATCCTAAAAATCTACGCTATGAACGAATTATTATTATGACTGATGCGGATGTGGATGGAGCACACATTGCCTCTCTTCTCATCACCTTCTTTTTTCAACAGATGCGGCCCATCGTAGAATTAGGGCATGTCTATCTGGCCCAACCTCCTTTGTACCGTCTTACCGCGGGAGGGAAAAGCATTTATGCCCATGATGATGTGCACAAAGAAAAGCTTTTAGCCGCTGAGTTCAAAGGCGTTAAAAAAGTGGATATTAGTCGCTTTAAGGGACTTGGAGAAATGCCTGCCGTTCAGCTCAAGGAAACCACTATGGATCCCCAAAAGCGCGTTTTACAGCGTGTGCTCTTGCCTCCACAAGCGGAATCACCAGAGATAACCCTATTCGTTGAGGATCTTATGGGGCGTAATCCTGAAAAGCGGTTTACATATATTCAGGAAAATGCTCAATTTGTAAGAGACTTAGATGTATAGAAAATTTAATTAATGCTCCTCTGTGCGCACTGAGGCGCACAGTGGGGAGGGATGTTAATTATCAGTTAAAGCGACGTTGAGTCTTAAGGCGAATTAGTTCATCGTTTAGAATTTCATATTCTACTTCACGGACCTTAGCGGCTCTAAAGGCGGCTATAGTTGCTTCTATCTCTGTTATACGTTTAGATAACAACTCTTGTTCCAAATTTATAGTCGGTATTCTTAACGCCGTTGTCGTCGTCGTTATAATATCTTCAATACCTGGACTCGTCAGAGTATTTGGCCACTATGTAAGGAGAGTTGAAGGGGTTGAAGCGAGTTTTGACGTGGTTTTTTAGATTTTAGAAGTTGATTTAGGGGGTTTTTCTTAACTTTTTCCCTCTTTAGGGGGTCATTTTTGCACGCCAATTAACACATAAGATAATCTTTGGAAAAAAACATTGAGCTGCCCTCTCTATTCGATGTTCAAACAAGGGCTGGATCGCTTCTATCCTGATTTATTTGTGTCAATAACACGTGAAGGTGGCCGACTTAATTAACACGTCAGTTGTCCGATTTATCCCCCATGAGAGGAGTGAAGGTCGTAGGCCTGAACGAATCTCATGGGGGATTAAGCGGCTATTTTATCGCATAATTCCTCCTTTTCTTTTTTGAGGTTTCCCTGTTCGTCATATTGACCTAAACACAAGTGACCATAAAAAACAGCGAGGGTTTTATCCTCGTACAAATGCACTGTTACAGTGGTCCTTACATAATGTGGATTAGTTTAGACAAAGTGTGACACTTCTTGAAAGAAGTAAGGTTATCCGTTTTGATTCCTTTTAAAACAAACTCTTTCGGAAGACGATCTTGAAGGGTTCC
>JBEPVR010000111.1:0-3914 GCA_041690915.1 Alphaproteobacteria bacterium
GGGGATGTGCGGGATAAGGTTTATAGACAGGCCGTCACCGCCGCTGGGATGGGCTGCATGGGAGCACTTGATGCGGCTACCTTTTTACAAGAGGAAGGGGTATCCTAAACAACGATGGATTGGGATAAGCTGAGGGTTTTTTATAATGTGGCCGAATCGGGAAGTTTTACCCGAGCAGCTTCCCGTCTCGAAATCAGCCAATCAGCCATTAGTCGACAAATTAGTACACTTGAAAACCGCATGGGAGTCCCTCTCTTTCACCGTCACGCACGGGGACTTATCTTAACGGAACAAGGGGAGCTTTTATTTCGAACAGCACGGGAGGTTTTTACTGAGCTTGCCGTGGCTCAAGTTAGAATTACTGAAAAAATTAAGGTTTCTCAAGGGACATTAAAAATTGCTTCAACCATTGGATTTGGCACGACTTGGTTAGCGCCGCGCCTCCATAAATTTCTAGCCCAATATCCTGAAATGCGCGTAACCTTAAGGTTAAGCGATGATCCCATTGAATTGACGGTTCATGAATCGGATGTTGCTATTAGTTCGTCAGTGACGGAAGAGAGAGACCTTATTTATCGCGAATTGTTGTGTCGCAATTTATACATTTACTCCAGCCGTTCGTACCTTTTAAACTTCGGCATTCCCATAAAATCAGAAGATTTTGATCGTCATCGTCTGGTGGTTTTTAGCGATAAAGGCATGCTCCCTTTTGATAATGTGAACTGGCTTTTAACCTGTGGAACCCCTCCCGGCGTCAAGCGAGAGCCTTACCTTTCAATCAATAATTTATATGGAATTGCCCGTGCTGTTGAAGCCGGAAGTGGCATTGCGTGTCTTCCTACCTATGTTGCTCAAAAGTGCAAAAACCTTGTTCAAATCCTTCCTGAACTCACGTCCCCTCATGTACGGTTTTATTTCATATATTCCCGTCAGCTCAGGGACTCACAAAGAATAAATAATTTATGGACATTTTTAGAAGAAGAAGCGCGAAAAGAAGAAGCCGAAATGATGGCGCCTGTTTAGGTTCTATCCCCTATTGTCTTTTGAACTGATTTTACGATAAACATGTGATCCAAGGAGGATATAATTCGGATGAGGGAGCGCAAAGCCCCAGCTCGAAATGTGATCCCTAAAGGCCTGTTTCATAGCACCTGTCCAGATTAATGTTGACTATATACACGCGCCGCTTATAAAATCTCGATAAGTGGCATGTCTATTAAAAATAGATGAATGAAGTGCCGCTTATAGTAAAACTATAAATGGCATGTGCGGGGGATAAAATGAACAAAATTATTGGCAGAGTAAGAGAAAAGGATATTCTCAACCAATTTCTAAACTCTGGCAAAGCAGAATTTTTAGCTCTTTACGGACGAAGAAGAGTAGGGAAAACTTACCTGATACGAAATTTTTTTACGCAGACGTCTTGTGCATTCTTTCATGTAACCGGAATTCAAGATGGAAAACTAACAGACCAGCTAGAGCAATTTAATAAGCAAATTGGAACCACCTTTTACAAAGGAGCTAATATAGCTCCCAGCAAACGATGGATGGAAGCCTTTGAAGAACTAACAAAGGCTATGCAGCAGCTGTCCAAAAATAAGAAAATCGTTCTCTTCTTCGATGAATTTCCATGGATGGCAACCAAAAGGTCAGGGCTTTTGAAAGCTCTTGATTATTATTGGAACCGTTATTGGGTACATGATCCTCGTGTAAAGTTGGTTGTATGTGGATCATCCGCTTCTTGGGTGATAGAAAATATAATTAATAATAAGGGTGGTTTATATAATCGAATTACCCGTTCACTTCGCCTCGAATCCTTTAATTTAGCTGAAACAAAACTGTTTTTGAAATCCCAAGGGATACAGCTTAACCACCACCAAATCTTAGAGTTATACTTAGTCGTAGGAGGGGTTCCTCATTATCTGACACAAATAGAGAAAGGAAAATCCGCCTCTCAACTTATAGATGCGCTTTGTTTTCAAAAAAATGGGCTTCTCTTCGGTGAATTCGAACGGCTCTTTACCTCCCTATTTAATGAATCAGATATATATTTAAAACTCTGTAGAATCATAGCGAGTCACCGCTATGGAATTGGGCAGGTTCAGCTCATAAAAGAAAGCAAAACACCGCCAGGGGGAAGAATAATTCATCGCTTAAAAGAACTTGAAGATGCGGGGTTTATCGTAAGTTTTATCCCATATGGGCACAAAGAGAAGGGTATATATTACAAGGTCATCGATGAATATACATTATTTTATTTCCATTGGATTGAGCCCAACTTAACGTCCATAAAAAAGAAAAACCAATCGGAGGGGTATTGGCTATCAAAATCAAAACTTCCCAATTGGAAAAGCTGGGCAGGCTATGCTTTTGAGGCTGTATGTTACAAGCATTTGCAAAACATCCGTTTAGCTCTAGCGATAGACCCTGGGGCAGAATCTGGCTCGTGGAGGTATGTTCCTAAGCGTGGTGAGATTGAGGAGGGGGCACAAGTTGATTTATTGTTTGATCGTCCAGATGGAGTCGTAACCATCTGCGAAATAAAATATAATGAACAACCGTTCACAATTGATAAGTCATTCGCTAAGATCCTGCTAAAAAAAGCAGAAATTTACCGTAAATATACCCATACAAAAAAACAGATTTTCATAGCTATGATTACATCTGGAGGATTAAAAAGAACGATGTATTCAGAAGAAATTATATCTGATCATGCCACTTTGAATGATTTATTTAAGCCGAACAGTCAATAACCGTGGCCATCCCCTATTGTCATCATACTTGATTATACCATTCATCAAAAATAAGTATTAATGTAAGGACGCCCAAGGCCTAGAAGTTATAGAAGAAATAAGGGAGGGAGAATTGGCAAAGGAAGTCCAAGCATTACAACAAATATCGATAATGTCATCGCTGGAATGGAAGACACGATTAGCAAGATAAGTATCCCTTAGATGCTGCCAAACGTTTTCTTGAGGGTTCAATTCTGGAGCATAAGGTGGCAAGAAGAGGAAGGAGATATTAGAGGGAACTTTTATATTCAGCTTTGTGTGCCAACCAGCTCGGTCCATTACCACAACAGCATGTCTTCCTTCTGGAATATGGAATGAGATTTCTTTAAGATGCTCCTCCAATCCCTGGTGATTAGCGCAGGGGACAATAATAGCAGCACACGATTTTTGTGTAGGGCATACCGCTCCGAAAATATATTGGCATAAAAATTGTTGTTGCTTAACAACACGTGGTCTTGTGCCTTTTCGTGCCCATATCCTCGTCTGTGTTCCCTGTTGGCCGACACGGGCTTCATCTTGGAACCAAATATCCACCTGCTCAAGCGAAACACCTTTAGGAAGGCAATTCTGAGCATACTCAAGGAAATTTTTTTTTGAACTCCTCTTGAGCTTCTGGATCCTGTTTTGGGTGCTTTGAGCGGGACGTTATCCAAGAAAAATTAAGACGATTAAGCACATGATACATCCCAGATTGACTATAATGCACACCATACTTCTGAGAAACCATCTCAACAATATCTTGGCATCGGATGCGACCCCCATTTCGCTTTTCCTGAAGGGTTTCAATATCTTTTTTGAGCTGTTCCGTCTTCAAAAGTCGAGATTTGCGACCTCGTCCAGACCGGATCCTTAGTAAAGCTTCTAACCCTTCTTCTTCATAAGTTCGTCGCCATTTTCGAATTGTTGCATGGGTCTTATGTAAAAATTCGCAAACACTCGTTTCAGGCGCCCCTGATTGGATCTTCCATAAGGCTAATAATCGTATCCCATATTTTTGCTGCCCCATTTTTTTATAAAGTAGTTCAAAGTCATCTGACCAATTCACCTTCATGCTTTTCTCCCTTTCCTAGGAAGAATACCATATCTCCAAAATTTGTCACTTATTTTTGATAAATGGTATTA
>JBEPVR010000112.1:0-3887 GCA_041690915.1 Alphaproteobacteria bacterium
GCCTTTAGAAGGGCCTATCAGCTTAAATATGATTATAGAAGCCTATAAAAAATATGTAGAAAAAGAAGGTTCATCAGTCATTGATTTGCTTCAAGACCCTGCGCTCATTGCTGCTTGGGCTGGCCAAAAAGAGAAGGCTGAAGCGGCTTTACAATGGGGATATGAAGAGTTTGCTAAATGGGAACCCGAATGGCGAGAACGATATGGAGGCCTTGAGCATTGGCTAAAAGATATGCAAGAACGAATTTCAAACCCTGAAAAACTTCGCGCGATTGCGGAAGAGCAAGCAATATTGCATAAAGTTGATCATATTCCGATGGAAGAGTTAGTTATTGATTAAGATTTAATTGGCTATTTGACGGAAGTTTTCTGTTTTCCACTTTTGTTTTGGTAAGCTGAAGGAAAAGAAAAACAGGCGGATGGCGCCTGTTTTTCTGAACCCATTTTCGTTCTTTGATAAGTGAATAACTGCCCTTTGGGCTTTAGATATGGCAGTAAGTCATAGACTTACCAACGTGCCACGAGAGTGGTTTAACTCATCAACGCTTAATAAAAAGAGTGACACAAAATTATATTTTTAAGAGTTGCCTCAAAAACAAATTAAAATTTTGCCTCACTGCTCCTTCATTCGTTATTCTTAATCGGGTGACGCCAACAAAAGCTTCCCCAACCGTACCTGTGTAAGAAGAATTGATTTTCTCGTTGAAAACGATCGTTCCTGTTAGCTTGTCTTTAAGAAGATAATCAACGGTCATGGCGACAGTCATGTTAAACCCTATCAAAGGTTGATCAAGCGCTATAATTGTTGCGGCTAATTGATAGCGCGCGTCTGTTGGTGAGCCTAATAATCTGGCGCTTCTTAATGTGTTTTTAAGCGCAGACTGAAAATCTTCTGAAGCTACTTGCGAAGTCCACAACGGATCTGTTTCTGAACCTCCTGTTACCGGTAAAGTGCTTATATTATTAAAATAAGGAGAAGCAGTTGGAGCTTGTAGATTCTGATCCGCATGAACTGTCATGCTTGAAACTTCCGCTGGTGTCGCACACCCGGATAATTGGAGTGCACTTAAGCCAAGGACAAAAAGTATAACAATTTTATCTCCATACCGGCCTAATTGTTTCATAAAAAAATCTTTCTTTAATTAATTTTACTTCTTTCGGCTTTTTAACAGCAGAATAATGAGATAGTCAATACAGTGTGTATGAGGGGTATGAGCAGTACATATGAGACTCAAGCGGCCAATAGATAAGAGCCATCAATATACCGCAAAGGAGTGAGATCTTTCAAACCAACTCTTCTTCTGAATCTTCAGGAACCACGAGAGTCTCTTCTACCGCCTTCTTCTTTTCAGCTACCTGAGTCTCTCCATAGCACCTTTTTTTCTCTGGCTTCAGCAGAAAAGCTGGCACACTTGAATTCGAAGGCTTTTGATATTTCATCTGCAATTTTGTACAAGGATAATCTCCTGGCAACTTGATGTAAGCTTCAAGATCTTTGAGTTGAGAGAGCTCTGTCGGCATAACCAATGGCTTTTGGCGGGTGTGGTGACTGAGGGACACCCCATCACGCATGCTGTTGGCGCCGTAAGATATGTTCTCTTGAGGCTCAATTTCTTCCTTGTCTCCAAGGACTTTAGAAACCCACGCTTGAGTTGAAGGTTCGGTGCAGCGGAAGAAGACCTTGGTATTGAAGAGGTCAAGCATGGCCTCAGCCGTTTGTCTTCCATAAATCTCCTCTAGCTGGGGTTTGCTTTGGAAACCTACAAGGAAGCACCCCCCGTATTTGCGCCCTTCAGCAAGTCCCATGGGAAGACTGGGGAGTTTTTGAAGGGCAGCCAATTCATCGATAATGAACCAAAGACGTCGGGTATAATCTTCGGGTAATACCATCAAGGCATTGATAGCCATATCCACCCAGGCGGAGATGAGAGGCTTTAATGTTTGGCGTTGGTCTGCTCGGGCCGTGATGAAGACGTATCCTTTCCTTTTTTCCTCCATCACCCAATTTCGCAGAGAAAAGGGGCTCGCCCTCCGCACTACCATATTTTCTAAATGACGCAGACCTTCAATTTGGGAAGAGAGCACACTTCGAATGGACCCGGTAGTTTTCTCATTATTGTCGCAAGCAAAATTTGCGGCTTCTGTGCCTTTAAAGAAATCTTCAAACTCTTTTCCTGAAGCCGTCAGAAGGAACGTTGTGAGTTTTTCGATGTCCAGAATTCCTTGGGCAGCATACTTGCGAAGAGCAGTTTTTAAGACAGCTCGACTGGCATTATCCCAGAAGGGGTCTTTTGCGTGGCTGTTTTCAGGGATGAAGGAATTGGCCAAAACGTCGTAGTGGGACTCTAAATGGCAATCAGCCCAAGGATGCCAATATTGGGAGCGGGTATCTAAAGGATTGAGGATAAAATCTGTTTGGGGATTATAATACTGGGAGATATAGGTTCCTGTGACATCCACAATAATCGCTTTGTCTCCTCGTTGTCTTATTTGAGGGAGGAGATGATGAAATGCATTGGTCTTTCCTGACCCTGTTGTTCCTGTCATCAAGAGGTGGGAGGTTTCTTTGTCTTTGACGAGAGGGAGAGTTTCTAAGTGCAGGTCAGAATTCATATTTTTTCTCCTTAAAAGTTTGGCGAGTTGAGAGTGTGTAAGAAAAGTATTGCCACGCTGATGTTGGGCTTGTTTATGGCCTCGTCCCAGAAAAAACCACAGAGCCATGAGGGCCAGAAAAGACAAACCAGCCCACTCCAAGCTCTTGGTGGCAATTTCTTTTAAGGCCGTTTCCATCTGCTGCGTTGCTTTTTTAAGAAAGGGGTTTTTGAGAATGCTGAGGCAGCTCCTACGGTAAGATTTTCCTTTGAGAGGAGTATAGTCTTGATAAAGCTCCGGATGCTTTTGAACTGGATTTGTGGTTATCATAAATCGAGCCCAAGAGGTTTGAGAAAGGACGCGCCATCCATAGCCTGGGAGCTGATAACTTTTCCACGAAAAACAAGAAACCCCCACCACAAATGCCACAATGATTCCTGCGATGAGGATTTGCTTGAACATACGGAGTTGATGGATATGAACTTGACCGCCTTGGGTGAGTGTTTTAAAGAAAGCCATGATTTATTCCTTCTTTAGAGGGGGAGGTTGAAAGGGTTTTTGAGGTGTTTCTTGTGCGGCCTTCTCAGCCTTAAGAGCTTTTTTAAGATAAGATTCACCAGCAAAAATATTCCCGAGATTTTTAAAATTCCCTGCAATAATATTTTCTTCTCTTGCGTCATTGACCTTTTTCTCTAGAGGGGTAACTTTTTCGGTGTGCTCTTGCTGTCTGGCTTCAAAGCTTTTATTTGCACGCGTGTGCTGTTTTTTAACATCTTTCTTAACTGGGCTCGTTTGGAATTTCTTTTCGTGCAAACCAAGAGTTTTCCCTTTCTGTTCTATAGATTGCTTGTTTTGTACATGCTGAGATTCTATAGAATGATTGGTTTTTAGGGCACTGGATTGAGTTTGATACTGACTCTCCATCTCCTGTTGAAGTTGAGAGGTGTTGACCCGTTGAATATCATAGGCAGGATGGACTTTTTGAAATCCTTCGCGATAGGTTTCATATTCAGCTCCTCCTTTTCTTAGGATAGTGGCAGCACGATCACTGCCAATGGAACTTGAGGATCCATCGGGTCCGTTATTGACTGGCTGCTTTGCCACGTATTCAAGAAAAGACTGGGTGAAATCACGAGATTCTTGGAAATCCTGTCGTTGAGTGCTGGCAACAGAGTTGGAAGCTTCTTTCATTTTATTGTGAGCAACAGTGGCTTCTTCTCTCAAATGGTGAGCTTGATTCAGGCTTGCGCTGGCGCCTTTTGCAAGCTCAGCACCCTTTACATCATTTCGACTTT
>JBEPVR010000113.1:0-3868 GCA_041690915.1 Alphaproteobacteria bacterium
GCCTATCATCATCTTTCGCAACATTTGAAATGGCTAGATGAGGTCCAAGCCCAGACCCTTAAAGCCCTGAAATATCCCTTGCTTATGGCGAGCGTTCTTCTTGCAGTTGTTTTTATTTTAATGACCGTTCTCGTGCCCGAGCTCGTAAAATTTATTCAAAATTCAACAGGGGAAATTCCTCTGACAACACGCGTTCTTCTCTCCTTCTCAGGCTTTTTCTCGGACCACTTTTTTTTCCTCATGATAGCTTCAGGAACACTTACGACTCTTTTAATGGCTTTTTTTAAATATCACTCGAAAGGCCCTCTTTGGAAAGACAGACTTTTGAATTCATGCCCCCTTATTGGCACTTTGAGAAAAATGATATTTCTTGCCCGCTTTTGTCATATTTTTGCAGTTTTGTTTGGGGGTGGAATCGATATTCTGCAAGCTCTCCAAACAGCACGTCAATTTCTCAAGCCAGGACAAATGCGCGAAGCTCTTGAAAATGTAGAAACTTTTATAAAAGAAGGTCTTTCCCTCTCCAACGCCTTTCAAAAAGCGGGCGTTTTTCCCTCCCTGGTCGTGCGCATGGTGAAAGTAGGAGAGCAAACGAGTTCACTGCAAAAAACGCTTCTGCATGTGAAAGAGTATTTTGATACAACTCTCAAGCGTACCGTGGATCATATCGTGGGGCTTATTGAACCCTTTATGATTTTAAGCGTCGGTCTCGTAATGGCATGGATTATTTATGCAATTTTTTTGCCTCTCTATGACACACTCTCCACTTTAGATTATTGAATATGAAAAAAAAATTTCTTTTATACCTCACGGACGAAGAGGTCACCCTTTACAAGGGGGCAAACGAAAAACTTTATACTTGTAAAGAAAATTTAAAAGACGCCCAACAGCAACTTCAAAACGTGCTCTCCAATTCCCCCAAGGTTTCTCTTCGTCTTCTGATTGATCGGAATCATCAGAGTATTCAAGAAGAAAAACTTCCTTTCCTTCTTCCCTGGGATCGAATGCGTTTTCTCTCTCATAAAAAAGCTGAATGGCAAACACAGGGGGGGTATGTTGGATTTCATTTTTTTAAGCAGAAGAGAGAGGCGTATTTTCGATGGGTCCATGTTTCTCAGAAAGATTCTTTGATCTCGTGGCTTTCATGGGTTAAATCCCTCCCAAATCCCTCAGGGGGGATTTTTTTTGTTCCCCTTGAAGCAGGAATCTTTTTAAAAAAAACTTTGTCAGTTTCAAATAACTATCAAATGATTCTTTATCCTCTATCCTCCGCGGGAATGCGTCATGTGATTTTCAAAGGAAACCGACTTTTACTGTCCCGTCTTTCACAAGGAGAAGAAGATCTCAAATCTTCTTTACACTTTCTTAGCCGTACTTACCCTGATATTCATGAAAGTCTCGATGTTCTGAGTCTTATAAAAGAGACGCCTTCTTTTCTCCCTCATGTCAAAATCTTATCTGATCCTCAAGCTCTCTTAAGTTTTCTTAGTGCTCAAAAACGTCCCTCCCTTTCTTTCTCTCAAAGCTCTTCCTCAAGTCTTTTGAGACTGCGTGTAGCAGCCGGTGTCGCTCTTTTAAGTATGTTGTTCCTCACAGGATATAATGTTTATCAAGGACTTGATTATAAAAGAAAAGTCCTCACTCTATCACCTGAAATAGGCTTTTTAAAAGATCGAGTACGTTATCTTAACTCTCTTTTAAAGAACACGAATGTGCCAACCTTACGTACGGCCTCCGAACACTATCATTATCTCAGGGCTCGCCCCCTAAATCCCATAGAAGCTTTTGAAAAACTCTCTTTTTTATTAAAGAAGCAGGAGATACATCTCGAAAATTTAAGGTGGCTCCATGGACAAAAACTTGAAATAATGATGAGCTTGGTAATGGAGGATAAAATCGGAGAACCGCTTGCCACCCACTTTGAAAGATTTCTCCTCGCGTGCAAAGATCTATTCCCTAAAAGTCAGATTCACGTGATAAAAGGACCTTTTAATAGCAGCATCCGTGAGATTTTTAAAACCCCTTCCCCCACCTCTCTTCCTCTTGCACAAATTAAGATTATCTTTCCATGAAATTCGAACCTTTTCTTATGCTAGGTTTGGGCTGTGGGTTTACCTTCGGGCTCTGGGTAACCCTTAATTTTAAAAACGTTCAAAGCACTAATTTTATAAAATCAACAACAGAAAAAAGGGCGCTTCAAATCCAGATAAAATCCTTGGAAGACGATTTAATTTTTTTAAGAAGACATCAAAAAGAATTGGAGTTTCTGTTTGAAAAAGGGTGGTTCATTCCCAAAAATCGTCTCATTGCAGGCGATGTTTTAGAGAAATTGCGCGGTTCCTTAAATAATATTCAGTATACCTTTGAACCTGAAACGATAAAATGCCTGGAAGAAACGTATACCTTCAAAAGCACAAAAATAGTGCTTGAGGTAAGAGCTCTTCTCGAAAGTGACATTTATGCGTTTCTTAATAGAGTTTCAGACAAGTTCCCAGGAATTCTTACCCCCCAAGAAATTATCCTTACGCGCGGGGAAGAATTGAGTGAAAAAACTCTCCTCATGTTAAGGCAAAACAAACGCCCTGACTTTGTTAGAGGGAAACTTGTGTTTGAGTGGTTTGCCATGGGAACAAAAGACCATGAGAACTAAATTTCTAATGAGTGTCTTCTTTTTTTTGTGGGAAGATAAGCTTTTTTCTCACCCTTCTCTTTTATTTTCAGAGTCCGAGGTCTCTTCTATTCGTAAAAATCTATCGCAGAGTCCCCCTCTTTCAAAGAACTCTGACAATCTTAATCTTTTAGCTATTGTTTATTTTGATGAAAACCATTGGTGTGTGTGGGTAAATCATAAAATAATTCGTCCTGAAAATAGTCATGATATTGACGGCTTTCGTCTTGAGAAAGTCACACCCCACGAAGCAACCTTTTCCTGGCTCCCGTCAGAATCCCTTACCCCCAAGAAATTTACTCTTTACCCTCACCAAACCTATATTGCAAAAGAACAAAGGATTGTAGGACTTGCAAAATAATTGGAAGTTTTTTTAAAATCTATAAGCGCTTTATTTGTCCCGACAAACAAACGAAAATCCTTCTTGGCGCCTCAAATTAACCCCCTCCCCTTCGATTCTAAAATTCCTGAAGAGGTTGCAACTTAAAGAGTGTCGTAGGACCTATGGATAATTTTTTATTTTGTAACGTTATGGGAACCGTTAAGTGCTTATCACCCATTTCATCGGGCACACTAAAAAGACTCAGCATAAAAGAAACGGCAGAGGCATTTTTTTTCTTAACCCATCCTAAGGTTACCATGTCGGCTAAGGCATCTTGATAACCCATGATCTTGCTTGAAAATGACCCTAAAAGATAGCGGTTCTTATCAAGTGTTAAGGTCCCCTTGGCTTCTAAACTTAAGGGAGGCCAAGTCAACTCTAAGAGACTGACTTCCAAAACGCCACCTCCATCTCGCCATTCAGCAAGCGATTGAGGGAAAGGATTTTTTGTTAGGTATCCAGACAAAGAAGCCTCAAGATTTACAGTGAAGGGGTAATCTCGGGGGGGAAGGTTTAGAACTTTTTCAAGATTCAGCACATGCGTTATCAGCGAAAATGTAAGATCTAAAGGGGCAATCAGATTTTTAACTTGTAACAATGTCCTTTCAAGAAAAACGGGTTGAGATTGATTTCCTCTTAAAGATGAAAGGCGATCAACATAAAAGACAACTTCCTCAAGAGTCCCTTGAGAAGTTAGAGAAAAAATTCCTTTTGTTCCTTCAAATTTTAAAACCCCTAAAGGAAAGGGAGTATTTTGAGGAACAATAATTTTTTGATCCCCCGGGAAAGTACAAGTTAAGGTGGAAGGTTTCCAAGGC
>JBEPVR010000114.1:0-3689 GCA_041690915.1 Alphaproteobacteria bacterium
GCTATTTATTGTCGAGTTTCAACCAATGACCAATCTTGCGAACGGCAGGAGAAAGATCTTCTCGCATTTGCGCAAAGAGCTAATTATGAAGTGATTGGTTTATTCAAAGAAATTGCTTCAGGAACCAAAGACACGCGTGTTATTCGGAAGGAGGTCCTTAAGCTAGCACAAAAGAGGTATATTAATGCTATTTTGGTAACAGAACTCAGTCGTTGGGGGCGTAGCACGATTGATCTTGTAACAACTTTGCAATCTCTTCAGTCTTGGGGAGTTTCTATTATTGCTCTTAATGGTCTACAGTATGACCTTTCTACTGCTCATGGAAAAATGATAGCGTCTGTTTTTTCATCAATAGCTGAATTTGAACGTGACCTCATTCAAGAAAGGATTAAATCTGGCATTGCCGCTGCTAAATTAAAAGGAATAAAAATTGGGCGCCAAAAAGGTTCATACATAAAATCAGATAAATTAGCTCAAAAAATTATAGATGCAGTAAAAAATGGACATTCTTATCGAAAGATTTCTAAGGATTTTGATATTAGCAAAAACACTGTAACCAGTATTGTCAAACGCTTTAAAGAGTTATCTTCTACACCAAGACATTGAAAATATCTAGAGATGATCATGATAAATGATGACAAAAGATTGACCATCCTTTCAAAGGCAGAAATTATTGAGTTGTTTGAACAGCCAAATTTTACAGAAGAGGAAAGAGTTTTTTATTTTGCTCTTGATAATAATGAACACAAGATCATGCGATCGTTTGGTTCAATTTCATCACGTATGTTTTTTATCTTGCAATTAGGGCACTTTAAGGCAAAACAAGCTTTTTTTATTTTAGACCTGGATTTAGTTCAAGAAGACCTATCTTACATCGCACGCACTTATTTTTCAAATGAGCCAATGCCAAAAACAGCAATTGGGCAAAAAGCACGGCTAAATCATCAGTCTTATATTTTGAATTTATGTGGCTGCTCAAAATTGGATAATAAACTCAAACGTATGCTACAAAATAAAGCCTCTGAACTTAGTAGAATCAACGTAACCGGTTGAGGAAGCACCCCCCTTGGACTCTTTTTGTCATAGGCTATCTTGTGCTATGATGTTGATGGGCTTCCCCCCAACCATTTTTCAGGCGACCTTTTCGGTTGGCTGTTCTCTGAGGAGGGGTGGCTTCCAATGGTAAGGAAGCAGCTCATGAATTCGTTTATTGGGGTGAGTGGGGATACGAGCCAGCACATCGGCCAGATAGGCAAGAGGATCAACATCATTTTGTTTGCAGGTTTCAATTAAACTATAAATGGTCGCTGCCGCCTCTCCCCCTCGAGAACTTCCCATGAATAAGTAATTTTTTCGCCCCAGTACAACGCCTTTGACGCACCGCTCTGCGCGGTTATTATCAATCTCAAGACGCCCATCTTGGATGTAAACGATGAGGGCTTTCCAATTAGATAAAGCGTAGAAGATGGATTGACCCAGCTTGCTTTTGGGGACAACTTGAGGCTCGTATTTTAGAAGCCAAGCATGAATTTCTTCCAACTTGGGTTTTGAAAGTTTTTGGCGCTTTAAAGCAATTTTTTCAGCCGTTAGAGCCTGATCTCGAAAGTCTTGCTCCAGCTTGTATAACTTTCCAATCATTTCCATCATTTCTTTTGCAATGGATTTGGGGTTGGCTTTCAAGGCTTCAAAGAATTTTCTCCTGACATGGGCCCAACACGCAACCTCAATGCATTGAGCCAGAAGACCCTCTCGGTTTTCAAAGAGAGGGTTATAACTTGAGTAAGCATCAGCTTGAAGATAGCCAGTAAAATCCTTCAAGAAAGCTACCGGATACTCACTGCCTCTGCCTTCAGCAAAATCATAAATCACGATCGGGAATTTCTTATTCTCTTTTGAGGGCCCCGTGTAGACCCACATATAGTTCTTCTTAGCTTGTTTCCCTCTGTTTTCTGGAGTTGGCTCCCGTAAAGTGGGCATTGTTGTATCATCGCTAAAGATGTGTCCCACCACCAATAAATCTTGCTTCATGGCTTCAACCAAAGGGACTAAGCTACAGGCACTTAAGCGTACCCAATTCCATAATGTAGAACGGCTTATCTTAAGACCATGACGCTTAAATCTCTGTTCTTGGCGGTAAAGAGGGAGATGATCACCATACTTATCAACCAAGACTTGAGCTAATAAGTTTGGACCTGCAATTCCTTTTTCAATCGCCTCAAAGGGGCCTTTTGCCAAGGCAATTGTTTCTCCACAACACCGACAAGCATACTTTAAGCGTCTGTGTTTTTTAACAATGAACCGAACAGAAATTGTTTCCAGCTGTTCCCTCTCTTCAGCCCCAATTTGGCTTAAGAAAGACCCACACTTCCCACACGCTTTTTGATCAGGAGATAAATCATGTATGACTTCTTCCCGGGGCAAATGGGAGGGTAAAGGGTTGCGTCCTGGGTGATTCTTTCGGGATTTCTTTTTCTTTTGGGGGGTCTTGGGAGTGTGGGTGCGAGCATCTGATGGTTCTACGCTGTTGTCGTTAGCAACCTCAACTGTTTTTTTTTGAGCCGCTCAGATCGTTGTCCAAACTGGAATCTCTTCAAAACAGCTACCTCAGATTTAAGGTACTCGATATTTTCTGAAGAAACCTGAAGTTGTTTTGAAAAGCAGGAAAATGATTCCAAACTCATTCGGGCAATTGTGACGATCATCTCCTTTAAAACTTCAGGGTCCTCCGGAAACTGTGATTTATCTAAAAACTTCTTAAGAGTTTCTTCCATCTGAAGCCATACTTTTAAAAGTGAACTCATCATTTTTATCCGTTTTATTTCTATAAAATCAATAACAATTTGAAAAAATACTCATAAAAAATTATAGGATAGAACCTCAGGCGTGGGAATCTTCTTCCAGTCAATACCTTGAATGAGTCCTTCAAGTTGATAGCTTGTTATTCCTATGGATGAGGCTTGAGGGAAATCCGATAGCTGGAATCTTCCTTTTTCCAAGCGTTTCTGCCACAAACAAAACCCGTTGGTTTGCCAATACAGAATCTTTACCAGGTCCTTTCTCTTATTATAAAAGACAAACAAGTGCCCGCAAAATGGGTTGCCGTGCAAAACGTTTTTTACCAAAATACCAAGAGATTGATATGACTTACGCATGTCGACGGGCTGGCTTGCTAAATGAATCTTTAGATGAGGAGGAACAAGCACTCCTTACCCCATTAATGTCTTTATGAATACTCCCGCCTTTGACCAGTCACCTTCCGTCTCAAGTTTGAGCTTATGTCCTTGAGGAAAATAAATCTCAACTTTTAAAGAAGAGGCGAGAGCCATAAAGTTTTCTGAGGGTTTTACTTCTATGAAAGAGAGTGAGGGTTTCTTATGAACTTGAGAAGATTTTCCTTGGCGACCCAAAGGAATCTCAAGGCGCTTGCTCCAGGCCAATAAGGTTGCTCGGCATATCTTGTGCTTTCGTGCGTAGTTCTCCTGACTCAGACCACTGAGAAAAAAATCCTTTATAACTTCTTTCCAGCACTCTTCTGATTTCCTCGGTCTCTCTGCCATTGTTTTCTCTCCTGACGTTCCAGAAGAGTATCTCGTAAATCTTTCTCAATTATAATAGGTAGTTGCCTAAACGCTTACTTATGAACTTGAGAAGATTTTCCTTGGCGACCCAAAGGAATCTCAAGGCGCTTG
>JBEPVR010000115.1:0-3638 GCA_041690915.1 Alphaproteobacteria bacterium
GATTTGAACCTACGACCTTCAGGTTATGAGCCTTATGGTTTAATGTTTTCCTACCTCTCTAAATTTATATGAATTCATAAAAATCAATAAGTTAACTTTAAAATATTGCTTCCAAACTTTACGTATCTTTATCAAAATTGATCTCTGTGGTATACCCGGGGTATACCCGGGGAGAGATAGGAGGAATGAATGAAAGGGCCTACAAAATATGTTAATTTTACGAAAAGAACTATAGATGCAATCACCCTTCCACCCATAGGAAAGCGGCTCTATGTCTATGATACAAAGGTGCAAGGGCTTGAATTGATGATAACTCACCATGGCGCTAAATCATTCAAGGTCTATCGAAAAATTCGAGAAAAGCCTGTCCGTGTTAGCTTAGGAAAATATCCCCAGATGACGGTCGAAGGAGCTCGTCATAAAGCACAAAAAGTTATTGCAGAAATGATCTCCGGAAAAAACCCCAATGAAGAAAAGCGAAAAATACGCGTCGAGATTACTTTTGGTGAGATGTTTGGAACCTTTATGGAACGCTATAGCAAGCCTCTTAAGAAAAGCTGGCAGTATGACGAGAGAGAGATTAACAAGTTTTTACCTCATTGGTTTAAAAGAAAACTGTCTAATATTACCAAACAAGAAGTTCAAACACTCCATGAAAAAATCAGAATTGAGAATGGTCTTTTCCAAGCAAACAGAATCCTTGAAAGAATTAAGGCCATTTTCAATAAAGCCCTTGAATGGGGCTGGGAAGGCTCAAATCCAGCTCAGGGAATAAAGAAATTTAAAGAAAAATCAAGGGACAGATTTCTGCATCCAGATGAGCTTCCTCGCTTTTTTAAAAGCTTAGAAGCTGAGTCAAACGATATAGTAAAAGATTATATTTATATTTCTTTGTTAACAGGGGCCAGAAAATCAAACGTTCTTGCCATGCGTTGGGAAGAAATCAACTTTGAACGTCAAGAGTGGTTAATCCCTGAAACAAAAAATGGAGAGCCTATTAGAATCCCATTAGTATTAAAGGCGGTTGATATCCTAAAAACCCGCCTTCAAAGATATGGCAAAAATGAATGGGTATTTGAAGGCTCAGGGAGAACAGGTCACCTTATAGAACCAAAATCGGGTTGGAAAAGGATTCTAAATCATGCAGGTATAAAAGATTTAAGATTGCATGATTTAAGGCGAACTGTTGGAAGTTGGCAAGCAGCGACCGGCGCTAATAGCTACATCATTGGAGGCACGCTTGGACATAAGGATCAAAAATCAACTGCAGTGTACGCGAGACTTAATATTGACCCAATAAGGGCTTCTCTTGAAAAAGCAACCGATGCTATGTTGCAAACCATGGAGGGATAGGTTTTACACCGAGAGGGTCGGGGTTCAAATCCCTCATCGCCCACCAGGAAAATAAAGGGTTTTAGGGTTTTTTCAAAATCTCAAAAAATAAATCCGGAAGCAAAACGGAAGCAGATGGCGAAATTTGGGATTTAGGAAACCTATAAAGTTTAGCCAATCTAAAAAATACTTGATCCGTCTAAATTATTTGAGCCCTATTGTATAGTGCAGTACCAATTAGACTTTCCGAGCAACTGATCAAGCTCGTATTGAGCAGTTTGATCTTTGTATGTATAAAAAAAGCAGGGTTGAAGAAACTTCATAGCCTCTTCGTGTGAACCGCCCATGCGATCCCTATAAAACTCATAAAGAAAATCAAGATGCTTTTGAGTCTCCACATTTTGTTTAGCAATCGCAATGCTGAATAATTTCAAAGCTTCTTCAAACGGTTGATCTATGCAATGCCCATTTTCGTCTGTCCACCCTAGCAAAGTTTTAGCATTAGCGTGTCCTTTCTCAGCAGCAAGACGACACCACTTTAGACCGTTTTCGTACGATTGCGCCGTGCCATAGCCTTTTGCATGCATCAGCCCTACCTCATATAGGGCTGATAGATGCCCTTGATTTGCTGCAAGCGTATAGTATTTCAAAGCCTCTTCATATGACTGATTAACGCCCTGGCCAACCAAATACATTCCTCCAATGGCACGTTGTGCATCAGTATATCCTTGGTTGGCAGAAAGAGTGTACCACTTCGCAGCTTCTCCACGCGACTTAGGTAAGCCCTGTTGTTGGCCTGGACCATCATCATACATCATTCCAAAGTGATATTGACCGGGAGCAAAGCCACGTTTAGCAGATTTTTTAAAACACGTGAAAGCTTTAGAATACTCTTTTTCATTATAATAAAGTATTCCCATATTCACTTGAGCCATTTTGAACCCTTGATCATTAGATTTTTTATACCATTTTAAAGCTTCCAAACTATTATTTTTCCAAGCATACAGCATGCCAAGATGATTTTGGCCTGAAGCATTCTCTCGAGTGGCAGATTCTGTAAACCATTTAAAGGCCTTATCATCCTTTTTTTCTTTCCAATACAGCTCCCCAAGCGTATCTTGAGCCTCGGCATTTCCTTTGTTTGCACGTTGTTTTAGCTGTTTCTTGAGTGTAAGAGAAGTAGCCTTCTTTTCTTTTAATGAAAGACTTCCAAAGTTTTTTACTAGACCTTCTTCTTTACTATTGAGTTCATCATCATCTTTTGTCATTGCAAAAGCAGCCGTCGCTAATACAAACACTAAAGCTAAAATTGATGAACTTATTGTGAAGAATGAATTAATATTTTTTCCATTTATTTTTACCATTTTATTTTCCTTGATTTTCCTTGATATGATTATTTGTAACCCTTTTTTTAAAAAAACAGAAATAAAATATACGTAGCTTTTCTCAATTCTACTTTAAAAAAGAATGCTAATAATTATAAATCAAATTAAGGGAGAAGACAAAAGGAGCCCAGGGCTCCTTCTTTAACATATCCCATTTGAATGAGGTCCGAGAGGAGAGGATCGAGGCCTTTAGAACTTCTAAACTTTGAATGTCTCATAATAAAACGACGAGTGAGAGGCTTTTCTGAGCTTGTCGATTGCTTCTTCATCCACGCCAGCAGTTCTTCGGCTTTGGAAAATCTAGGAAAAGCCTCAAAGGTGGTATCCAGCACCATGCCATAAATACGCCGAGCATGGGATTCCAAATATTCACAACAAGCTGCGGCTTTTTGGGTGACGTCTAGAGTCACGTCATTTTCCTTTTTCCCATCAGCAAGGTTAATGATATGAAAGATAAGAGATAAGGACGGCATAAGGCTTCTGTATTTTGAGAGGTGTTGAATAATGATGGGGTGTTCTTTTACATCGAAGGAATGGCGATAAGATTCACCATCCAGTTTTTCCTGATGCTTTTTGATCCATTCATGGAAGTATATTTGAGCCTCACGTGAAAACCGAAAGAATGGCCTCGTATGTTGCCCTTCAAAGAGAGGCTCTGGCTCTTTGGCGCCCTGCTCTGTGAAGATCATGGTATCGATGGTCTTGCAAATATGAAAGACACGATCTCGTGCGAAGGAGCTGGGATATTCATCAACAAGCAGCCATGGCTTTTTATCAGGATAAACAAGCAGCTGGAACCGTTGAAGCAACCCATCATTATCAAGTTTGGTTAGGGACTTTTGAAGATAGGTTGCAATTTTATCAGGTTGGGTTGTTCCTAAAATAGAAACACATATGTTAGCTGCATAAATGGTTCCGCGC
>JBEPVR010000116.1:0-3400 GCA_041690915.1 Alphaproteobacteria bacterium
CGGTCGAACGGGGCGGTCTCGAAAACCGTTGTGCGCGTAAGCGTACCGTGGGTTCAAATCCCACTCCCTCCGCCAATCTTTACTAGATCTATTTTCCTTGTTTTAATAAAGAGGGGAAAATACTGTTAAGAGTCTCGTGTGTATGTTTAAGCTTTATTTCTCTTGTAGGCTGTGCAGAAATTTGGGAGAAGGACGTATTATTAAGGGGTGAACCACCCTTGGCATAATGTAAAAATTAAAGATACAGCTTATGGAGCTGTGAGAAGAAAAATTTTTAATGAAAGAATTGAAAAATGGCAGTAAGAAATTTTTTTGCCTATTTAAGCCTCTTTTTCCTCGTTGGATGTGGCGAGAAAAAGAATACGGACTCTCGCCCTCTCATTGTGATTACATCTCCTGACAACCCGCCTTTTGAGTTTAAAGATACGGCTCAGGGAGGAGATCAAGTGATTGGGTTTGACATGGATATGATTCAAAAACTAGGGGAACACTTAGGACGTCCGATTAAAATTGTGGAAGCTGATTTTTCTGCTCTTATCCCCTCCCTTCAATCTGGCCGCGCTGATATAGCCATTGCTGAGTTGGCAGCAACGGAGGAGAGACGAAAGAGTGTCGATTTTTCAGACCCTTACTATACGAATAAATTTTCGCTCCTTGTACCTGAGAATTCGACTTTAACATCAGAAAAAGAATTGAATGATAAAAAGATAGGAGCTCAACTCGGAAGCACGCCTGAAGCTTTAGCGCATAAATGGGAGAAAGAAACGCCTGGACTTTCAGTCGTTTCTTTAAATAAAATTGGAGACCTTGTTCAAGAGCTTAAAAGTGGACGTATTGAAGCTGTCGTAATAGGAGACACAACGGCTCATAAAATTGCTGCCTCGACGCCAGGCGTCAAGGTCATTGTATTGGAAACATCGGGAGGAGGAAGTCTTTTCATCGCTTTTCCTAAAGGCTCGCCTTTAGTGGCGCCTACCAACGAAGCCCTTAAGAAAATGAAAGGTGATATTGAGCAAATTGCGAGGAAGTGGATCATCTCGTGATGCTCTTAGACTTCGAACGCATTTGGCCTTCTGTTCCTTATATTCTTGAAGGTGTTCAAGTCACTCTTGCTTATACGGGCGTTTCTTTATGTTTAGGTTTTGTGTGGGGAATGCTCCTGGCTCTCTTTAAAGTAAGCCATATTAATTTTCTCAGGTGGTTTGCGAGCTTTTATACCTCGGTTTTCAGAGGAACGCCTTTGCTTTTACAGCTGATTCTTATCTATTTCGCGACTCCCCAGCTCACAGGCTACACGATTTCAATTTGGGAGGCAGGCATTTTAACTTTTACTCTTAATTCAGGAGCTTATGTTTCAGAACATATCCGTGCGGGCATTAATGGCGTTGACAAAGGCCAAAGGGAAGCAGCTCTTTCTCTTGGAGTTTCCTACCCTCTCCTTATGAAAGACATTATTTTACCTCAAGCCATTCGTCTTATTCTTCCGTCACTTGTTAATGAGGGGATCGATTTGTTAAAGGAATCCTCTCTTATTTCTGTTATTGGAGGGGCTGACATTTTGCGCCGTGCCAATATTGTTGCAAGTGAAAAGTATCTTTATTTTGAGCCCCTTCTTATTGCAGGTTTTTTGTATTATATCCTTGTGATGATCCTTACGGGCGCCGCCCTGCTTCTTGAAAAGAAATTGAAAACAACATGATTTTTCTTGAAAAAATTCATAAGTCCTTTGGCACCCATGAAGTGCTTAAAGGTATTTCAGGAAACATTCCCCAAGGGGAAGTGGTAGCCATTATTGGCCCGTCAGGATCTGGGAAATCAACTCTTTTGCGGTCTATCAATCTCTTAGAAGTTCCCACAAGTGGAAAAGTCTATATCGATGGTGTGTGTATTAACGAAGGTCGCATTGACATTGAAAAAATCCGGGCCAAAGTGGGAATGGTTTTCCAGCAATTTAATCTTTTCCCTCATATGACCACCCTCGAAAATGTAATTTATGCACCTCTAAAAGTGAAAAAAATTCCACGGAAAGAAGCGGAAATGATTGGATTAAATCTTTTAGAAAAAGTAGGCCTTAAGGAGAAAGCCAACACCTACCCTCCTCATTTATCCGGTGGACAAAAACAACGCGCTGCCATTGCTCGAGCCCTTGCTATGGAACCTGAGGCCATTTTGTTTGATGAACCGACCTCTGCTTTAGACCCGGAAGTCGTCAAAGAAGTTCTGAATGTCATCAAGGGCCTGGCCCACACAGGAATAACCATGGTGATTGTGACTCATGAGATGGGCTTTGCGCGAGAAGTGGCCGACCGGGTTTGGTTTTTAGACGAAGGATGCCTTGTTGAGGATTCCCCGCGTCAGTCTTTCTTTGCCTCCCCCCAAACAAAACGGGCACAAGAGTTTTTGGAAAAAGTTTTGTGAGAGAAGGGGTTGCTCTTCTAAGAAAAACACAACATATTTTGTTCCACGTGAAACATAAATACTTTTTGATGAGGACATCATGGCCGGCCATTCCCAATTTAAAAACATTATGTATCGCAAAGGGGCACAAGACAAGAAACGGGCCAAAGTTTTTACGAAAATTATTCGAGAGTTAACAACCTCCGCCCGCCTAAGCCCTGATCCTGATGCCAATCCTCGTCTACGGCAAGCTATCATTGCAGCTAGAGGCGCCAACATGCCTAAAGATACGCTGGAACGAGCTATTAAGCGAGGGGCAGGAGGAGAAGATACAACGGATTATACAGAAGTTCGCTATGAAGGCTATGGCCCAGCGGGAGTAGCCGTGATTGTAGAAGCCCTCACCGATAACCGAAATCGCACTGCCGGCGAAGTCCGTGCGGCCTTTACAAAATACGGGGGAAACTTAGGCGAAACAAACAGTGTTAGTTTTATGTTTGATCATACGGGTCTCATTCGATACCCGAAGGGCAAAATTAACTATGACTCTTTTTTTGAAGCAGCTCTTGAAGCAGGAGCTCAGAACATTGAAGAATCCGATAAGAGCTACGAGATTGAGTGTAGCCTTGAAGACTTTTCCACTGTTCGCGATGCACTGATGACCAAATTTGGAGATCCGGAAGGGGCTGAGCTTATTTGGAAACCCCAAACCACAACATCTGTGGATGAAGAAAAGGCCTCTTCCCTTTTAAAATTCATCGATGTTTTAGAAGACAGTGATGACGTCCAGGCTGTTTTTGCGAATTTTGAAATGTCTGATGAGGTCATGGAAAAACTTGCGAGTGGGAAATAATGTCTGCATCCATTCGTCTCCTCGGGCTTGATCCTGGCCTGCGGATTACGGGGTGGGGCATTATTGATGTCTCTGGCTCATCCCTTTCTCACGTGAATCATGGAACGGTAACTTCCAAGGATAACGAGGCCCTTTCCTCCCGCCTCTTAA
>JBEPVR010000117.1:0-3380 GCA_041690915.1 Alphaproteobacteria bacterium
CTCCCCAAACAAAGGGCAACACAAAGACGTAAGCTGAGTGAATTAGGGGGAGGAACGTTGGTGTGTCAAACACCAAACTTAATGGAACTCTCAAATGTTTTAAATAGGCCACCGGAAAGTGCTGAAGCACGTTACAATTATGTGGAACGATTTCTGAAAAATCCTCTGGTGGATACAGAAGATGTCATGGCTGCCTATGCTGAAAATTTACTTTCTCGCTTAGAAAAACATGACCATACCCTCGTGTTGATGATTGACCAAAGCAAAGTGAATGCTACCTTTGAAGTGTAGATGGTCTCCCTCCGATTACGTAAGCGAGCTGTTCCTCTTTTTTGGATTGTTAAGGAAACAAAGGGAGGGATAGGCTTTAGTGAACAGAAACCCTTGCTGGAAGTGGTCCGAAGTTGGTTGCCGGAAAGGTGTCGTATCATGCTGGCAGGCGATCGATTTTATGGCACAGCTGAACTTGTGGGATGGTGTCAGATACAAGGGTGGAAGTATCGTCTCCGTCTAAAGGGCAATCTCTGCATTTATCAGGATCAGGGGCGAGATAAGACGCTTGATCAGCTGAAAACTGGAGGAAAGAGGACGTTAGAAAAAGCCAGGTTTCGTTCCGGTATGATAACTCATGTGGGTATTCTCCATGAGCCAGGGCATGATGAGCCTTGGGATATTGCTATGGACAGTCTTCCCAACGAAACTTATTCTTATCCTTTCCATTGCGCTGTTTCCCTAGGCTTTAGCCATGAAAAGCACTATCAAGGTCACGCTGAAAAAAAGGGGCCAAAAAAGTTTTCAGATCCCATCTCTCTCCTTTTAAGCGAGGCTTACGCTTCCTTCGAAGATGGTGCTTCCTTAATAAATCACCAGGAACTCTATGGGTTTATGTAAACTCATGGGTGGTAAGCTCAAAAAGAGACTTTAAGATTTTTTTCAAAGGGTTTCCTGTGAAAAAGAGTTTTGCACGAATAAAACAGAAGGAATATTATTTAATTACAAAGGCTTGCCACTGATCCGCCTTGCTTAAGAAGACCAACTGATTCGATGTGACTTTTTGCGTATCTAGCGTAAAAAAAATAATTTCTTTACCTGGGAAGAGGACTTTAAATTTATTTATAGTGATATCGTCAAGCAAAAGAGCGGCTTCATTTGAAGCATTTATAATATTTGTAACCCTTTCAAGCTCAGCAGAAGAAAGTACATTCCATGTTTTAGCAACCTGTATAAAAGGTTCATGGTATATAGGTACATTTCTGAGCTTTAGATTTAATATAAGATTAAAAGGAATTAGGGCTACAACAATTGTATTTTTCTTTTTTGCTGCCACAGATTCTATTGAGTTAATGATTTCTTGTGGAATCTGCGCATAATTTGGAGTCTTCCTGAAAGACAGTGATTGCCAGTATAGTTGACTCACATTATAATAAATTTCATATCCTTTGGTAAAGAGTGCGGTGGTGCACAGGCTAACTAACACAAATAAGATTTTGCTTTTTGTTCTCAACGCATCTCTAAAAATTAAGTATGTTCCATTTGCTCCTAAAATTCCGGCTATTAACAAAGAATAATGGTAAAATGTATAATTACTTTGTCCTGGGGACATAGTAAAATTCCAAATAATGGCTCCTGTAAGTGCGCAGTAAAATAAAAGTGAATCGAGTTTGCTGAGGCCATTTTTAAACCATTGAAATAGTTGGTAGTAAAACCCAATAACGAGATATCCGGAAATAAAAATTATACTTATTAATGAAGCGAGCGCAAATATAAGGTTTTGGTATTGAGGAGCAAGAGTAGGGCTGAAGGAAGAAAGCCAGGCTGGAATTACACTAAACATAAGCTGAGTATTTTGGGGAACAAATTTAATCATTCCCGTCGCTGAGAAGGAAGAAAATATCCCATATATAACAATGAGAGTTACAATAAAAGTAATTCCTAGGAGGAAGTTTAAAATACATAATCTTATGAGTGGAGATATTTTCCGAGTCTTTAAAAATTCCGTGAGAATCAAAAACGATACCCCTCCTATGATAATAGGTGCAAAGGCTGATCTAGAAAGCGCGCCTATAAAAAACATGAACAATAAAAAAGTATAGTTTAGATAAGAATGATCTCTTGATTTTAAAAGATTATCGATTCTATCCAATAAGATAAGAAATATTGTGAGCGCTACCGTTGCCGAACCAACACACGTCATAGTTGATGGCATTACGTTTAAAAACAATATTGAACTCCAGTTATTATATCCAATGACGCAGAGGCTCCCGAGGACCGCAAGCCCCCCGGTAATGCTCTTTCCTTGAAAGTGAGCCCTGCAAAAAAAATAAGTAGTAAAAATGAGTAGAAAAAATGTATACAGAGGATATAACCTAACATGAAGAATTTCTAACGGAATAGAAGTAAGAAAAAAGCAAAAAGCTGTTTCTATATGATAACCGTAATTATAATAAAATGGAATTTCTGGGAGCCAAAACAAAAAATAGGGGTATGGGTTAGAAAGTAGAGGCTTGGTAAATACTGCTTGAATGCCCAGGTGAGTTTCTACGACGCTGGGTAGGATGAATGTTACGCAGCCAAAAAAGACTGTGAGAGATAAGAGAAAAATAACTAATGAATTTGCGGTAACAGATCGTATATTTTGAGGTTTAAATCTTATTAAGTCAAAATCATAAAAAATTTTTAAAAACAAAAGAAAGAAAACATTTAAAAAAGAATACGCTTGCCAATTGAATAAACTAAGAATGAAGAAAGTAAGTATATTATAACCAATACCACTTACTAAAATAGTGGGAAACTTTAAACTTTCTGGAATAGATTGCTTAAAAAGAGAAATAAGCAAAAACCCATTCAAACCATGATAGACAAAAGCATACAGGAAAAACTTAGCACAAATCTTTCCAGAAACCCCAAAAAGGAAAGCAAGCAATGTGGGGCAAAAAATAGAAAATCCTAATAAAATCGCTGCCGCTAAATATTTTTTAACAAGCAGATGATCAGCTAAGGCTTTTTGCCATCTTTTTATTTCACCTTTTCTAAGAGAAGGTGAAATTAACGATGCTTCTAACATTACTTTACTACTTCCAACTTATTATATCTATAAAAATTTATTTTTTAGCATAATGCTTTTGTAGCCACGATGCCGCTAGCCGCTATCTTTTTAAAATCTAAAAAAATGAATTAAAAAGTCTCATAATTTTAGATTTTAGTTTGGAATTGGGGGCTAATTTAATTAAGCTCTATGCATAACACTATATTAAGAGCCCAGCGTTGTGTCAATATTGTTATGCGAGTGGGTGCGAGCAACTATGTTTTTCATTCAGGTATTAAGTACGAACCTTTTACCAGAGGTTACGAGAAAGGGGAAAAAAGGCAAAAGTAGAGAT
>JBEPVR010000118.1:0-3319 GCA_041690915.1 Alphaproteobacteria bacterium
ACGAGTACACTGCTTACGGCCATGGCCCCTCCGGCAATTTGGGGAGTAAGATGTCCAAAGGCCGCAAAGCCAATGCCGACAATATTAAAAATAAAGGCCCAAAAAAGATTTTCTTGAATGATGCGAAAAGTTCGTTTCGAGAGAATAAAAGCTTGAGGGATGAGATCAAGGGCAGGACGCATCAATGTAATCGACGCGGCATCCATTGCAACGTCTGTCCCCGATCCCATTGCAAACCCGACGGTTGCGGCGGCTAAAGCAGGCGCATCGTTGACTCCATCCCCTACCATAGCTACCCAGTGGTGACGTTGTTCTTGAGCTTTAACATAATTAATCTTGTCTTTGGGTTGAAGCTGGGCCATGACATCATCAATCCCCACTTTTTCTCCAATAAGTTGCGCTGTTTCCTTTGTATCCCCTGTCAACATTACTGTTTTTAAGCCCATGTTCTTTAGTGTCCGAAGCGTTTCCCAAGCCCGCCTTCGTGGCATATCTGCAAGATAAAAAACGCCGAGAAGATGATCCTCTTTTGCTAAATAAATTGTTGTTTGCTCGGCTTTGCGAGAGGGGGGAACATCCATTCCTAGTTCATCCATCAGGACTTTAGATCCTAAAGAGTAAAGGGTGCCGTGTATTTTTCCTTCAATCCCTTTTCCAGGAAGAGAGATGAAATCTTTAACCTCAAAAAGTTTTTCTCCTTTAACAGTTTTTAAAAAAGCTTTAGCCACAGGATGCTCACTTCCTTTTTGAAGAGAAGCTGCGAGGAGGAACAATTGATCTTGAGGAATTTCGGAGAAGGACTTGGAAAACGTCAAGCTAAATTCGCCTTTGGTAAGGGTGCCCGTTTTATCAAAAACAATCAAATCAATTTTACGAAGTGCTTCCAGACTTTCAAGATTTTTGATTAAAATCCCTTTTCGAGCTGCCTCCCCCATCGCAACAACAATAGCTGTCGGAGTTGCAAGCCCTAAGGCGCAAGGACAGGCTACGACAAGAACAGAAATAGCTGCCAACAGAGCCAGCTGAAATCCGAATCCAACAAAAAGCCATCCTCCAAAAGTCATCAAACTGATCAAAAGAACAAGAGGAACAAAAATGGCAGAAACTTGGTCAACGAATTTTTGAATAGGAGGACGGGAGGATTGAGCGTTTTCTACCATGCGAATCATGCGGGAAAGAGTTGATTGATCCCCCACGGCTGTGGCTTCAAGATAAAGCACGCCTGATGTATTAGTCGTTCCTCCAATAACCTTATCTCCCTCCTGTTTCAAAACAGGAACGCTCTCTCCCGTAATCATGGACTCATCTACTTCCGTTACCCCTTTGAAAATGAATCCATCTACGGGAATACGTTGCCATGCTTTGACCATCAGATGGTCTCCTTTTATGATGTTGTGGCTTAAAACTTCGATATAAACGCCATCTCTTTCCACAAGTGCGGTGGGAGGAGTTAGATTCATTAAAGATTTTACGGCTGCATTCGCTGATTGTTTAGCGCGTTCTTCGAGAAGACGTCCGATAAGAACAAGTGTAATGACAACCGCTGAGGCTTCAAAATACAGGTCATCCCTATCAAGCAGGACGGCCCCAAAACTATAGGTATAGGCAGCGGAAGTTCCAAGAATAACAAGGAGGTCCATATTTGCTGTCCATCGTTTAAGAGACCCCCACGCGGCTTTATAAAAGCGCCGGCCTGACCAGAATTGCACCACACTGGCACAGACGAGCTGAAGGTAAGGAGAGACATGCAAACCCACCATATGGGCCAAAAGAGGAAGGGTAAAGACGCTGGCAATCACGACATCCGTGTAGTTTGGCTGAGCGTGATGTACATTATGAGAAACATCTGAAGCGTTTTTAGAGTCAAGAGCCGTTGCTTCATAACCCTCTCGGTCAATAGCATCAAGAATGTTTTTCGTAAGCTGGGGGGTAGGAAAATCAACCTCTGCTTCTGCTTTTTCAGTGACAAAGTTGACTTGAGCACGGCTGATTCCTTCCACCGAAGCGATGGCTTTCTCCACACGGGTTGCGCAAGTCACGCAATGCATTCCTTTGATTTTAAAGCGGAGGCTATTTTTCATTTTTCATTCTCCTCCTTGAATTGTACAGAGAGAGAATAAAAAAAGTGTTAAGACGGTGGGGCTGCGTTTAGAAGAAAAAAGAATAATTCTTCCTTTCAAATCAAATACTATTACATTGAATACTGCTAGTTTTTCTCCAGTTTTTGTAAAAAATATCTTTTGGCTCTTAGATTGTCATCCCCGTGAAGAGTCTAGACCGTCTACCCAGGAAAGGGATTTATCACATTATCTTCGTCAATTTCCAATTCTTCTTTTTGTTCTGGCGTAAGCGTTTCGTCTTTCTTTTTGTCTTGTTCAAGCTGAGACGCTGGAGCTTCCGGTTTCTTTAGCTCCATCATAGGGGTTTCTTGTTTGTGATCCGGTACTGTCGTTTCCTCGGCTTTCTTCGGACCACAACTCACCACAACAAAGACTGAACATACTAATACAATAAACTTTGTAAATTTAAAGGTCATTTTTATCTCCCTGTATGCTCTAATAAGTTTTCACAGTTGAGATTTCCTCCCACCGCATATGTATCCGAGCCTGCTTCTTCTATAACATGACATAATTTTAAAGAATTTAGCATGTCGTGTGACAATTGCTTTTCGTTTGCAACTGCCTCTAATGGTGTTGAAATGAAAACACATATTGCCAATACACCTAATACCTTAAATTGCATAACCACCCTCCCTCGTGTTTACCTTTCGTTATTATATACTAACTCAAGAAAGTTAAGAATTGATTTCTTTAGGGAGTTTTTAGCAAATTAAATTCAAATATGGTAGCGGAGGAGGGACTTGAACCCCCGACATACGGATTATGATTCCGTCGCTCTAACCAGCTGAGCTACTCCGCCTTATATTGGGATGGATGGTGCCCAGAGGTGGAATTGAACCACCGACACAGGGATTTTCAGTCCCTTGCTCTACCAACTGAGCTATCTGGGCCCATCAGCTAGCTCTATAGATAAAATTTATGCCTTTGTCCACCCCTGATGAAGCGGTCAACGAAAATTTCATGTTGTAGGGAGAGGGATTTAGCGTCCTTCAAGGAAAACTTCTTTCGAAATTGGGATTTGAGTAGGAGTTGATGTAAGAAGATGCCTGGAAGGAGGCATCTGAAATATAATTAGATTGAGAACCTTGAGGATAAGAAGTTTCGCAAATATGATCTCCAATATAAACTTTTTACAACCGTAACGCCTCACTACCCCATGATTTTTTGAGGTAAGAAAGAAGGGCTTGAAAAGATTCATA
>JBEPVR010000119.1:0-3301 GCA_041690915.1 Alphaproteobacteria bacterium
GCCCAACGGAAAGCTCTCGAAACAAAACTCCATGCAGCTATTATTGAACCCACACAAGAAAATGTTATTGCTTATATGGTTGCTCAAAAGGCTTTGATGGATCAGAGTCAGGCATGCTATACGTATGTGTAGGTATATAAGAGTATAAAAACGTATACATTTCAAGGCATTTTTCATTCCTACTTGTATCTAAATGTATATAAAAATATCGTCGAGTATGGTTCTGTTGCTCCCCATACGCTCCTCTTTTTAATTGTGCTCCCTTTTTACCTCTGTTAGGGTAACCCCAAAGGGATATAAGGAGAGTAAAAGATTATATGTCAGTGAATAAAGTCAATAAATATAAACTCACCAAGCGAATTGTTGAAAGTGCTGAGTCAGATCTATCCAAACGAATTGTCTTATGGGATACAGAAGTCACAGGATTTTGTGTAAGGATATATCCTTCTGGTAAAAAGACCTATTTTCTCCAATATCGTAACAAAGATCGTGTAAGTCATAAAATAAAGCTAGGGGTTCATGGAAACATAACAACAGAACTTGCACGTGAAAAAGCAATACAATTGGCTCTTCAGGTTAGTGCAGGAGAAGACCCTTCCGTCAAAAGCCCGAGTAAGGCTATAAGCCCAACGATAGAAAATCTCGCAGAGAAATATCTTAACCTCCACGCTGAAAATGAAAAGCGTCCGAAGAGCATTAAAGAGGATAAATCCATGCTAAAAAATTACATCCTCAAGGAATTTGGCTCTCGGAGAGTAGAAAGCATTACTCTTGAAGACATTCAAACCCTTCATGCGCGTTTAAACAAAACACGGGTGAGATCAAACCGAATTATAGCTTTACTCCATAAAATGTTTAATTTGGCAGTGCAATGGAGATGGCGAGCAGACAATCCAGCAGCAGGTATCAAGAAATACCAGGAGGACAAACGAACACGTTGGCTTCAAGAGGATGAACTAAAGAGACTTCTAGATATTTTAGAGATTACTCCTCACCAAACAACCGCCAATATTATTCGGCTGTTACTCCTAACAGGGGCTAGAAAACATGAAGTTTTAACGGCAACATGGGACCAATTTGATCTTGAAAAAGGAGTATGGACAAAAAGAGCTCACACCACCAAACAGAAAAAAATGGAGCATTTGCCCCTCTCACCAGCTGCTTTAACTCTCTTAAAAAACGTAAAAGAAGAGAAAAATGATTCTCTCTTTTTGTTTCCAGGCAACGTTAAAGGAAAACCCCTTCAAGATATAAAAAAATCCTGGGCAACCATTTGTAAGCAAGCAAAACTTAAAGACTTTAGGATTCATGATATACGTCATACTTACGCCTCTCATTTGGTCTCTAGCGGATTGAGCTTGAGCATTGTGGGAAAACTCTTGGGCCATACCCAAGTCTCAACAACTCAACGTTACGCCCATCTAGCTGATGAGCCTTTAAGGGAAGCAACCACTTTATTTTCAGAAAAGATAAAAGAATTAAGAAACAGAAAAAAAATAATAGAAGAAGTAATACCTTCTTGACATTACAAAACTCCAATATCATTCAATTTCCGTTTAAGAAGAGAAGGAAGGAAAAAGAAATGGCTAAAAACCCTCTCCCGTCTGAAAATTTGAAACAATGGTTTATTAAATACCGCCTGCAGAATGGATTAGAAGGATGTTATCCCCTTTTCGCCTCGGAAAAAGAGGATCTTTGGAACAGACTTCCAAAGATATGTGAAGATAAGGGTTTGAATTTTTTTGAATTTGATTCAAAGACCCATCGTATCCTTATACAATCTTCCCAGCTTATATTTTTTCGATTTCTTTTTGAGCCTCTGTATAATAATGCTTCTCCAGATCCCGATAACTCTCAAGACACTGATGAGGAAGATGCAAGTTCCTATGCAGTGAAAGTTTACTTTACCGATAATCCCACCCCTATAGTTTTCCACGTTGATGAAGATGAGCCTGATTGTAAAGATGAGGGAAATGAGGGAGAGATGAACAACTTCATCTATTATGCATTAAACGCTCATGAGGGAGAGGACTTGCTTCATTTCACCGATGAAGATGGAGAGGTTTCTTTTTTCAAAGGATCTAACATTGCTCTTGTTGAAATTCCCTTAAAAGTTCTTCAAGCTGAAAGACTTCTCAATGATGCTTAAAAAGCTTTCTTATCTCACCTAAAAAGAAAAGGTGATGCTTTCCTTTATCAGGATTCGATTATCATAGATTGATGCGATTTTCGTGATAAAGGGATGCCCGCTTAGCAGATAAATCTTTGAGGCTAGCAGCTGAGTTGTTTGGGAGTAAGCTTGGTAACTCTGCCTCAAAAGATATTAAATTTTCTAATGATAAGAAAAAGAGCAGAACTCTCAGAAAGGGGCCCCAAATAATTCTTTAGTTTATTGAAAATGAAAGGTAATTTTTAACTTGCTTGAATTTAAAGAAAACTCTAAACTTAAGGAACTTATCTCACAATGAGGTAAGCGTGGAACAACGACGCTAGAACGCCATTGTCCCACTAAACATAACTAACTTTGAGGAGTTAATCATGTCTAAGCTAACCTTAGCGCAGGTCGAATATCTTTCGCAACATCTAACCGATCAATTTAAAGACGTTAAACATTTTGTCTCCAAGGCATCTCTTGAATTAGAGATGGCTCGCAAGACATTAAATGATCTTTTAACGAACTATGGTCAGTGGGTGGATGAGGATGGTATTGATTATGAGCGAAAATAATCTATCTTCTTCGGAATATTTACTCAAACGATTGGAAGCCGACATTCGGATGGTCCATACTCAGCTTGAGTTTTTAGGGGTCGCTTTTAAAAATCTTCAAGGGTCTTGGGCTGCAATACTCCAAGCCTACAAGATTTTTAAGGATGAAACCACTGAAGATTTAACCTGCAATTAAGGTAATAAAGGGGCACACCTCGAGAGTGTGCCCCTTAGTTTTATTCTCGTTAAATTGAAACTATTAACCACTGCCACTCAAGTTGGTCTCGTAAGCTATCTGTGTGAATTTTAGCATTGTTCAAGTGGAGATCAATAGGATGCCTTTTGGCTTGAGCCTAACCTTTTGGCCAGGCATGCATTATATGACCATATTCAGGATAAAATAAGGATTTTTTTCAAAATCAGCTCATTAATCTCTTGATCTCCTTGGCAGAAAGCTTGGTAATAGAAGATATAATCTCTACACTCATCCCTTTTGCGAGCATGTTTTTTGCTATTTCTATTTTTTCTTTCTCGATGCCTTTCTCGATGCCTTTCTCGATGCCCTCTTCAAGGGCTTGTGCGCTGGCTCTTTTTA
>JBEPVR010000120.1:0-3255 GCA_041690915.1 Alphaproteobacteria bacterium
ACGTGTTGGACTTACGGGTCTAGCTGCACGCGTTGGACGTGTTGCTGCTGGCTTTTCTGCACGTGTTGGACTTACGGGTCTAGCTGCACGCGTTGGACGTGTTGCTGCTGGCTTTCCTGCACGCGTTGGACGTGTTGCAGACGGTCTGCCTCTAATTTGAGCTGGGGTTTCCATAACGCTCCGTTCAAGGGCTTCTTCAAACTGGTCCTCCTCCATATCCAATGAAAGATTAAGATCATTTGTTAAAACACCGTCCCCAATCTGTGTCCCCTTTGGTAAAAAGAGAGCTCTACCAGCAATACTAACCCCCCCATTGTAAAATTCAATCTCAGTTGGGGTGCGAACTATCGTGCTACTTCCATATTCGTATTCTTCTTCCCACGGACTTACTGCGTTTGCAGCTGAGGCCAGCAATAAAGCCCCACAGAATAAAAACATAATTTTTTTCATCAAACTCTCCTTTGTTAATAATAAGATCCATCTCCGCATAGCATTTATTGATTAATGCATTATAAGAATATAACTTTATTGATAAAAATCAAAATATTATTATTGATTTAAAAACAATTAGTTATTCCTTTTTAGTTTAATTACTCTTTCTTTCTTAAGCAAGCCTCAGATGCGGCAAGGGTAAATAAAAGAACCAAGTATTCTTCTATTCAACTCCTAAAAGTTCAACATCAAAAATGAGGGTTGCATTCGGAGGAATCGCGCCAGGCGCGCCCTGTGCACCATACCCTAATGCTGCAGGAATAATGAGTTCACGCTTACCCCCCACTTTCATGGTGGCAACTCCTTCATCCCATCCCGAGATAACTTCCCCTTGGCCTATATGAAACTTGAAAGACTCACCTCGATCGACAGAGCTATCAAACTTTTTACCTTTTTGATTGTTTTCTTGAAGCCATCCTGTGTAATGAACAATGACTGTTTGGCCTTTTTGAGGCGTCGCCCCCTCCCCCACTTTGATGTCCTTATAGGAAAGGCCTGAAGGCGTTTGGATAGGTTTGACATCCGCCGAGCAAACGCTGGTAACAGATGTGGTTAAGGCTAAAAACCCGGCCAAAAGAGATAATTTCATGAGACAATTTTCCTTTCTTGTTGTTGATCTTTTATTTTGAATTCTTCCATGGCCTTTACAAGCTCTCGACAAATCCCAGGCTCAAAAGCAGAATGACCTCCATCGGGAATCATGCGATAGTCTACCTCTGGCCACCTTTGCACCACATCATCTGCAGATATGATGGGGCAGACCATATCATATCGCCCCTGAACAATAACTCCTGGAATGTCACGAATGCGATCGATCTTATTCAGTAAATCGTTCTCTGGCAAGAAAATATCGTGGGAAAAATAATGAGCTTCAATTCGCGCAAGTCCCAATGCCAAATTATCTTTGGCAAATTCCGCCACCACACCAGGGTTGGGCAAAAGAGTCGCCAGGGATCCTTCGTAAACGCTCCATATCCTAGCCGCTGGCATGTAAACAGCAGGGTCAGGATCGGTAAGAAGTTTGTAATAAGCTTTAAGAATGGTCTGCCAATCGCCCTGCTCTTCCGGTTTTAAGGGAGCTATAAGCTTTCTAAATTCATCAGGAAAAAAGGTTTTGACGCCTCCTAAAACCCATTCAAATTCGGATCGACGACACAAAAAGATGCCTCTCAAGATTAAGCCAAGACAAGGGCTTGGGTGAGCTTCTGCATAAGCCATTCCAAGGGTTGACCCCCAGGAGCCTCCAAAAATATACCACCTTTGCACTCCTAAATAGGCACGGAGTTTCTCTATATCTGCAATCAAATGGGGCGTTGTGTTATCTTTAAGTTCTCCGAGAGGGAGAGATTTCCCTGCTCCTCGTTGATCATATAAAATAATACGATAGTAAGAGGGATCAAAAAAGCGGCGGGAAGAAGAGGACGTTCCAGCGCCCGGTCCTCCATGTAGAACCAATACTGGAACTCCATTAGGATTTCCAGATTCTTCCCAATACATTTGGTGAAGACCATCTAAATTCAAATAATCAGTTCGATAAGGATTGATATCAGGATAAAGTTCCTCTCTCACAAAACCTCCGAAAAAATACCTGTCGTTAAAAGCTTATTTACTCTCTCCCCTGATGATGGTCAAGAACAAGTTCTTTTTCAATTTCCATAATCAGCCGCTGTAAATCTTCTTCTGAAAGATTGGCGAGAGAAATTTTAGGCTTCTTTTTAGGGGCGAAAAGACCGAATTCACGCCCCAAAAGTTCCTTCGCTTTTAAAGCGACTGCAAAACTTTCCGAAGCAATAGCCATTTTATAAATTAATTCCAGATCTTTTATAATACTAGTTCGAGTAAGTTTTTCATTTGTCATTGAGAATCAATATTTTTTTATTTATTATTATTGCATAATTCTTATTAAAAGCCCAATTTTTGAATTGTCCTTTTGAGTCATTTTCTTTTTTTTATCTCAAATCCTACAACACGCTGTACCCACGCCTAAGATAGGAGAGTCCCCCTCCTATCTTAAAGGCACTACTACCGTATATCGTGAGAGTTTTGAGATGACTTTTATTGACAGCTTCCTTTTGTATGTCCATCTCCTTTTTTATATACATACCCCTCTTCACATTTCACACATTGTTTCGTCCCAAAAACATAAAGAGAACCCTTGTAGTGGCTGCAGGGGTTTGGAACGTTCTCTTGTACAACGCATGCGTGTTTCCACTTTTTGTGGGGTATTTCTTCTTGTGAGCATGCTGTCGCAAACACCGAGCCAGTTCCGAGAGAAACATAAAGACCGCTTAAAAATAGAGTATAAAGTATTTTCATTTTTCCTCCTCTTGTTAGATGGGGAAAGAATATATTGAATAAGTTAAAAAAAAATTAATAAACCTCTAGCTCCACCCGGTTTTGAGAAAATAGGATAATTTCTTTACTTAAATTTCAGTACTCTCTATTACAAGATTTGAATTCGTATAAATACACATTTCAGCGGCAATACTCATAGCCTTTTCTGCAATGTTTCGAGCTGAAAGCCCATCTATATCAATCAAAGCTCTGGCCGCTGCTAAAGCATAGGAGCCGCCGGATCCAATGCCAATAATACCATTTTCAGCTTCCAATACATCCCCTACACTCGTAATGATAAGGGAATGGGTTGAGTTTACGACCGCCATCATCGCGTCAAGACGTCGAAGATAATGATCATTTCGCCAATCCTTAGCAAGATCAACACAGGCGCTGATTAATAGATGAGGATTTTGTTCAAGCTTAACT
>JBEPVR010000121.1:0-3241 GCA_041690915.1 Alphaproteobacteria bacterium
ATTGGTGTAACTCCATTAACTTCTCACGATTACGCTCTCTTAAAAGAAGAATGGCGGACTTATCAAGATTAATACTTTAGATTGAGCTTTTAACCTCTTTACTCAATCAAAATGAAAATTAGGAGGTGCAAAATTTACAACTGGATTGCTTCAGCTCCTGCGGGAGCAATCCAGTAAAATCTTATTCCCATTTACATGGTTTGTGCCGTAGGGAACTTCTTTTGCCCCTAAAATGCTGTTCTTTACTATACCCAAACTCTCAAAGGTCATCGCTATCAACGCTCTCAAAGTAAAGTGTCGTTACATCAAACCGCAGCACATCAATTTTATTTTTTAATAAACCAAAGCTTGCGCTAGGCACAAGCTTGTGGACCTTTGGGATTTCAGGTTCAAACTGGTCCATCATCCGATAAACACGTTCAACAGAAAGGTCTTTTCCAGACTGTTCTTCTAAAAGAAGACAAGAAGCCCGCTTGCTCGTCGGATGAGAAAGGCGCATAAGAACGATATCTTTCAAGGTGTTTTTTATGCCATCGTGCTAAGACTTGATCAAAGTCTAAGTCTAAGTCAGCGTAAAGACTCCCAGCAATCTCATGAATTCCTTCAATAAGGCGCTGTTCTTTAGGGCGACCCGGGCGGCGAGAAACTGGAAGATGAACAAATAAACCAGGCCCTTGGCGTTCGGCTTTAATTTTTCCAATAAGCTCTTCTCCATAGACTTTGAGCTATTCAAGCTCGTCATCATCTCTGGCGATGCCCACATAGTGGACCCTGCGTTGTTTGACTTTCCCATTTTATCTCGAGTGCCTTCCACAATCTGGATAGACTGACGAGAACTATTGGGCGTGGTTTTGGTTCTTATAAAAATGAAAGAATCATACCCCAAACAAATCAATTATCAAAAAATCTATCGGCATAAAAATATGTGCCATAGAGAGTTCCTAATTTTAGAGGAGTGCTTCACTCTTGGAGACCATTTTCGAGTTCAGCACAAATGCTCAGCGTGCTTGAAATTCAGTTGGCGTTCAAGCATAACCTTTTCAATTTCCGCAAAAATATTTAACATCCAAAAGGTGCAAGCATTTGTGTAGGCCGCAAAATAAGCTTCGTCGTCATGTGCTGCCGGAATTCAAATTTTTCAATCGCTTGTCTCCCTCTTTATCGGAAAGCCATTTCTTATATTGAATCAAATGCTTAGCTTGGAATTGAATAAGAGATTCGTTCCAAGGTTTTTCTTTAAAACCTTTATATTGATAGCCTTGAAAAAGAATTCCTCTTTTTTCACATTCTTTTTGAACAGATAGAAGAGCTCCCTCTAAGGTATCATCAAACATCACAATTTTTTGAGGGTGCAATCCAATTTGATCTAGAAATGCACCAACGGCAGGGCCTTTCGATTCCAAATCCGTTGATAAAATACCCTTGTAAAATCCAGGGTTTCGTTTAAACCCATTGAGTCTCAGGACTAAATTTTCATAGTTTCCTTCAAAACCAAGGGATTTAAGGTGAGTATATCGCCATTTTTCCAGACTTTGAAATCTGCCATAGGACCCTATATTCATGCCCGTACAAGCAATGACAAGGACATTTCGCCTTTTCAATTCTTGAATTTTTTCGACAATTATAGGCTCAAGCAAGGGGCGTTGGGCTTGTTGAAGCATGAGGCTCGTAAGTTCATTCCAATCTTTCACCTCAGGATGTTTTCGGAACAAGTGCTTTTTAAATTCTTCAGCCTTTGGTGTGTGCTCATTGATAAGATAAGCATCAAGGGGTTGTATGAGGGTTTCGTCCACATCAAAAATTACGAGTGTCTCTGGCTCTATGGATGTGAAGTCGACTTCCTCAAACGAGTGGATGGGCTCAATCCGTTGAATTAGGTAATGCTGGCAAGAGCAAACAAATAAGGTCAAGACGAGCAAGAACACATTTTTTACGCACCCAAGCTGTCTCATAATCATGGTAACCTCATTTGAAGGGTTTTGTTTTCTATACCATAAACTTGAGTGATGTTAATGGCTTTTAAAAACACCCCTTTTTACTTTTCCTGGAACGCCGACTAACAAACCACTTTCTTCTCCTGAATGGCTGTGCGAAATCTAGTGCCTAAGTAAAAAGCGGTAATGAACCACAGAGCACAGAGCACGGAGCGGAAAGCCAATGGCTCCACTGAGGGTGAGATAATAAGCTTTTCCTGCCATTTCACCAAAAGCATTCTGTAAGTGTTTGAGGAGCATATTAAATAGGGAGCCTGCTTCTTTTGAGGAGCTGTCAAAAAAGTATGGAAAAGCAGAAGCTGCTCAATTTTTACGCAATCTTATTAAGGCTATTCCTTATAAAATTCATACCATCCTTACGGACAATGGAATCCAATTTACCAACCGAAAAGTAGATAAATATGCCTGGGCACATATTTTTGATCGTGTCTGTCATGAGCATCAAATTGACCATCGTTTAACAAAAGTTAACCATCCTTGGACAAATGGACAAGTCGAACGCATGAACCGAACACTTAAGGAAGCAACCGTAAAACGTTATTATTACGACAAATCTAAGATGTCTCCTGTAATCTTGTCTAACCAGGCTTTTGTTGAAGGTTCAAGGAAGGGAGAAAGGGTCTTTTGAATTCGCTCATGATACGCATGAAGCCATGCCTTTTCTTGTTCTATTAAAAGAGACTCCTCAATGAGCTTCATATCTAACGGTACTAACGTCAAGGTTTCAAACCCATAAAAACCTTTGAAATTGGGTGATTCAACCACTTTCACCAAATTCTCTATGCGAATACCATATTCGCCTTCTTTATAGTAGCCGGGTTCATTTGAAAGGATCATCCCTGGTTGTAAAGGTACATTCGTTCCGCGGTGTGAAATACCCTGAGGCCCTTCGTGAACACTAAGATAACTCCCCACTCCATGGCCCGTCCCATGGTCATAATCGCAACCTGCTTGCCATAAGAACTGACGCGCAAGAATATCAAGCTGAGCCCCTGTGGTGCTCTCAGGGAAACTCGCTGTTGCAAGGGCAATATGACCTTTGAGCACACGCGTATAGCGATCTTTTTGCTCACGAGTTGGAGTTCCAAGGGCGATGGTGCGGGTCACATCTGTTGTGCCCGTTAAATACTGGCCACCTGAATCGAGGAGATAAAGTCCATCTCTTCTTAAAGGAATATTAGATTCAAGGGTTACTTGATAATGGATAATGGCTCCATGAGGGCCAAAACTGGAGATGGTTCCAAAAC
>JBEPVR010000122.1:0-3235 GCA_041690915.1 Alphaproteobacteria bacterium
AAGACTCCAACTGGGGTCAATGTTTAACCGTTGACACAGTTACTTGAACACTCCCAAACTGACAGAGAAGCCACTCCTCAAAACGGCTGACTGTAACATCAAGTCTGAATTAATACATTTTATATCCTGTTGAATTCTTAGAACAAGACTCTCTGGCGCGTTGCGAGGAACAGGTATTTTTTCAAAAAACCACTCATAAATATCCTGATCCGGAAAAGTAAGGAGGGCTTCAAATTGCTGCAGCTCCTCACGTGACATCACCTCTATATACTTTTGGGCAAACCCTCCCAAAATCCAATCCATCTCGCGCATACCACGATGTTGGCTTTGATAAAGGAGGCGTTTTCTTAAAATCTCAAGCTCTTCCATGGGAGTTTCTTTTGCGAGGAGAAGTTAAGTACCTTGTTTAGCTTAGTGCGAGGGAAGATGCAATGAGGGGCACGTACACACACGGTAAACTCATCGAAAATACCAGGAAATGCCATATAATTCGTAGATTACCAGCTTAACAGTGATGATGTTTTAGATGTTCTCATTACTCTTTTCCTTACTCAGGGCATCCCTGAGTATATCCGCAGTGATAATGGCAGTGAGTTTTACGGCTCATATGCTTCAAACCTGGCTCAAAGGTTGGGGAGAAGACGGCCATATTGAACCGAGTTCTCCCCGAGAGAAGGGCTTTAATGAGCGTTTTAATGGAAGTTTGAGGGACAAATGTCTAAACTAATCCCGCTTAGTTGAACAACCTCCTTTTCACTTTGAGCTTTCCTTACTTTCATTTTCTCGAATCTTAGAATAGATAGATAGTAGTGTATCCAATGTGCCTTGAGCGGCGTCTGCAGTAATGGTATCATGCTTACCATGAGGACGACAAACGGGTAAAACTTCAGCTCCTATTTTCAAGAATCCATGACTTCCGTTTGTTAAAGCTGATGTAACTAAAACGCCGTGTTCCAAGAAACTTTGAGCAGCTGAACTTAATAACCTTAAAAATTTAGGATATTTTATGCTTCTTGGAATTGCTTGATCTTTAAGAGAACGCATCCATTTTTTCGCTTTATTGGGAGTGTCTCCCCGCTCTGCCTTTTTCTTTTCTTCTCTTACTTCTCTTTCTTTCTCAGGATAAGCAGAAGAGGGCTTTCCTTTTTTCTTTCCTTTCTTCTTTCCTTTCTTCTTCTTTCCTTCGAGAGATAGGTGACTTGATATATCTGTGGTGTTCCTGATTACCATTTGCTTTCGTTGCTCTTGTTCTTCTCTAATTTCTTCATCAACAAGAGAGAGACGCCTTTCACCATCTAATGCAATTACAGGCGTAGGTTGATAAGGAGGCTGTTCTCCTCTTAAGAGGGGACTGACTGGAAAAGCAGGCAATGGTGTAGACATAAGCGGCTGCTCTTTTTCCTTCTGCGGTTGCTCTTTTCCCTTCTTCCTTTGTCTTGCTCGTCTTGCTTTATTTTTTTCTTTTTTGAGCTTCAATTTTTCTTCCCGTTCCTTATCTTCCCGTTCCTTATCTTCCCGTTCCTTATCTTCCCGTTTCTTATCTTCCCGTTTTTTATCTTCCCGTTCCTTATCTTCCCGTTCCTTATTTTGCCTTTTCCTGTCTTCCCAAGATGTAATCACATCGTAGCTAAAACGAAGAGCACCTAACTCCAGTACTGACTCTTTTATTAGGAAAACGCCAACGGGATCTGTTTTTTGTGCCGCACGTTTGAATAGCTCGTCCACACACGGGCAGGTCGCCTTGAACTTATTCAAGAACATCTTTTTCAACTGTCGACTCCCGTCAAGAGATTTGTCTTTCGTTAACTTTCCCAATGCTCTCTTCCAAAACTTCAAATCGGCAGGTTTTGATGAAATAACCTCCCCAGAAGCAAGGTCTAGCGTAATCGTCTTGCTCTTCGCTTGAAGATTGAGGATCATCTCGTCACAAAGACTCGTCAAATTTTCCCAAGCGTCTTCATAGGACGTTATGTTTGTGGCGGCATAAAATTTTGAAAAATCCTTTACGCTTTTTAGATGCCCTTCCAATTCTTTTATCTCCTCCTCGTTACTTTCTAAGGGGGAAGAGACGTTTTTCTGTAAACTGCTTGGATTAGAGTCGTCTTTCGAGTCTTCCATTGCGGAAAGCGTATAAGAGGATAACATAAGGGTTGTAAACACACCTAAAACATACTTTTTACTCATTACTATTCTCCATAAAAAATCAATATTAATTATTTAGTGATTGGCAAGCTATATGTCAATACTATTAGAATAAGAAAACCCATTGTCCGAAGAGAGTCTACGTAAAGTAAAGGTAAGAGACTGACTCTTCTACCAACTTGGGCTACAACGTTTTTCTTTTAAAATACCTTTGAAAATGATATTATTGATAAGATTTTCATTGCATAAACATGAGGTTTCCCATGCGATTTTTAAAGTTGACGCTCTTTTCTTTATGCACTTGTTTTATGATGGCCTCTTGTAAAGAAGCGTCTGAGATTAAACCCGAGTCAAAATACGTTCCACGAACCCGCGAAGAAATAGCTCTTAGTTTTGCCCCTGTCGTCAAAAAGGTGGCGCCCGCAGTTGTAAATATTTATGCCTTTCACCATGCAAAGACTAAACATTCCCTTTCTCCCTTTATGGAAGATCCTTTCTTTAAACAGTTTTTTGAAAGCCTTCACCCTGAAGAGGGAGACGAACAGGATTCCCTTGGTTCAGGTGTGATTGTGAGTCAAACTGGCCTCGTTCTTACCAATTATCACGTTATTAAAAATGCGGATGTGATTCGTGTCGTTCTTTCTGACAATAGGGAATATGTTGCAAAATTGATTGTGAAAGATAAAAAAACAGACCTTGCTCTTCTCCACATTGAAGGAGGAAAAGACTTTCCCTTTTTAACCGTTAGCCCTCAAGAAGATCTTGAAGTTGGGGACATAGTTTTGGCCATTGGAAATCCTTTTGGCGTTGGGCAGACCGTTACAAGCGGTATTGTGTCAGCCCTTGCGCGCAGCCAAGAAGGAATTAGCGACTACAGGTCTTTTATCCAAACAGATGCGGCGATTAATCCTGGGAATTCAGGAGGCGCTTTGGTGACGACGGATGGTCGCTTGGTGGGTATTAATACGGCCATCTATTCAAAGAGTGGGGGGTACATGGGGATTGGATTTGCGATTCCCACGCTTCTTGCGATCCCTGTGATTGAAAGCGTAGAAAAGGGGGGGCATATCGTGCGACCCTGGTTGGGTTTGGA
>JBEPVR010000123.1:0-3190 GCA_041690915.1 Alphaproteobacteria bacterium
ACTGTTTGTAATTGATCGGCTAAAGCGACTCCACGAGCTATTGGTGGAACCGGTGGGACGGCTAAAACTGGGGGAGGAGGAGGAGTCCCAACGACTTGTGGAGTTGGAATTATTGACGCCTCGGCAGTAACGAAACCGCGCGGAGTCACATTTACCGTTGGGTTTTGCGTTGTTGTTGCGAGAGCAACCTCTGCTGGAGACTTCACCCGTCGTCTAGCAACTCTTACTCTTCTTAAGGTTGATATTCTAGAACTTGCTGCTGAAGAGTTCACTTTTGGTCTAGCAACTCTTACTCTTCTTAAGGTTGATATTCTAGAACTTGCTGTTGAAGAGTTCACTTTTTGTCTAAGAATTCTTACTCTTCTTAAGGTTGATATTCTAGGACTTGCTGTTGAAGACTTCACTTGTCGTGTAAGAACTCTTTGTATATTTCTTGCTGGCAAGGCATTTTTTACATCTATTCTTTTTTTCAAACGAAGGGATTGCCTTTTCTTATGTGCCTGGCTCTGGGAAAACTTAGGAGAGCTTTCTGTGCTGACGCTCGCTTCAACTGGATGAGTGAATACACATGAAAAAAGAGAAAACGCAAATAAAACCGAGAGATTCATTGGACGACGATAGTGAAATACCATTACAAAAACTCCTAAACACCTTGTGTAACAAATAAAAAATTACCACTTATTTAATAGATAATAACCTTTTATAAAAATTGCAACAAAAATTTTTTATTTGAATAAACGTAACCTCTCACCCTTCCCCGATTTGGCGTCCTATACATTTAAATCAAAAGCCCTTGACTTTACTAATCAAAAAAGCAAAGTTTACGCTCACTGTTTTATCTAATCTTGTGGGGTCAATGAAGCCAAATTTAGCCAAGCTCATAATCATTATTACTCCCCTTGCGATTGCTTACGGTCTCGTTTTTTTTCTGTCATTCAAAGACAGTTTCGAAGAACTCCAGGTATATTCACAGGTAATGACTCCATCTGACCAAAAACCAGAAGAGCTCTCACTTACCGAAGAAGGCCCTTATGATGAGACTTTGACGATTAAAGAAGGAGACACACTCGCCAGTATTTTAGGGCGACTAGGTATTCCTTCAAATCAATCCCATGAGGCCATCTCAGCTCTTTCACAGGTTTTTAATCCCAAAGATCTTAAAATTGATCAAGAAGTTTACGTCGTCTATGATAGCCAATCTGATGGTGAAGGGTATGATTTAAAATTTCTTCGCCTCCGGGGGGATATTGACCATGATATCGAGCTTGTACGAACAGGCGGGGGCTTGTTTCAAGCGACAAAGTATAAAAAAGAACTTAAACATGAATATGTCAATATTAAGGGAGATATTAAAATTAGCCTTTATGCAGATGCTTTAAAGGCAGGAGCCTCTCCCAAAATGTTGTATGATATGATTAAAGCCTTTAGCTATGACGTCGACTTCCAACGAGATATTCAACCTGGAGCGGGCTTTTCGCTTTTTTATGATAGCTATAAGGACGAAGAATCGGGCCATGAACGTCCTGGCGAACTTTTATATGCGGGACTCGTTCTCGATAATAAACCCTACGAAATTTATCGTTTTCAACCGGGTGGGGGTGTGCCTGGCTATTACACAAGTCAAGGAGAAGCTGTCCAAAAGGCCCTTTTGCGAACCCCCATTGATGGAGCCCGCATCAACTCAGGCTTTGGAAACCGTAAGCATCCTATCAAAGGGTATACGAAAATGCATAAGGGTGTTGATTTCGGGGCTCCTACAGGCACCCCCATCATGGCCGCTGGAGACGGTGTGGTAGAACGCTGTAACAAATATGGGGGCTATGGAAACTATATTTGTATTCGCCATGATAGAAGCACAAAAACGGCTTATGCCCACCTCAGTCGCTATGCGAAAGGGGTCAGTACGGGGAGTAAAGTCCGCCAAGGCCAAGTTATTGGATATGTTGGAAGAACAGGACAAACAACGGGTGCTCATCTGCACTTTGAACTTTTACAAAATGGAAAGCACGTTAATCCTCAAAAAATCACGCAACTTCCTAAGTCAAAACTAACCGGTACAGTCTTGAATGAATTTAAAGCCTTCATGGCCAAAATTGAAAAAATGAAGAAAGAAAAGATTTAACAAGTCTTTTGTTCTTTTTCACGTTTCTCACAGTCAGCTTGGCATTGACGGCAAATTTCTGCACACTTCTTTGCAGCAGTCACACATGAGTGTGCATTTTCATCGTCAATTGCACTACATTTTTTAACGCATTCTTCACAATACTTAGCGCAAAGCTCATAAAGATCTGAGCAGCAAAGGCCTCTTGCTGTAAGGCGTCCGACAAGCGTACAAACGTCAGCGCAAGCCACGCAACAATCATGAGAAGAGCTACATTCCTTTGAAGTTTTACATCCTTCATACGCACAACGTTCACAAGCTTTGACACACTCAAAGCAAGCATCAATACAGTTTTTATAGATCATTTTATCTCCCCTTATCGTAGAATTATCTCATCGTAAAACGATGACTCCTTCTAAGATAAAGAGGAAAAGTAAAGAGTGTATTAAGGGGGGAGGAAAATTTTTTCTTGATCCACCCCACCACTCCCAGGGAGAAGTGGCGTCCCCAGCGGGATTCGAACCCGCGTTGCTGCCGTGAAAGGGCAACGTCCTAGGCCTCTAGACGATGGGGACTGGTGAGATCTTATTACAGGGTGTTCTTGCTAAAATCAAGAAAATAAATTTTTTCAAACAAGTTGTTTTAGAGCGATTGAAGAGAAGAAATAATTAGCCATATCAATAAAAGTATTATTTCCCTTTCTAGCCCATGTTATCTATGTATCACGAAATAATTCCTCTTTCATTATTTTATAGATTTTTTTTCTTCCTTTAATATTTCCCCCACGGTAATTTTAAGTAACCCTTGAGGTGTGGTGAGGATCATAGCGCCGCTTTCATCAATACCTTTAAAAACACCTTCTTGCATTTTCCCTTGCACATCTAAAGTAACGGTTCTTTCAAGATTTGCAGCCTCTTTCATCCATAAAGATCGTATAGGAGAAAAACCTTCTTTCTGCCAAACAGTAATGTAACGCACGAGAGAAGAAACAATTTTATAAAGAACTTCTTCCAAGGAAAGGTAAACCCCTTCATTTTGAAAAGAAGTTGCTGGATAGCGCAGCAGCTGAGGATGACTTTTCAAATTTAT
>JBEPVR010000124.1:0-3161 GCA_041690915.1 Alphaproteobacteria bacterium
GTATAAGAGACAGGCATCAGCTAAAGGAGTTACAGAAAGCTAGAAAATAAGACTCGCTAAATCCTTTCACAATTGGGTTCGTTTGGTAAAATCTTTATCATTTCTCTGGAAATTGCTGTTATCTCCTGCTATAATATTTTATCATTTACCTTAACTCCTTTTTTTAAAGTGCTCTATGCAAGAAAAACCACATAAAGATGAAATTTTTATCCGAAAATATATTGTTGAAGATACTCAAGAATTAGCAAATATCTATTATAATACTGTTCATTTGGTTAACATTCGAGATTATAATCAACAACAAGTCGATGTTTGGGCTCCTGAGACTTCTAAAGAAACTGAGGGATGGTTAAAAAAATTCGAGAGAACGAACCCTTTTGTTGCTGTTATTAATAATAAAGTAGTTGGATTTGCTGAATTTGAACCAAACGGACATATCGATTGCTTCTATTGCTATGACCGCAAAATCCCGTTGGATTTTGATCGGCTTGCCTCGCAAACTTTTCGCAAGACTTTATAGATAGTTTAGCATGAAAATGAATTACATACAAACTAAATTGTTAAAAAAATCAAAATTTAATTAATTAAATGAATTTTGTTAAAAATTAGACTTTAAAATTTCCATCTAAAAAAATAACAAACCAACTTCCGTGATATCTTCAGTAGGTTTTGCCGCTTTCACATACGCCTCAACAATGTTTTTCAATAAATTCGGATCTTTTATCGCCTTCTTCACGCATGGACGTAGTTTTTCTTGATCTTCATGTTGATTACTAGCGGTCCTCAGAACTTCATCATTAATCTCAGCAAATCGTTCGGCCAAGGTTTCTTTCCCATTCAAAATGACTCGTACATAATCAGCGTTATCCAAATTTTTTACGTATGGTGTCTCCGCAAGCATTGTTTTAAAGGCTCGACCTACGGATTTACACCCTGTTTTTTTGCGTATCCCGCGCTTTTCCTCCCTGAAAAAACGTTCCAGTAGGTTGTTTGTTCTCTCTGGTTGAATGTGGTGTTTGTTGCCTTCTGAGTCCGTGATATCAATGCCTTCTGTGAAAAGTCTTTTTTTATATTTTTCAATCTGCGCGAGCATTTTTTTATAGCCAGAATCTATCAAGCTCGCTTTTTTTATCTCTTTCAGGCATGTGAATTTTTCAAGCTCTTTCTCCATTTCTGACATGTCAACATCTTCGCCGTCTTCATTGAGACCATTTTTCCCACCAATGGGAGCAAAGCGCATAATCACTCGGAGCTGGTTAAAATGACTAACTTTACTCTCCAATATTTTGATGCAGTTCTGAATATTCGCACTATCTAAAACTTCCTTTAAGAACTCTCTTATCTTCATTAAACGATCATTTGACTTTAAGCTTAATTTCTGGAGGTGTTCATAAGCTCCTTTCATTCGGTTTGCTAACGCTAGGTGCGCACAGTCAAAAGGAAATCCGTACCCGTCAAGATCGTTTGAATAGTTCTGTACCCATTCTACCAAAAAATGAATACCTCCTCTGGGAGCTCTTGGGCAAAAAGGGTGTCTGCATGACAGTTAAGATGTTTTGACAACTGCGGATAAGTATGGATCAAGCTCCGTAATTCTCGGGCGAATCTGCTCAGCATTATTTTAACGTTAAAATCACGAAATGATGCCCCTAGGAGGTCGTATTCCATTTTAAAGAGGTCTTTTCCCAAATCTCTGAGAAAATGAAAGTGACAAATGAATATGGGTAGCCCGGGAAAAACCTCTTCAACTGCACCTATAATAGCCTTGCTCATATCGCATACTATTCCAAGAGGCTTGCCGTAGGCGGCATCAAGATCACGTAAAATTGGAGTAATTGCATCGATAGATTCGCTTGGAATTTTGCGCGAAAGCAAAACGAGTTTTAACTCCTCCTCAACGGCGCAAAAAAAGTGAGGGCTTGCGCCGTCACAAGTTCCATCGAGGTGTCCTATGTAGCCACCTTTTTTCTGAATTAAACCTTTAACTTCTGACTCTTTATCTTTATGAGCTTGAGCAAGATAGAGAATAAATTTTCTTCCAAGGACAGAGATCTCTCTTGGGGAAATATTCACATTTCTCTCCATGAGCGCTTTTAAGACTTTATCTTCTGTACAATGCTCAATAAATAACTTTCTACCGACAAATTCGATGATTTCAAAGCTAAAGTTGGCGTAATCGGCGACAAGTTTACTGAGCCTTTCGGAACCAAAAACACCGTTGCATGAGGGGCAATATTTGACGGTCTCTTTGAATAAAACCTCACCGAAATCCAAGAGAACCACACTTCTTTTTTGAGTTTTTTGAGTCTTAAGAAATCCACCACAGTTACATTGACAACGGTCTGTCTCGGTAGGAATGAATTTCGGATCGATAAAGCATAAGCTAGGGGCAAGTTTATCGATCACTTTATTTCGTAGCTTCTTTATGATTGAGAGGAGGTGAAGTCCAACGTTTTTTTTCCCAGCCCGTAGTATTGAAATATCTGTCGAACAACCTGTAAAGAGATATCGGAGCCCTCTTTTTTCAGAGCATTAGCAATTTGCTCTGGAGAGATAGCCGTTTCTACCATCCGGTAAGCGACAAGAAGAACTCTAAGCGCTACAGCATCGTCAACAGAGTCAACAATCATTTCCTGACGCCTTTTCAGCTGTTCTTCAGCTTTAGTTTGATCGGAGCTCAGGTATACGTAAACATGTGCAGGTTTTGCGCGCGAAAGTTTATTCTTCTCAATCAGGTCCAACAAGGCATACTTTACTACAGTGCGGGATTCTGTTTCCAATTCGCTACTTGTCATACCCTCGGCCGAAGAGTTCACAAAATAGGTTACTGTATTGAAGAGGGTGCCGTGCTTTGAAAACCCAATTTCAGCATAGTGCCAAAGTCCATTTGTATCGAATTGAGTAATTTCTTTGAGTGTATAATATTGTCCCTTGTGGGAATAGCTAGTGAGATAATCTAATTCCTTCAAGTACCGATGAACAGTCATCCTTGACGTCGTTTCAAGTAATTTGAAAAGACTTTCTATCGTAAGCACTTTTTTCTTTCTGAAGAGTGCCTTTACTGCTTCCAGTTTATCTTTCTTTGCAGTGACCATAAATTTGATACATCTCCAACTGTTACACTTCCAATCTACTCTATACATTTATGTAGGAAGTGTAAC
>JBEPVR010000125.1:0-3091 GCA_041690915.1 Alphaproteobacteria bacterium
CCAGCTGGTAACTCCTCTACAAAGTAGAGAGAAGGACGATGAGAATGGGTCGCCTTTTCATTAGGGAGCGGTGCGTAACGAACCTGACCAAGAGCTTCCCAAACTTTTTTAGACTCTACAACAAGAGCTTTCATTTCATGAGCCTCCATCGAAAATGCACTATCGACACCCCCATCAGCTCTAGAAATTGTAAAATGTTTTTCTATAAAGCAACCACCCACGGCGACGCTAGCTAAAGCTACGCTTATACCCAAGGAGTGGTCAGATAATCCGCCTAAAACTTGAAAGCACTCGGCCATGTGGGGAATGGTTCGGACGTTGGCATCTTCCGATTTAGCCGGATAGGAGGCAGTACATTTAAGAAGAATGATGTCCTTACAACCCACCTGTCTAGCCGCATCAACAGCTTCTGCAATCTCAACGAGCGTGGCAGCTCCAGTTGAAATAATAAGCGGCTTTCCAGTAGCGGCTGCTTTTCGAATGAGTGAAAGATCAACAATTTCCGGAGAAGCAATTTTATAGCAAGGGACATTTAAACTCTCTAAAAAATCCACCGCTGTTTCATCGAAAGGGGTACTGAAAACATCAATCCCCAATTCTTTACAGCGATCAAAAAGAGGTTTATGCCATTCCCACGGTAAATGAGCTTCTAGATATAGATCGTAAAGAATTCTGTTCTTCCATAAGCTACTTTGATCTGTGATGAGAAACTCCCCTTCTTTAATGTCTAAAGTAATCGTATCAGGGGTGTAGGTTTGAAGCTTGATGGCGTGAACGCCAGCCTCTTTTGCAGCATCAACCAGTTGAAGAGCTTTTTCTAAGGATTGGTTATGGTTTCCAGATAGTTCAGCTACAATGTAGGGAGGGTGGTTGGGTCCAATTTTATGTTGACCTATTGTTATTTCGTTCATGGGATTCCTTTTTTTTAGGAGAAATTATTGTTCTAATATTATTTTATCAGCAATATATCTGACCTGCTTAATTTCTTTTTTACTACGTAAAAAGAGAACACTTTCTAGACTGATCCCAGCAGTTTCCATTAAGAACCATAAAAAGCTATCTAACCCCGCAGCAACACTAGCCGTCGAAGCGCCGCCAAAACGGGGATTGCACTCAATCACATGAAGTTTTCCCTCCCAATCTTCGATTACCTGAAAAACGGCATGACCATACAGATTAAGATGATCTGCTATTTGATGGCATAGCTGCTCTAAAGCAGGATAATTGACTGTTGTTGTGACTTGAGATTCTCCTCCTACTACTAAATTCCGCTGGCGAGCGACTATCCCCTTGACGTGTCCTTCCTTCGTACGATAGAGATCCACGCTCCACTCTTTCCCTTCTATAAAGGGCTGAAAAATCGGATCCTTTAAACTTTTACTGTGTTTTAGGGTTTCCTCTTTGGGTAAATTCAATCCAATCGATTGGGATCCAGCCCCCCTTCGTTCTTTAACTACATACTTCTCTGCCTTAATGTTTTGAAGCGAAAGTTCCGTTTTAATGGCAGACAACTGATGTTTGGTTAATACTTGTGCAAATTTATACTTGTCCAAGCATGTTTCTATCGCATTTTTTTCAGAAATCATCGTGTGGATTCCAGATTCAGCAAGACGTTCCTTGTTTTCAGCAAAATAGCCTAATTCGTCATCTCTTGTAGGGATGAGGGCCTTGACATTCTTTTCTTGGCAATAAGAGATAAAGTCATCGATGGATAATCTATCTGTGGTAGGACAATTCCAAAACTCATCTACACCATATTGTCCTATACAGGATATATGGCTGTCACACCCATAAACAAATGTGTAGAGGCCTGTTTTAGAAGCCGCTTGACGCACAGCAGAAATTAAAGGCATTTTCTTTGAGATGCTAGTGATCAGAACGTTAGCTTTGGCTTCTTTATGTCCTATAGAAGAAGCCGACATAGTCGATTTTTCAAATTCGATCAGCTTTTCTATTCCTGTTTCCAGATTGTGAGGAGGCTTCCAGCCGGTTAACGACTCTAGTTTTTGTACTGAGGCTTCTGAATTTTCAAAGAATATATCCGAAGGTATATCTTCAATTTCAAGATCTTTAAAATGAAACTTGAGTATTTTTAAGACTTCATTAATCGAACGAGCACGCCCCGTTCCAAGATTCACAATACCGCTTTCATGAGTCGCAGCGAGGCGGAGAAGCCCCTCTGCAGCATCATCCGCGAAAATATAATCGAATTTACCTTCTGGTCGGTAAACGGTCAATTTTTCCTTACGAAGCGCTGAGCGGATCCAGCGCGAAATAATATCCCGCGATCCCCTTCCATAAACCCTAAAAATACGAGCTGCAAGAAAGCTGATGTCTCCTTTAAAATGGCTTAAAAACTCTAGCTCAAGCTCATTATGAAATTTTGCAGCACCACAGAGGTTACGCGGAAGGACTTGTGAATTTTCCGTTAAAGAACATACGCCTTTACGCTCAGTGCTCGATTGATAAAGATCGGGATTATAGATCAAGTAACTGGAGGCTAAGACGAATCGACTCAGGCTTTTATTATCTTTAATACAGTTTAATAGGTGATGAGTTAGTAGAATGTTATGGTGATAATTTTCCCCAAAAAATGGGTAGCTTTCTTCGGATCGTTCAAAAGTCGCTGCAAGGTGAAAAACAACGTGGGGGTCAAAAGCTTGAATTTCATCGGCGATCATCTCATTAAGATCCCCCTGCCTGTATCTTACCTTGCCTAACCATCTCTTGGGACAGGGCTTAAGGTCTCCTACAAAAACTTCATAGTGCTGTTCGAGCAGCTTCTCAACCAACGCTGTCCCAATTATGCCTGCACCGCCAGTGACAAAAACACGCTTATTTTTCATGTTGATATTCTTCCTTAAGTAATCCATGCATGAAGCAATCCCACCATTGTCCTCTTTTGAAAACATGTTGACGAAGAGTTCCTTCATACTTTAATCCAAATTTTTCCAATATTTGTATATGTTTCTCTCTAAAACTAAAGGTTTCTGTAAAAATCCTTTTAAAATGCAGGTCCTCAAAGACAATTTGGGATAGAAGGGCTAAGAAATGGAGAAAATCCTTTTCATAAAGGGCCTCGTCTTGGACC
>JBEPVR010000126.1:0-2998 GCA_041690915.1 Alphaproteobacteria bacterium
CTTACCCTCCGAGTCCTTTAATGGATTGATATATTGATTTAGTGAATCTTCAGAAAGTCCTAAGAAATCGTGGCTTGTGTCTTCCGGAATAAAGTTGTAAGGAACTTCTTGATTGTCATAAAGCCAGCCGTAGACATTATCAAAAGAACGATTCTCAAGCATCAAAATAACAAGATGCTCAATCTCCTTTTGCATAAGCTGCTCTTCACCATGAAGAGAAGGGAAAAAACATGATGCTGATACGATTAACCAAAGATGTTTTTTCATATAGACCTAATATTGAATGTGATTTTGAGTGAAGTGCACATCGCCTTATTTTTCAACGCGACATGGTTTCCATGTCATTTGAAACGTCAAGAGTGATAAAACGTGTAATAATTTTGCAATCATTTTTACACTTCATGTTAAGTTAAAGGCTATTTTCCAATTCTCTATCGGTCGATTGTGAGAATAGACACTTAGCTTAAAGAAAATATTTTAACACAGCAAAGGCAATTAGCAAAGCTTAAATAGAATGAGCACCCTCTTGCGCAAATTATGCAATCATCTAACTCAACAAACAAACTCGCCCTTGAGGCTCCTGAAGCCCCCTAAGCCCCCGCAGTCCAGTGTGAGCAACTTAGCGGTTGTTAAGCCGTGATTGCGGCGACAGCATAATAGCCACAAGCGTCAGCTTGTGGGAAATGATAAGCCGAATCAAAGCCTTGAATACGGCGACAGCAGCTTTTGCAAGAGTATTGTTTTTATGATTCTCAGGCTTATGCTATGGATACATGTTGCCGCTAACGCATAAATGCCTTTTTGGTATGTAATAATCTATAAGCTTACTATTTAAAAGCTACTCTCGCAGTATTAACGGCTTGAAGATGAGCTTGCCGTTGTGGTTGATGATGGTTTATTTGTGAGAGATGAAAGAGGATAAGAAGTTTTTAATTGAAATTAATGTGTTCTACAGGTGTAATACATGGATAGAATAATAGGCTTTAATACTATTAGAGAGTTTTATAAATATGGACCCATTAAAAACAACATGTGGAACTTATATCAATTTTTGTCACCCATCAAGGCAAGATAAAAGCTACATGATTGATCCGGGAATTTTACTAGGAAATAATGTATCTCTTGGAAAAGGAACTTCGGGAAATGTTGTAAGTGCAACGGTTAAAGTAGTGCAGGGACATGATATTAAGGAAAAAGAATATGCCATTAAGATTTTCCAGTTATTTTCCGGAGACGATGGACAAAAAGAATACACATGCAATCTAGAAATCCATCGAAGGGTTGAGCAAAATCGGCAGCAACTTCTAGACCTTGGCATAATTCCTGGAAATGGCATCGAAAAAAAACTTTTATCTGTTTTTACTCTTGAAAAAAGGTCTTGTCTTGTAAAAAAGCTTTATCAAAAAAATCTTAAATTAGCGGTTCAGCAAGGTGTATTTAATGATAAAAAATTGTTGATTAGTGCCTCAACACAGCTACTTGAGGGGATTTGTACGTTGATGCTTATTGGTGCAATGCCGTTTGATATTAAGCTTCCCAATATTCTGGTTGGCAGAAAAGATAAATTTGAAATTGCTTTTACTGATTTTGAGCGCCTTACATTTTTGAGCTCTACATCTGAAGATGATAAAATCGTCCGTGAAACAGATATACGAATGCCGCCTTTTCTTGCACACGAAGAAGAACTAATGAGTCTTATGGAGATCAAATTAAAAGAAAATCCAGCCAAAGAATTCGTTGCAAGGCTGCATAAACTCTATTCTTTTGTTCTGGGAGCTGCATTCTTTGAAATGGCAACACAAATGAGTTTAATGAAATTTATGTTCTTAAAATCGTTTGTTTTTTTCTTAGAAGCAAACATGGCTTCGCCTAACGAGATAGAAGAATTTTGGAAGAACGGGTGTGGAGTTGATGAAAAAAAATTGTGCTCATTAAGTAATGGTCTCAATGAAAAATACACTCAAGCTTATCTATTTTATTCAATGGGTGTACCAAAATATCCTGATCTAGAATTTCTAAGGACAGATTCCATGCAAAAGGCTATTGTCGATTATTTATATCGTTTAGAAGCCCCCAAAGGATACCCTGAATTAGTTGCTTCCATGTTAAACGCCGACGGCGAATCCAGGATCGATATATTGACAGCTCTTAAGACTATAAGATTGGTGCAAGCTTAGTTTGTCTAAAAAATTACTTGATCTCATCAAATCATTATTTGTTCTTTATCAATATTGATTTCTAAAATAAAAACTTTCAAGAAGTCCTCTAACAGCCTTAGCAGGACAACGTTGCGTTCTTTTTTTAGTAATATCCTTCTCCAGTTGCTGGTTACACTTCGAACTTTTGACTGGCTTGAATTTTCACGAAAAATTTCTTCCTTTTCAATTTCATTGACAATATAAATTTTTTTATTGATTCTCACACGCGGAGGACTCAACTATGAAAATAAAATTTATTATATTGGTTTTAATAACTACTACAGCCCACCTTTTTGGCAGTCACTCTTCTCCTTACCGATGCAAAATGTCGGGAAATGAACTAGAAGCTGATATCATAGTAATAGGGGGAGGGGCGGCAGGTTGCATATTGATGAGCGAGCTATCAGAGAATGGCCTCTTTTCAGTGTTAGGAATAGAAGGGGGCCTAAATTTAACAGCCGACCCAGCAATACAGCAGGTTGGTCTTGGAGCATTCTTATTGCCTGGTTCAGCAGGGCGAGCAGAGTTTTTCTGGCCGGGATGGACTCAGTCCTTGCCTATGCCAGGACTCAATGGACGCACAAGTGATTGGACAACAGGAATGCTATTGGGCGGGGGCTCATCGATTAATGGGTTATATTATGGCCGAGGTACGAGTGCAGTCTATTCGCGTTGGGAAGGCATCTCCGGCAGCTCCAATTGGAGTCTAAACAACATTTTGGCAACATTCAATGATCTTGAGAACTATCAAGGATTAACAATCACGCAAGGGGCGCGAGGAGTTAACGGTGCTGTCAATG
>JBEPVR010000127.1:0-2989 GCA_041690915.1 Alphaproteobacteria bacterium
TCCATTTAACGCGCATATGATAGCTCTTTCTTGCTTTTTCCATAACTTATCATATTTCGTCAAAAAATGTTAGCTATTTTTGATAAATGGTATAAGCTCTCTTGACTATTTTGGATTGCCCGACGTACTGCCTCTGTCGTTTTGGCGCACCCGTGTAATATTTGTCCCATAATTCCTCCTTGGATGGTAATCCAACAGATAATACACCATCACACTCTGGGACTAAACACCTAAGAACACTCAGCCCCTATCCTTAGACCGATTTTACAAGAGAGACCAAATTTCATTACTCGGCTAATCTGAATCCAGCATCCACAATAAATTTGCGAAGACTTGTAATTCGTCCTCCATCTAGCGTTCCATTGAGAGAGTCATGCAGATGTATGGATGTTTTTTGGCTATTCAAAGTAAAATGTATACGGGATCCGGCGCGTCCTATATCAATTATTCCGCCTAACCCTTCTATAAGACGCCTCACTAAGCCAAAGCGAATGTCCTTAAGATACTTAATAGGGGTTTCGAAAAAATAACTAAAAATATCTTCGTAATTTTTAGGAACATAGCATACGCTTGCAAGCGGCTGTGTTGTGGGATTTACTTTTAAAGTATCTTGGAGCCTACGCGCTACCTCACTCGTTGCTTGTTCAATTTCTTCCAAGAGCATAGGATGTTTCTCCAAATCCTTGGCAAGCTGATATGCTTTATGAAGAATCCCTGCTGCTTTTCCATCCTGACAAGAAGCGGAGTGTGTGATGCTTGCCAGCCATTTGTGACATTGTTTAAATCGAGCTCCTTCGTCTATGCTTTCTTCTTCCCCCTCTGAAAATTCGGTTTGATAAGGTGAGGAGCCGGCTTCATATGTGAATTCCGTAGGGAAGTTACTGTTTTCTTGAGGCTCTAACCTTCCTTCTTTACCTTCTTCTTCGTTTTCCCCCTCATCATGGGATCTTGTAGAATATAGGAGAGGAAAAGGAGTCGTACTCTTTTCTTCTCTTTCCCCTGAAATTCTGGCGGAAGAAAGCGAAGAACTGTCTTCATCTGTGGATATAGTAGGAGAGCTACTCTTTTCTTGAGCCTCTAACCCTCTTTCCTTGTCCTTTTCTGTCTCGAATACTGCGGTTCTTTGAGCAGAGGAAGAAACTGTATTAACTGAAAGTAAAAGTGTATTTCTTATTTTCTTATTTCTAATAGATTTTTCTTTCATTTGGAACAAGTGCTCTGCTTCCTCCCTTGCTATTCTTGACAATAAGTGTTGCTTCTGTTTGATAAAATAATAACGACTTACATAATCGTCAAAGCTCGCACCTGCGCCTCGGTCGGTTCCTATGTCTATCAGGAAGTCGGCTCTCCATCCCCTCAGACGTTTACAGAAACCTCGTAAATGCTCTTTACAAAAGTTCTGAGCATATTTGATTTCATCTCTTATTTTTCCTCTCTCCTCTGGGTGAACTCCTATTAATTTAGACGTTTGCATTTTATTTGCTAGGATCAGTAGAGATTTAATTTTTTGTCTCTCTCTTAAAAACAAATCATTAAAGTTAAGTACAAGTTTAGTACCGCGAGGGCCGCCCACAGGCCAATATAGAGATATTCTTGTGCTACGTTGCTTCCTTTCCTGGGTGTGCTCTAACTCACAATGAGACATTATCTCAGCGGCGTGCGGGCTCAAATAAGCAAAAGCAGAGTCCAATGTTATAAATATCTTGTGTAAGTCATTTGTAAAATCACTGGATAGATACTTTGAAAAGAAACGTAACATCATACCTTTTTCTTCGATAGTATCTTTTTCTCTAGTTTCCTTAACCAGCGGCAACTCAGTATTACCGAGCTTAAAAAGCTCCTCTAGAGAATGTTGCATTTTATATTGATTGCCAATAAGACTCATCCCCAGCATTAAAGAAACGAACGAAAGATTATGCATATCTTTCATTTCTTCAACCCTTTCCATAAATTGTCGCATCAGCGGAACCGGCTCCATAAGAGTATCTCGGACGCTACGTAGCTGCGCTTTAAATGGACCGTCTATAGACTCGGTGTTAAAATACTTTTTTATTTGTTGTTGGTAAGTTTCTGATCCTGCCACAACAGGAAGAGGGTTAGCAAATACATTTAGCTTTTTTTGAACACGTGTGATTTGCTCTATAATTTTTCTCATGTCCCCCCGAAAACTCTCACGCAGAGTTTCTGTCGCCTCTTGAGCAATACGACGTCTATCCTCAGGCAAGTGTACTTCTTGATGGACTGTTGAATCCAGTTCCATCTCTGCAAACGCCTTTATCTCTTGAAAGACAGGGGATGAGCTTAGTCGGGCTTGCTCTCCAGCATCTGGGCCTTCCATTGCAAAAGCGGGAGAAAGAGCTGTAAAAGCTAAAAGAGAAATTAAAAATATATTTTTTTTATTTAACATAATATTTACCTTTCAAAAAAAACACATAAACACATGAAACTTATATATAGATTCAATAGAAATATTGCACGAAAAAATGACATTAATAAAAGGTAGATGAGAGCGAATCGAGATGAGAATTATAGTATTTTCTATTTGAGTTAATAGATCTGAGTTTTGAATAAGAGATTAAACCCTCTTATATAAAACAGCTCGTTAGCGTCATTGCGAGCCTACAGAGTGGGCGAAGCAATCCAGTGCAAATGACGCATGTCCGAAGGACATGTAGCCTTTTTTACCCATATAAAACTATACTTTCTCTAGCAAATTAAAAAAGATGAATTCCTTCGGAATCAATAATTTGTTCTAGATTGCTTCGTCACTTCGTTCCTCGCAATGACGATATTGCATTGTAGTTAAACGTAAAAATGATTTCCTTATCCAAAACTCGGGTTAGTTAGAAAAGATGGCCACCGCATGTTTAAATATACCAAGAAAGAAGGGAAATTTGTAATTATACCATTTATCAAAAATAATGTCGCAAACAAGTGATATGTCCGATTTAGTTAACAAGAGAGTTGTCCGATGAGAGGATGGACCGAG
>JBEPVR010000128.1:0-2940 GCA_041690915.1 Alphaproteobacteria bacterium
GTGTGAGATATGCAAGGGCGCTCAAGAGGATAAACACTAGCATTGCAGGAAAAAATTTATTTTTTCTAGCCCACAGGAGAGCGCATCCGACAAAGGTCGTAAGCCCCAAAATTGACCCTGTTGGCTTCATCATATAAGGAAAATACGGGCCTTCTTTTACCTGATAAGGAATATAAATACCTAGGGAGGTTTTGGAAAATTTTATGTAAAAAATATCAAAGAGAAGTTGCATAAGCATCAGTAGGATTAAAAAAAATCCAGCCAGTTTTGCAACAAAACCTGCTTTTAAAATAAGATCAGGGTTTGCTTTCGTAAGACATGCGATCAAAAGATATGCGAAGAAAAATGTTACGCTTGAAGCTATAAATGTCTTGAGTGTGAGAGTGCGGCCTTCTGCCCAAAAAACGCTCATTCCAGCCCAAATTAAGAAAAGTCCAAAAAAAACAAGGGGAGGAGAGACAGAAAGAGAAATATTTTTTAATCCTCCTTGGGACCAAATAACAAGAATAGTGAGGAAAGGCAGCAGAAAGGAGATGAGACTATGGGAATATAGGCTTCCCACAGCAATTAATAATGCTATAAAAATAAGTCCTAGTTTTTTAGAAAATTCTACTTTGTTCAAGGAATGCACAACTCCTATTTATTCAAACCTCTTTTTGATATAGAGTTTCAACATTAAAAAGGCAACTTGAAAGTGAATATGATCCTTAGACTTCTTCTTTTATTTTTTCTTTTTCTTTTTCCTGCGAATCTCGCATCTTCTACTTTTGCAGAAGAGACTTTAATACGAGACGCTGAAATTGAAGAAGTTTTAAAAACTTATACAGCACCTCTTTTTGAAGCCGCTCAACTGAATCCAAAATCCCTTCACCTTTACGTCATTAACTCAAAGGCAGTGAATGCTTTTGCTATGGGAGGAGGTCGGATCGCCATTAATACGGGCTTGATCTTGAGAGCGACATCGGCCCTTCAAGTGATTGGCGTTTTAGCGCACGAGACAGCCCATATTGCAGACAATCATATTATTCGCGGCATAGATGCCTATGAAAAAGCCCTTTTACAAGGGTTAATTGGAACGATTGGCGGCCTTGCGGTTGGGCTTGCTGGAAGTCCAGAGGCTGGCATAGGAATTCTATTAGGAAGCCAAGAGCTGGCCAAACAAGGTCTTTTAAAATTTTCTCGAACGCAAGAAGGTGCGGCTGACCAGGGGGCTGCTCGTTTTTTAGATAGTTTAGGGTATTCCTCTCGAGGGCTTTTAGAATTTATGGAGATTTTACGGAAAGATGATTTTCTTTCTGCTGAACAAAGTGTTGATCCTTACGCCCTTACCCATCCTTTAAAGGCTGAGCGCATTGATTTCTTCCGTACACACTTAGGTCGTTCTCCTCATGCTCAGTCTCGACTCCCTGCTGAATTTGAGGAAAACTTTAAACGCATCCAAGTTAAAATTGCGGCCTTTACCGATAGCGCAACCAAAGTCTTGGCGCAATTTAAACCAACTGACACTTCTCTTTTGGCTCGTTACGGAAGAGCCATGGCTTTTTTCCGCAATTCGCAAGTCGCTGAATCTTTAATGGAAATTGAGTCTTTGTTAAAAGATTTTCCTCAAGATGCTTTTTTTTGGGACCTAAAAGGGCAGATCTTGTTCGAATCAGGAAAAATACAAGAAGCCACGCAAGCTTATGAAAAAGCTGTTAAACTACGCCCTGATATTCCTCTTTTACGCGTTAATTGGGCGCATGCAATGATTGAAGGTGCAGATAAGGCTCATCTTGAGAAGGCTTTTTTAGAGCTTTTGCGCGCTAAAACCGAAGAACCCGATAACCCCTTTACCTATCGACTTCTGGCTATTTGCTATGGTAAGAAAGGTGAAACAGGCCTTGCAGCCCTATCTTTGGCTGAAATGTCTCTTGAGGTTGGCGATTTGAAGACAGCAGAGGAACAAGCTAAAAGAAGTCTTCATTTTTTAAAAAATGATGCCACAAATCAAACGCGCGCAAAGGATATATTAGAAGAAGTTAAGCGACTGAAAAAACTGGAATCCGCTCTTAGTATTCAGTCATAAAATCTTACTCATTAAGGTACCTAACTAAAATTCGAAATGCTGCCTTGCAGTTTTTGATATTGTTAAATTCTATTGAACGCCTAAATATAGATTAGTAATTACAGTAGTTGTGTTGATGTTTTCTGTGTCACTTATTAAAATCAAGCTTCTAACAATCCTCAGTATGGTATTCATGGGGCTTTTTTCACGCCTTGTGCTTGGGTTTCCTCTTCTCTTAGAAACCATTTCCCCTACTTTTCACGGTATTCCCCAAAAGCATCAATTCCCGGATGGCGGAAGTCGTACATCATTACGATTCATGTCAACTTCACGTTTTACACAAAAACGCCGTCGTACCCTTAAGAATGGAAGGGCTATTGAAGAAGAATTGTGTAGTCTTCAATCTGATTGTGACAATTCTCAGTTCGACTTTATTGGGGAAGTTATTGAAAACGGCAATGAAGATTTTAATCCTGCGTTAAACCGTGTGAACGCTTTGTAAACTTTGACATCATTTTTCTCCCAATTTATGCGTCGAAATAGATTACGAAAATGAAAAGTATTTAATTGAGCCCTATAATTTGAAAATAAATCGAGGAGGAAATTTGCTTTTAATTGCCGTCAGGCACAGTACTTGAGAAGCGCTATCCCCGTTCTAAAATGAAGTGCTATAAACATACCAATACATTACATTTAACTACTTATAAGGATCAGCCAATTAGAGGCTTAAGTCGCAAGCTCCCCTAAAACGAAACATTCCTTCGATCCAAAAACTCATGCCCTTCGATGTCTTCGAATTTAGAAATGCCTGAGCCTTTGAGATTTATCTTTAGGTCTTTGTTTTCTTTTGTGAAAGTCAACTTTGTAATGTTTTTAGCGTCTTCTAAATTCAACGC
>JBEPVR010000129.1:0-2762 GCA_041690915.1 Alphaproteobacteria bacterium
AAATAATATAGCAGGAGGGACAATTAAATCTTTTAAAAATTCGCAAACGAAGGAGATATGGAGGTCCCAAAACGCTGGAATTTATGGACCTAAAGCCTTGGAACTTTTAAAGACACTTGATCAAGCAGAAAGTATGTTTAACTTCCAAGCTCTAATACCTTCTGGAACAAAAATGAAAATGCTTCAGGGAGGTAAAGCCATTCAAGTGAGTTTGCGCATTAATAAGCAGTACCGCCTCTGCTTTACATGGCAGGGGGTAGATGGGGCTTATGACGTTGAAATTATCGATTATCACCCTTGAGCGAGGTTCTTGAGATTAAGTTAGGATAAACGACCTCATTGTGTCCCGGAATTTTCTTAATATCCGGGACCCAGTGCGGGATTTGAATCTCCCCACTCGCTGACAAAATTTGTGAGAGGAAGCACCGAAGATTTTTGGGTAGAGAGCTTAATGACCAGGAAAACCTTCATCCTTATATGCACGAATACCTAATTTTAAGGGAAAATTATATGCAACCTAAACTCCCGTTAGTTTTGTAACTATCTCTCCCACGATTCTTTGATTTATTTTACTTATCTGCAATTTTAATGACTAGTAATCCCTTGACAAAACACCTTAGGATACCTATTATTTTCTTGCGACCATCATGTCAGTCCACGAATGGTGCACTGACATAGTGTTGTTAGGAAAAATTCAATGTTTGATGCCCTTACAGGCCGGTTAAGCTCGATTATCGAAAAGTTACAAGGACGGGGCGCTTTAAATGAGGCGGACGTAAAGGTAGCTTTGCGGGAAGTGCGGATCGCTCTTTTAGAAGCCGATGTGGCCTTACCTGTTGTTAAAGACTTTATTGCGCACGTCCAAGAGAAAGCCATTGGGCAAGAGGTACTACGCAGTATCAGTGCCGGTCAGTTGGTCGTCAAGATTGTCCACGATGCCCTTGTTGAATTTTTAGGTCAAGAAGTCGTGGATGTGGAGCTCAAAGCGGCCCCTCCCGTGGTTATCCTCATGGTAGGGCTCCAAGGATCTGGGAAAACGTCCATGACCGCTAAGCTTGGGAACTACCTTACCAAAAAGCAAAAGCGTAAAGTTCTTATGGCTTCACTTGATATTTATCGTCCAGCCGCAAGAGAGCAACTTCAAACCCTTGGTCACCAATGTCATGTAGATACGCTTCCCATTCTTATGCAAGAAAAACCTTTGGAGATTACGGAACGCGCTCTTCAAAAAGGTCGCCTTGAGGGGTATGACGTTCTCATTTTAGATACAGCCGGTCGCCTCCACATTGATCAAGAACTCATGGATGAAGTGGTTAATATTAGAAATATAGCCAACCCTGCCGAAGTGATTTTAGTCGCTGATGCTATGACCGGGCAAGACGCCGTTACCATTGCCAAAGAATTTGATGAGAAAGTCGGCGTCACTGCTATCGCTCTTTCCCGTATCGACGGAGATGCGCGAGGCGGAGCGGCCCTTTCCATGCGAGCCGTCACAAACAAGCCCTTAAAGCTGCTAGGAACGGGTGAGAAGCCAGATCAACTCGAGCTCTTCCATCCCGACCGTATTGCGACCCGCATCTTGGGAATGGGAGATGTGGTGAGTCTTGTTGAAAAAGCCATGGAATCTGTGGATCACGCTGAGGCTGAAAAACTCGCTCTACAGATGCAACGGGGAGTCTTTGATTTCACAGCGATGGAATCCCAACTTTTACAAATGAATAAGATGGGGGGGCTTTCAAGCTTGATGGGAATGATCCCAGGCATCAATAAGTTTCAAGATAAAATCGCCCAAGCGGGCGTTAATGATCATTTTATTCAACGTCAAATCGCGATCATTCGCTCAATGACAAAAAGTGAGAAAAAAGATGCGCGTTTGATTAATGGATCTCGTAAGCGCCGTATTGCTCTTGGAAGTGGGACGTCTATTCAAGATGTGAATAAGCTTCTTAAGCAATTTCGCGATATGAGTGACATGATGAAACGCATGCAAAAACTTGGCAAAAAAGGATTCTTACGCCAAGGATTACAGGGTTTAATGCCCCGTCATTAAGTCAAAAAGCTTATTTTTCAAAAGGTTTCAAGAGCACCCCTCTTGAACATATAATAAAATTTTCTGTACACCCAATCCCTTGACAAAAGAACCCTTATCTCTTATGAGTGAGTCAAATGATCACGTCAGTCCACGCGTTGCGTGCACTGACGTATTTTTGTTAGGAATATTTTAAAGGAGAAATGAAAAACGATGGCCTTAAAAATTCGTCTGGCACGGGGTGGTGCTAAAAAACGTCCATTTTATCAAATTGTTGTTGCGGATGCACGCGCACCGCGTGATGGCCGCTTTGTGGAAAAGGTAGGAACTTATAATCCTATGGTTCCCCAAGAGCATCAAGATCGCATTCGGTTAAATGTTGATCGAATTAAACATTGGCTTTCCGTGGGTGCCCAACCTACAGATCGTGTAGCCTTATTCTTAGGAAAAGAAAACCTCATTGAAATGCCTGTTGTTCGGCCAACACCCCTGAAATCCGCCCCCAAAGCCAAGGCCCAAGAACGATTAAAAGCTGAAGAAGAAGCTCTTAAAGCCAAAGAGGAAGCTTCGGCCGCACCCGCTCCCCAAGCTGAACCCGACGCTCCCGCTCAAGAGGTAGTCGCAGAAACCGTAGCTGAAGTAGAGACTGAGACTGTACCAACAGTTCCAGATGAAGCCCCTCTCAAAGAAGCTTCAACGGGTGATACAGAGACTGTACCAACAGTCCCAGATG
>JBEPVR010000130.1:0-2758 GCA_041690915.1 Alphaproteobacteria bacterium
CTACCAGAAATTGGGCCTCCTTAAACTATTAGATATTTTTGATAAATGGTATTACTCCGTTTATGATCTCGCAGTATCTATTAAATGCGGAAGTCAAGATGAGCAACGCCTTATTGAAGGGATTCATGAGATTTCTGGGAGTCTTTACGATGACTTAGGCTTTGATCATGCCTTATCCATTCCTGCGGTGCAACTTACAACTTTTAAAGATGGTCTAATTATAAACTGCCTATAGAAAGCTTTATTATTTCTTCTAAAGATTTTTTGGTAAATTTCTCTCTCTCTTTGGGATCCTTTAAAAGGAGTTGTTCAGCGATCGCGCAAGCCTCCTCTACGACTTCTTTTCGGAGCTTAGATTTAGCTTCTTCTTTTTCGATAGTGATTCGTTCGAGAAGCGCTTTTTCCTTGTTTTTCATAAACTCTTCAAACGCCTGTTGACTGGCTTTTTGAAATTCGAGGGCTTCTGTTTCCGCAAAAGAAATAATTTTTGCTGCTTGCTCAACCGCGTCTTCATGTTTCTTTTTGTAAGAATTTAAAAGACTTAAAGCTTCGTCATGTAAACGTTGCGCTTCTTCTAATTGAAGAGATATCTTGCGCGTGTGCTTATCCAAAGAGCGAATTAGAAAAGTATAGGCTTTTTTCCCCGCGCTTGCGAGAAAGAGAATAAACGCAATAAAAACCCAAAACTCTGGCGTGGAGAACATCAGACATCTTTCCTTATATCATCAGGTGAGTATGATTGCCCTGTAAGCTTTGTTAAGACCGCGCTGGCAACCTCTATAGCTATTGATTTGATTTCTTTATTGGCTTCTAAACGGGAACGATAGAGATCTTGCTCGGCAAGATGCCGGCGGTTTTTTAATTTATCCGAAAAGTCTTTTTGTTTGTTCCCAATTTCACCAGCGACGGAACTTGCGATGGATCTAGCCCGCTGATGAGCTGTTTCTCTGGCTTGAGCAAGAGTCTTTTCGTAGTCGGCTAACAGCTCTTCTGCCTGTTCTCGATAAGTGCTTGCCTTATTAATTTGTGCTGTAATTGTCTCCTCTCGCGCCTCGATAACATGTGTGATTTTCGGAACAGCAATAAAAGATAAGATCAAATAAAGAGCTAAGAAGCATATCCCTAGCCAAAAAAGCTGAGAAGGAAAGGTGGTTGTATCCAATTGAGGCATAATCTTAGCTCTTGTTCTCAGCTATTTAAACAAAATCAAAAAAGCAATCAGAAGGGCAAAAAGCGCAACCGCTTCTGTCAGAGCGAATCCTAAAATGCCGACAGGGAAAATTTGTTCTCGTGAAGAAGGATTACGAGAAATAGAGTTAATGAGAGAAGAAAAGATAAGCCCAATACCAAGGCCCACCCCGGCAAGGGCAAACATAGCCAACCCCGCTCCAATCATTCGTGCAGCTTCAACGTCCATGATGTTCTCCTTTTCTAATGTAAGTGGACCGCGTCTTGTAAATAAATACAGGTTAGTATTGTAAACACATAAGCTTGTAAAACTGCAACAAGGATTTCAAAAGCGATTAGCAAAGTATTCACAGCTAAAGGAGCAATTCCAAAAATCCCAAGGGCAACTGAAAAACCCGCAAAGACTTTAAGCATGGTGTGCCCTGCCATCATATTAGCAAATAAACGGACAGAAAGACTTATAGGCCGAGAGAGATAAGATAAAATCTCAATGGGGACAATAAGGGGAAGCATGTAAACAGGGGCGCCTTGGGGAATGAAAAGCGTAAAATAATGAAACCCATGGCGTATAAATCCAATGAAGGTTGCCGTTCCAAAAGCAATCATCGCTAGGCCAAAAGTTACAATAATATGACTTGTAAAAGTAAAGTTATAAGGAATCATTCCAATAAGATTTCCCATCAAGATAAACATAAAAATCGTAAAAATGAAGGGAAAATACTTTTTCCCTTTCATCCCTACGGTTTCATCTAAGAGATTGGCAACAAAACCATAAACCATCTCTGTCAAGGCCTGCCAACGGCCAGGAATTATGTGAGAACGACTCATCCCCCCGATCAGAAAAAAAGCTGTGGCAAGAACAGCTACGACCATAAAAAGAGAAGAATTTGTAAAAGATATATCGATCCCATTTACTTTTAAAGGAATGAGAGAATGGATTTCAAATTGATGAAGGGGATCAAACATGAGGCTCTTTCTTATCACCTTGACCTGTTAGAGCACGATAGACATTTAGCATACCAGCTACTGAGCCAAGAATAAAGAAAATGATGAGCCCCCAAGGAGATGTTTCAAACATCCAATCAATGAAAAGCCCAAGCCCCACACCTACGAGGACCCCTGCAACAAGTTCAACACCTACGTTAAAAAATTTTCCTGCAGAACTTTGAGACTTATTTTCTCGAAAAGATTGGAGTCGAGCTGCTTTTTTTGCGTCGTAAATTTCTTTTTTTAATTTGTCTAATGCAGGATCATCAGACATAGATTCTCTTTCTTTTTTTAAAAAAGATAAATTTCCTTTGAAAAAATGTCAAGAGTCCGATGCGTCTTTGTCGCAAACAAGTTCTCTAATTGCGTTTAAGTCAAGGCATACCTCTTTATTTTTTTCTTTGTTTTTTCATTAGCTTAGAGATTTGTAGAACGATATCCATGGTTCTCTGCGAGGTCTTTACTGAAGAAGATAAATATTTTCTTCTTCGCCTCATTATACTTTGCGAATGAAACAAGCAAGGCAATGTGATATGTCCGATTTAGTTAACAAGAGAGTTGTCCGATGAGAGGATGGACCGAG
>JBEPVR010000131.1:0-2694 GCA_041690915.1 Alphaproteobacteria bacterium
TAAATGAGCACCTGTGAACGTCTGCAAAAATGAACACAGGTGCTTTTTTTGTTATGATGATTAGTCCATCTTAATCTTCTCCTGTTGTCCTTTCAGTGGATTGTCATTCTTTGTTTTAAGAGTCTCATCGTTTGCTAGAAGAAACGTGGCTTGGTCTAGCTCTTCAAAAGTCTGATATGGCCTTGGAGTTTCTGTAAGTTTATCCAAGAAAGGAAGGATACGGTCTTTGTATAAACGGTGTTCGTCTGGTTCTATAAACTCAAACATGGGCTCTCCCTTTGTGTAACACGCGTTACTGAGTGTTCGTGAATCGAGCCCACAAAAGGTTTGAGCAAAAAGGTAGACACAAAAGTAAAGATTGGTCTAAACTTTATCTTGAGAAACCTTTTGGGGTTCTTATCTAAATGGGCACCTGTGACTATCCGCAAAAATCTTCACAGGTGCTTTTATGTTTGCTTGTTCATCTTATCTTCCCCATTTTTTCTTCTATGTTATCCTTTGTGCCAGAGCATGTTGTATCTCGTCGACGTTGCTCTTCTTCAAAAATTTCAAAGTCTTTCAACTGGTAGGACACGTGTTTTCCAAACTTCATAAATATCGGTCCCTTCCCGGTCCATCTCCATCGACTTAATGTCGTAAGAGGAACTTTCCAACGTTCAGATAGCTCCTTTGGCTTAAGATTTATGGTTTCCATAAAATTATCCTTTCTTGCCTTTTGCTTCCTTCTGTAGAATCTCCGACAGGAGTGGAAACATCCAACAATTGATTAAATATAAAACCCGCTACTTTAAAATGTCAACAAAAATATTATCATTTTCAATGGGTTATACGAGCTGAATGCGTTTCAATGCGTTTCAATGCGCTTCAATGCGTTCCAGCGAGTTCGAATGCGCTTCAATGCGCTGTAAAAAGAATTTGTTTTTTCATGTTTTTCCTCCATTATATTTTTTTAGAGTTTGCGCTATTTTAAGAAAAAGCAAAAATTGCACGATTTTTCTTGCATTTTCTCTCTATAGCGTCATATCATGAGTAAAATTACTCATCAAGCTTTTTTATTCCTTCTTGGGATGAAGTTAGGTACCTATCTAAAAGAAAATGAAATTTTGAGGTTTTACATATGGCCACTGCTCTTCAGATGCGTCTTAAACACCTTATGCAAGAGAAAAATTTAAGAACCAGCGATTTGGAAAAACTGGCCGGACTCAAAATGTCTGCGGTTAGAAATATCATGCTCGGAAAAACAAAGCATCCAAAAGCAGAAACGCTTCGGGCTATTGCGGAAGTTTTGGGATGCAGCATTTCAGATCTTCTTGGCAAGGAAACACAAAAGGAAGAAGCCAATGCGTCTCCTAAAGTTGAACACCCCCAACTGTTGTTAGAGGCAGCCCAATCTCTTGTCTCTCTTTTAGAACAAGAAGAATCAGATCTCACGCTTGATCAGGCTTGCTTGATTATAAAGGAAACTTATGCTTATTCTACTCAAAATGAGTCAAAAAAGATTGATCATCAGTTTGCCAAATGGTTATTTTCTAAACAGAAATACTCATAAAATCAGGGAAGAGAAAGACCGTGACTATCGAGATAACCTTTAATTTCAAATGTACGAAAATGAGAAAGCCCAAAGTGTTCAACATGGAGAGAAAGGTATTTGCCTACCATCATATCATCTCCTAATTTTGCTCCTAAAATAGCTAGCCGAGTATAGAGAAGGCTTAATTCATCTAAAGTCTTTTCGTGAAGAATATTCTCATAAATATTTTCTGCCTTTGTGTATTCCTCCAATGCTTTTGCTAAGTCTTCTTTGGCTTCAAAGATCTCTCCTACTATGCGATGCCCCATTCCTTTGAGGGAATCATTTCCAAAACCAGAAGTTTTTTCATAAGGTCCCAACGATTGCCTCATAACGTCTATTGCTTCATCCATTTTTCCCAAGGCACCTAAGCAGGCCCCTTTAATCAATTGAGCCCTTACAAGCACAATACACTCAGGGGAGGCATAAATATCCAGAAGGTGAGGGTAATAGTCTTCAATAACTTGGTAGGCTTGTTCTATCCATCCTTGATAGAGAAGGCTATTAGCTTTTATCACCATCAAAAAAGGAATGTAATTTTCCGTGCCTTTTTGTTTTGATATAAGTTCGAGACACTGCTCTACATCTTTTAAAACTTGTTCGTGTTGACCATGTTTGAGACGCACAAGAGCAGCTATACTTAGAAAAGCAATTTTTTCAGCCTTATTTTCCGTTGTTTTTAAAATCTCTGTAAGGCTCTCACAAACAGATATTGCCTCCTTTATCCTTCCGAAATTACTTAAAGATTCTACGTAATCAACATTTAGATGTAAAAGATAACCGATTTTCGTTTCTTTATCCCTGAGCTTCTCTAAAGACGCCACGCCTTTCCTATAACTTTGTTCAACCTCAGAAAGACTTTCAAACATTCGATCATTCACAAGGGTACAATGAAACCATACCTGTGCCAAAGGGCTTAGAGCAGTATTTTTTATTGTATTCTTTAAAGGTTGAATAATAGCTGCAGCACGATCAAAATCATGCTGAATGAAATGAATAAAATACAAAAGGGCCATCTTGAGCTCAAGGAAACTTTTATGATTCTCTTTCAGTCCTTCTGCTAAATGGTATATTTTCTCCATATGGTTATAAAAATATTCTCTTCCTTTAAATTGCTCATATAA
>JBEPVR010000132.1:0-2641 GCA_041690915.1 Alphaproteobacteria bacterium
ATCTACGGGTTTGCGAAATATTACAGTTGCTTTCTTAAATTGCATCAACATGCTAGGAGGGTCTTTTTTCCATACGACCATTGGTTATCTTATGGATTCCTTTTGGTTGGGTCAAACCTTTGGAGGACAACGCGTTTACCAAGCTCATGCTTTTGAATATGCCTTATGGATCATTCCTTTAGCGGCGTGCATAGGAGGTGTTATGATTTTGTTCCTCCGGCCTTCGGGGAAAGAGACGCAGAAGGAGGAGCGTAAATTCCAGGATGACGCCTCGGGGGAATGAGTTATTATTTAAGAATCGCATCACCAGGTTCCATTCTTTTTCCCAAAACCGGATGGAGGCTAGAAAGGTAGCCTTTCTTATCTCAACTGACATACAACGGGAGCATGATCGGATGCTTTTTCCACACCGCGAATTTCTTTATCAACAAAGCCATCGATCAGACGATCAGCGGCTTGAGGAGAGACAAGAAAATGGTCAATCCGAAGGCCGTAATTATTTTGCCAAGCGCCGGCCCGGTAATCCCACCACGTATAAAGCTCTTTTTCTTGGGGGTGGAGTGCGCGCAGGGCATCGGTGAATCCTAAATAGAGAAGAGACCGGAACCCTTCTCGTTCCGGCGTGCTGCATAAAATTTTCTCATGCCACTCGAGAGGATCGTAAACATCACTATCTGCGGGTGCGATATTAAAGTCTCCTCCTAAGACCAGAGCCTCGTCATAAGTTAGAAGAGCTTGGAGGTGCGTATAAAGATGCTTTAAAAAATTAAGTTTATAGGCATATTTATCGCTTCCGACCGCCATACCATTAGGTACATAGATGGAGGCAACACGCACCCCCTTAATAACGGCCTCAAGATAGCGCGCTTGATCATCCTCAAATCCAGGAATTCCTTGAGTCCTATCTTCTATGGGGAATTTTGACAATATAGCCACCCCGTTATAGGTTTTTTGACCATATTTAAAAATATTGTACCCTAAGTCTTCAATTTCTTCCCCAGGGAATTGGTCGTCTATGACTTTGGTTTCTTGCAATAACACCACATCGGGTGCGCGCTCTCTTAGCCAAGAAAGCAAAAGAGGCAACCGCATACGGATCGAGTTAATATTCCATGTTGCAAGGGTGAACATAGATAAGTTCATACCTTCTTTAAAAAAATGGTCAAGAAAAAAATTTTAATAATATATTAAATATGTTATGATTAGAATGAATTAGAAAAAATATTTTCCTACGAAGGGAAGAAAAATGACGATAGAAATTATAAGAATCTTTAAAGAAAGCTTTAGGAATGTGCGAGAGCACAAGCTGGAATGGCTTAGGGTTGCCTATGCGCCCTTGGTTGTGTGGCTGTTTGGAGTTGCCTTTCTAGCCATTGTAAACTTATCTCTAGGTTTATGGTCCTATGAAAGTTTGACGAACTCGATGAAAGTGCAGGAAGCTTTCGCTGATCAACCCTTTATCGTTATTTTGGCGAATATCATCTACTACATCACTTACTTCATAGCTTATATTGCCATTATTATTAATGGGTTTCGCTATGCCGTTCTGAGAGAAGGAGGAAACCGCTGGTGGACTCTAAACTTGGATTGGCGTTTTGTGAAAACGGTTTTATACTCACTGTTAATTGGTTTATTGGTGGGCATATATGGACTTATCACAGCAGGTATTACGATAGGGGCTTATTATCTCGTTGAAAGCACACCCTTAACGGCGATTTTAGGAATCCTGTTTGCTCTTTATGGGTTTTATTTGTTGGTCCGGATTGGGTTAACTTACCTTCTCATTGCGATTGATCAAAATAATCCTATAAGAGTAAGTTGGCGTCTTTTGAAAGGAAGTGTCTTACGCCTGGCAGGGCTTATCCTTTTAATTATTATTGTTCTTCTCGGGATTTTTCTTGTAGGTATTATCGCACTCAGTATTTTAGGATGGGCCCTTGCCTTGATAACACCTGTGTTACTCGTAATCCCAGGTGTTCTCTTCCTCGTCTTTGGTTTTTGTATGTGGCTTTTAACCTGGGCTGTGACCTCAAAAGCCTATGCTCTTGTGTATAAGACCTTTACAGAAGGGGTGGCTTTCTAGATTTCTGTACTCTCTCCCCTCGAAAGTTCTGTAAGGCTCTTTTGAGAGACGGAGGAAGGGGGGAGAACGATTCTAAATAATTTGATAATAAAATTCTAATAATGATCTCAGATATATTTGAAGTGTCCGAAGGTTTGTCTGGTAAAAGAGGCTAGAGCCAAAATCAAAGTGCGATTGGGTAGCGCACTCCTCTATCAGTTTGTTCGAACGGTATTGCAATTAAGATCGATTATAGTTATATAATAAATAAGTTTAATTTTATTTTGGTATGGTGGTAGTATGTCTATATGGTTTAAGAATTACTTTGTAATTTTATATTTTTTAACTCTTCCTTTATTTTCGAGTCTCGTAAGTTTCCCTGTTGAAGCAGTAGCTAAAAGAACGTCTTTTAGAGTTAAGAAGATAGGATCCCCGAGAAAAAGAACTACTCAGACCCGTGGTTTGGATAGGCGGATTTCAGGACGGCGTACACGATCTGCTTTAAATAGGCGGGCTTTAGGAATGCGTACACGATCTAGGCGGGTTGCAAGAAAAAATACTCCTATTGTAGCTGCTCCT
>JBEPVR010000133.1:0-2618 GCA_041690915.1 Alphaproteobacteria bacterium
AATGTTTTAACACACGTGGCCCCAAAACAAGTTACATTTGGTCCACAATAATAAGTTTTTGAATGTTTTTGAATTGACTTATCCCTTATAAGCAGAGAGAACGGGTCCTATTTCGGAGGTATTCAGCCTAAATGCGCTAATGATTATGCCAAAGCTTTTAAGCAACCTTTTTAAGAGATACGTCTAAAAAATCTTCTCCAGAGGGCTGCCAGTTATAAGGCAACAGCTCTTCGATTTTTGAATTAAGGTGGGTCGGAAGACGTGTTAAAACATCCTTAAAATAGGCCCAAGGATTAACGCCATGTTGTTTGCACGTTTCCACCAAAGAATAGATAACCGCAGCGGCTTCTCCTCCCCCTGTGCTCCCTACAAATAGATAGTTTTTACGCCCAATAGCCAAAGGCCGAATTCCTCGCTCCGACCGATTATTATCGATCTCCAAAGCACCATCGAGGAGGTATGAATTAAAAGCCTCCCAGTGATTTAAGGTATAATTAATCGCCCCTGCTAAAGCTGCTTTTGGCAAAACCCGCTTTTTTTGTTCGTTAAGCCATTTGTGAAAAGAATCAAGGATAGGAGGAGCATGAGTTTGGCGCCATTTTTTAATGTCTTGCGCCTTAGAGCAGTTTTCTTGAGCATCTCGCTCAATTTTATAAAGCGCTCGGATAAACTCAAGAGCCGTATAGGCTAATCCTTTTTTAGTGGTTCCTTGATCAATTTCATAAAACTTTCTTCGAGCATGTGCCCAACATGCAATTTCGATAACAGAAGGTTTCCCTTCTTTATCTTTCTCATACAAAGCATCGTATCCAGAATACGCATCTGCTTGGAAAAAACCTTTAAAATCTTTTAAGAAATTTAAAGGACCCTTACTTTCACGAGTGAGAGTATATTGGTATACTGTACATGCAGGATATTTCTCTCTGCCTTTACTTGTGTAAATCCAGAAACGACCTGTGCTAGCTCCGCCCTTTTCCAGTAAAGTTCTTATAGACGTATCATCTCCAAACAAGTGCCCTGAAGGGATTAAAGCTCTTTCTTTCATGGCATCTACAAGAGGAGCCAGCAAACTGGCAGACTGCATGATCCAGCCACATAGTGTTGAGCGAGATAAATTAATTCCAAAGCGCGAAAATCGCTGGGATTGCCGATAGAGAGGCAAGTGGTCTTGGTATTTGTTGACAAGTACTTCTGCGAGAGCTCCAGGGCCAGCTTTTCCCTTATCAATGGGTTGATCAGGCATTTTAGCAGTAATAACTTTATCCTGACATTTGCGACAAGCATATTTATGGCGAATGTGCTGAATCACATAGACTTTAGCGGGAATGATTTCTAATTGCTCAGATACTTGTTCACCCATTTTACTTAAAAAGCCTGAACAGCACTCACACACACGCTCGGAAGCCGTAAGCTCATAGTGAATTTTTTGCCTTGGAAGATGTGTAGGGAATAAATTCCTCCCATGGCCTTTTCTTTGACCGTAACCGTCCGGTGAGCCTTCTACATTATCTGGCTTTATTTTCTCTTCTGGAATTTTCTCTGACCGCTTCCCATACCGATATCGCTTGAGGGCATTGACTTGATCCGTAAGCTGATCGATTCGCTGTGACTGTTGTTCAATCTTTTGAGATTGCTCTTCCATCTTCAGGAATTGTGCTTCGATGCGTTCATTCTGATTTGCGATAAGACGCTTCTGCTCTTCCACGACATCAATGAGCTGATAAATGATTCCTTTCAGCTCAACTGTATCGTTAGGTAGGCTTTCAGAAGTAATCATAGAGAAAAAGTACACTCTTTCTCTATTCTTAACAATCTTTTTTTAGTTCACCACATAGTCTTCAATATTGATGGGAGTTGGTAGGTATCTTATATCAACTCCTGAAAGCAACATCTGTAACTCTTGATAGCTGACTTCCCACTGATTATTAATAATAGTTGGCACACGAAAAGTCCCTTTCTCCAATCGTTTCTGCCAAATACAGAATCCATTCCGATCCCAATATAAGGCTTTCACGTAATTTGAAGTTTTATTAAAAAAGACGAACATGTACCCAGCTAAAGGATCCATTTCAAGAGCATCTTTAACTAAGAGCGCCAATCCATCGTAAGATTTATTCATCTTAACACGCTCCCGAGCAACAAAAATTTTTATTCCTACAGATATCATTTTCTTACCTCCTTAAAAGTGATGTTAATAAAGACTCAAGGCTTTCCCAATCAAAGGGACCTTGGATGGATAGATGATGTCCTTGAGAGAGAGTAATTTCTACTCTAGGGCTAACAGGAGAAGGATTAACTAGGGGAGAGGGCTTAATCATTACAGGCATAAAGTGTTCTTCAAAAGAAGGGGGTAACGGCTTTTGTTTCTGTGAAAGTTTTGCAAGTTGCGCGGAAGTTTTTAATAACTCGCATTTTTTTATCCAATCATATAGACAACGGGGAGTTAATTTTTTTTGCCTGCAGTAAGCTTCTTTTGAAAGACCACTTTTTTCCCACTCTTCAACAAATTCTTTCCGTTGTTCGGGAGTATAAGGACGCCGTGATTGTCCTTGCATGCTCATCCTTTTAGCGTACTCCGGATCCTTGAGGTTTTGAGACCAATTGAAAAGAGTTGTGGA
>JBEPVR010000134.1:0-2615 GCA_041690915.1 Alphaproteobacteria bacterium
CTTTATGCCCATAAGACGAGCGCTCACAGGACAAGAACATGGCCCGGAATTAAAAGACTTGATTCTCTTGATGGGTCGCTCCAAAGTACTGAGTCGACTTCAAACGGCGAGAGCTTAAAAAATGCCACTGATTTTATATAATACCTTAACGCGGCGAAAAGAACCCTTCATCCCTTTAGATTCCAATCACGTACGTCTTTATGTCTGCGGGCCAACCGTTTATGATTTTGCGCACATTGGAAATGCCCGTCCTTACGTTATTTTTGATGTCTTAAACCGGCTCTTACATAAATTCTCTCCAAAAGTCACCTATGTGCGAAATATTACGGATATTGATGATAAAATCATTAAAGCGTCTCAAGAGAATGGAGAAGAAATTTATGATCTGACGCAGAGAACAACTCGTCATTTTCAAGAGGACATGGAAGCTTTAGGGAATCTCCCTCCCCAAGTGGAACCTCTGGCAACAGCACATGTGACAGAAATGATTACCTTAATCGAATCTCTTTGTGAGAAAGGAAATGCCTATGAAAGTGGGGGGCATGTTCTCTTTTCGGTCAAGAGCTTTCCTCAGTATGGCCAGCTTTCTCATTGCAATCATGATGAGATGATCGCAGGAGCCCGTGTTGAAGTTGCCCCTTATAAGAGGAAGCCTGAAGATTTTATCCTTTGGAAACCCTCTGAAAACGGTATTCCGGGGTGGGACAGCCCATGGGGGCGAGGACGGCCGGGTTGGCATATTGAATGTTCGGCTATGGCTTTAAAATACTTAGGCGAAACCTTTGATATTCATGGTGGAGGACAAGATCTTATTTTTCCCCATCATGAAAATGAAATTGCTCAAAGCCAAGCTTGTTTTGGTCCTGAAACGTTTGCACGTATGTGGCTCCATAATGGTATGCTTACCGTGAATGGCGAAAAGATGTCTAAATCTTTGGGAAATTTTATCACTGTTCATCAGCTTCTTGAAAAAATGCCGGGAGAACTTGTTCGTTTTGTCTTGTTGTCCTCTCATTATCGCCAACCTCTGGATTGGAATGATCAGGTGGTTCATCAAAGCCGCCAAAGCCTTGATCGTCTTTATAATGCTTTAAGGGGGTATGAATTCAGTAAGGAGGGCGAGGTTTTTGAGCCTCTCAAAATGGCGCTTGAAGATGACCTCAACACTCCTTTAGCTATTTCTGCCCTTCATGAGCTAGCAACTTGTTTTTATAAGGCCTCAAGCGAAGAGGAGAAAAATCGGTTAGCATCCACTTTAAAAGCCAGTGGTGCTTGGCTGGGGCTATTACAACAAGATGTTGAAAGTTGGTTTAAAGGAAAAACAGGGATTGACGAAGATACAATTTTAGCGCTTATTGAGGCTCGCAATCAGGCAAGGAAACAAAAAAATTTCGTTGAAGCTGATCGCATACGTCATGACCTTTTAAAAGCCGGAATTCTTTTAGAAGATGGTCCTAAAGGGACCACATGGAGACAACAATAAAATTGAGGGTTTGTGGACGAAAATACATTAACGATTATCCTTGTCGAACCTCAGCTCGGACAAAATATAGGTGCTGTTGCAAGAGCAATGTTAAATTTTGGTCTTACTGATTTAAGACTTGTGAGACCTCGTGATGGGTGGCCTAATCCTGAAGCACTTCCTCTTTCTGCAGGTGCTGATAAAATTCTTGAAAACGCTAAAGTTTGTCCTTCTACTCTCACAGCAATCGGAGACTTAAACCGCCTTTTTGCAACGTCAAGTCGCCTCCATGATATGATTAAATCAATTTATTCTCCTAAACCCGCTCTTCAACGTCTTGCCTCAACAACACAACAAGGGCAAAAAGTTGGCGTTTTATTTGGAGGGGAACGCTGCGGGCTTTGTAACGAAGACATATCTTTGTGTGAAGCACTTATTAAAATCCCTACACAACCTGACTTTCCCTCTCTCAACCTCGCTCAAGCGGTCGCTTTGGTTGCATATGAATGGTTTATGCAGGCTTCTTCTTTTCCTTCTCACGTTTTTAGAACAGGGCGTACACGTCTTGCGACCCGCGAAGACCTCGGAAACTTTTTTTTCCACTTAGAGGAAGAGCTTGACCGCACTGGCTTCTTACGGCACCAAAAAAAACGCGCTAACATGATTCGAAACATTCGAAACATTTTTCAAAGAGCGCGCCTAACTGAACAAGAGGTGCGTACCCTTAGAGGAATCATCCGAAGTCTCTCGGGAGAATCCCAAGATATGAAAAAAACAACTGCCATGTGAACTTTGAGGGGTATGAGGTTATGTCCCCTTTTGGGAAAAAGGGTGTGGACTTACCTCTACTGGTGTCATTCTTGTATTTTGAAAGTCAATCTAGATTATTTCCTTAAAGGCTATAAATTTTAGAGTCGTTTACCGGTGCGCTACGAGACGCATCGGACTCTGTCAATAACACGTGAAGATGGCCGACCTAATTAATACCATTTATCAAAAATAAGTATTAAACTAGAGAGGCCCAAGTTCTAGAAGTGATAGAAGAGATAAGTGAAGGAGAATTGGCAAAGTCAGTCCCAGCCTTGCAGCAAGTCTCAATAATACCATTTATCAAAAATATCTAATAGTTTAAGGAGGCCCAATTTCTGGTAGC
>JBEPVR010000135.1:0-2602 GCA_041690915.1 Alphaproteobacteria bacterium
AAATGCTTTTTAAATGTTTCAGAAAAACCACTAGGTTTAGAACCATTACGATAATCTACAGGTTCCACGTTTATTGAAGAATCATTCCCAGCTGCTTGAACAAAGATCTTTCCGCTTTCGGCGATTTCATTCATTAATTTAATAATCTTATCATTAACTTCAATTTTACAGCTAAGATTAATCAAATGAATGTCAGATTTGTTTTTAATATCCGTTAATATATTAAAAAAATGCTCTAGATCAAATCCCTTATCATCTTCCAAAGTGCGTGGATATGCATATATTTTAGCTTTAGGGGCAAGGCCACCAAAATATTTAAAATCCGGAACGGGAATGTCGTTTTGACTATAAAAATTTGCGAGGTCAGGATTGTCACGCCTAATAGTGATTAAATTCGACAAGTCAACGGCCTCCTCATGATTAGAGGGCTGTCCTGCGATGAGGGCAAGCACATGATTTGCATGACCAAGTTTCTTTCCAGAGCCTCCTCTATTAGGGCTATTTGCGTTCTTTAAATCGATTAAAGTAATATTAGCGCCCTTAAGAGCAGGATGATCCACATTAAAATTAGGTCCTTCTATTACGGCGATTCCAACGCCTTTTCCAGAACGACCATACAGTTGGGGTTTGCCAGAGTTCTTGTCCCAAGCTCCCATTGCTTCAAAAATCGGCACTGTTGGATTAGCTTGCACTGCATTATTTGAATGAATAACCAAAAAAGAAAAAGCGAACAAAACTGAAAAATTAAAACGTCCCATAACAACTCCAATACAATAATATTTAACGTCTTTAACATAGGAACTATAAACGAAAATTCAAGTGTTACTTATACATCACCACCCGTCATTTTAAGGTAATATATTGAAAAGTAGGGAGAAATAGTTCATAATTTTGAAATAAGTTTCTTACAAAAAAGAATTTCAAAATGGCGAAACTACGTCCCTTTACCCAAAAACTTTCAAAACATTTTTTCCTTCCCCCCTCAAGACAAAAAACACTGTCATCCATGATTTTTGGCGTCTTATGCAGTAGCAATGTTCACCATCAAAGCCTTGCACGCTATGTAGAGAGTCCCAGGTCGGAAGAATTGGATATTTATGGGCAATGAGGGCGGCGCCAAAGCTGGCGCTGTTATCTTCAGCCTGTTTGAAACTTGCAAGGCCAATGGCCTTGATATTCCTATTCCAAGTTTTTGGACTTTAAGTGATTCATTTGCGTGTGTTCCTGGGAGGTCAAACAATTCTGTAACCAACTTGTGACTCGATTATAGAGAGGAGAAAAGATCAGTTTGATTGTGGATAGTACGGGTTTCAATTTTCCGAGGGCCCGCGCATGGTTTGAAAAAACATATGGAGAGGCTAGTACTCAAAAGCCATGGCGTAAAATTCATCTCTCTATTGATCCTGAGATGAACACTCACGCCATTAAGGTAACGGAACAGACGATTTCTGATCAAAAGATCGTGGAAAACCTCATTCCAGAAGATCTAAAAACCCATGCTTGAAAAGTTTCTGGGAGATGGGGGCTATTATGGTCATGAGAAGTCTCAAGCCTTGCTTGATCAAGGCGGCCACGTTCACTCATAGTGTCCTCCGCAGAAGAGAATCTCTACTTTTCCACTAGCGACCCGATAAATAATCCTTTTTTCGCCAGTAATACGCCTTGAATAACATCCTTTATAAATTCCATACTTAAGAAGCTCGGGTTTACCCGCTCCATCCGTTCCCCAGGGTTTGTAAAGTATATCTTCCATAAGTTCTGGCATCTTTTTATGAGACCCCATAGCCTGTTCAACATTTTCTTTTACTTCCTCCGACAGAAACCCTATTTTTTCTAGCAATACTTCTTTCTTATCTGGAGCGTTTGAAGGATCTACCAAAGCGCCACCTCTCTTGGAGAGGAACTCCGTTAAAATCTCCAATTTACGTCTTTTTTTGTCCTGGTTCTTCTTTTTCTTAGAAAATTTTATTTTTTCAGACTTAGATTGTTTGTTTTCCTCTTTAAGCACGTTTTCAGAGATAACGGACACTATTGCCTTGCCATGCTCCTCTTCTTGGATCTTTAGCTTTGGAGTATCTACTATTGTTTTCCCTACTAATGCTTCTATTTTTTCTTGGAGATTGAGCGTATCCTCAATACCGTCAAGCTGGGCTTTTGTTAAAAGTTGAGAGGCTTTCTCACAGAACTCGAGAGTTTGCATGCCCGGTTCTATTTCTTCAGGGAAGTTTAGGATTAAATAAGCTAAAGCATACTGCGATGGTGGAAAAGCAGCTTCCTCGAATGATTTTGCGGCACTTTTTCTTTGCTCTTCTGGGGAAATTTCTGCCCTTGGTTTGTAGCCTTTAAGATAAAGAACTCCTATATTATGTTTTGATTCAGGTAAATTAGCCTCTTTAAATAGTTCCGCTGCTTTGGCGTACTTTGTTTGTTGAGAGAGAGTTTCATCAATAAGTTCGTATAAATATAAATATCCTAAATTTAGTTTTGCATCTGACCTGTCTAGCCCCTTATAATACTCAGCCGCTTTTTTATATCGAATTTTATCAGAAAGGTTTTTGCCAATAATTTTTCTCCTATACATAACTCCAAGATTGTATCTAGC
>JBEPVR010000136.1:0-2591 GCA_041690915.1 Alphaproteobacteria bacterium
TTAATGCCATCCTTAGAAATGCCTATGAGAGTAATTTAATACCTGAATGAAAAACACAGTTGCTCGAACAGGGGGGGGCTCATGTAAAGTTAGCATTCTTAGGTGGTATCATTTTTTTGCAGACTACCAAGTTTGGGGTTGCTAGAATCTCAAATGTTTAGAGTGCCTCTGAACTTAATGATGTTCACACTCCAAAAGGGGTTCCAAGAATCCTAAATTTCTCCTATTGGCGAAAGTGTTATTTTGAGATTTTTAAATGAGGCTCAAAAACCCTTTGTTTCCCTGGTGCCGAAGAGGTGAATCGAACACCCGACCTACTGATTACGAATCAGTGAACGTTATTAAAATAAAATCTTGACATGCACTCATTTTTCTTTATATTAACAAGAAATTTATTGAATTTCAACTTCTATCTCGTTCTATTTGAATCTCAAAAAGTTGGTCTCTTTCTCATTACATTGATGACAATTTGATGACAATTCATTTTGGACATGCTATATAAAAACACAAACAATCAGAGAGATTCCATGCCCAAAATAACAAAACGATTTGTAGAAACCATAAAACCAGATGCAATTAAAACCCTAAAATATTGGGATTCAGAACTCAAGGGATTTGGTGTTGTTGTCCTTCCAAGTGGGCGGCAAACGTATTGCATTCAATATCGCAACCAACAGAGGGTGTTGAAGCGTTATAAGGTTGGAGTGCATGGCCAGATTACGACAGAAGAAGCCAGAGGTTTAGCTAAGAAAAGGCTAGGCCAAATTGCTTATGGAGGAGATCCAGCAGATCAGAAGAAGCAAACGAAAAATCTCCCCTCAATGGAGGACCTTGCCAAAAATTATATTGAACGGCATGGCTACAAAAAAAGACCTAAAAGCTTAAAAGATGATCAAAAGTTACTTCAAAATATCATCCTTCCTACTTTAGGAAAGGTAAAGGCGCCTAATGTAACACGACGTGATATTGAGACTCTTCACAAGAACCTTCAGAAAACGCCTTATCAAGCTAATCGTACATTGGCACTTCTTTCTAAGATGTTCTCTTTAGCCATTTCTTGGGAATGGAGAGAGGGTAATCCTGTGATTGGCATTGAAAAATATCAAGAAGAAAAGCGTGATCGTTGGCTTGATGAAGAAGAGCTCAATCGCTTATGGACTGTATTGGATTGTTACCCTTCCCATTTAACCGCTTATGTTTTTAAATTTCTTCTTCTCACTGGCGCTCGTAAAGGAGAAGTCTTACAAGCGACTTGGGATCAATTTAACCTTGAAAAAGGAATTTGGACGAAACCTTCTCATTTAACCAAGCAAAAAAAGAAAGAATATCTTCCTTTATCTGAAAGGTCATTAAATCTCTTGCAGGCCTTAAAGCAGCTAAACACTCAAAATTCTCCATATCTTTTTCCGGGCCGAATTGAAGGTGAACCCTTGAAAGAAATTAAGACTTTTTGGACAAAAGTTTTAAAAGAAGCTAAGCTTGAGAAGGTAAGAATTCATGATCTACGCCACACCCACGCTTCCCACCTCGTCTCAAGTGGATTAAGCTTGAGCATTGTTGGAAAGCTTCTTGGTCATACGCAGGCCTCAACAACCCAAAGATATGCACATTTGGCTGACGAACCTTTAAGGCAAGCCGCTGAGCTCTTTAGTAGTAAGGTTGATAACTTTGTATCGAAAGATAAAACATAAAGGGATTTTTTAGGCCATTGATGCGCATATGTTTCTTATTCTTAATAGAGAGAGAGAGAGAGAGCACTTGGTAATCCCTGTTTTTTGAAAAAAAGATTAAGTTTTATACCGTTGAAAACATTAGATAAATTTTTACTTGATTGATGTTGTAGAAAAAGGTAACCTAACAAAGTTATCTCGTGTGAGGTGGCGTGGCGTAATGATGGTTTCAACATCACTACACCACTAACCAAATGCCAACTTGGAGGTTGACAATGGCTGATCTAAAGTTAGCTCATCTCGAGCATCTTTCACAACTCTTAATTTTTCAGATTAAAAATGTTCATCAACTTATTGGAAAGGCTTGGTATGAGCTTGAAATTGCTCGATCAGACTTGAGAGAGATTATGGAGATTCATGAAGAATGGGAGGAAGAAAAAGGGTTCGATGATGAGCAACATTAATACTCAATCTTTAGGCCTCTTTTAAAGAGGCTTGATGATGATATAAAGACAGTTTATTATCAAAAGAGCTTTTTAGATATTGTTTTCAATAGCTTGAATGGTTCGTGGCTTGCGATAACGCTAGCTCATAAGGTATTAAAGGATGGAATTAAAGAAGAAAGCTAATTGAGTGGTTTGGTAAAAGGAGGGTAGAACGGCGAAAGTTCCCCCCTACTCTCCTTTCCTTAATTTAGGAGTTTCTTAATTTCCTCTTTAGAAAGATTAGTTGCTTCAGCAATAGCTTCAATATTTAGTCCCTTCAAAAGAAGAACTTTAGCTATCTCTTGTCTAGCTTTTACTACTGCTGCATCTCGCTCTTTTCTTCCTTTTTCGAGTCCCTTCTCAAGTCCCTTCTCAAGTCCCTTCTCGATGCCTTTCTCGATGCCCTCTTCAAGGGCTTGTGCGCTGGCTCTTTTTA
>JBEPVR010000137.1:0-2531 GCA_041690915.1 Alphaproteobacteria bacterium
CACTTCGGGAATAGTGTGAAAAGGACCCATTAATCACCTCTGTAATCAAAAATTTCATTATAGCTATTTACGATTTACGGGGAAGCGAAGTCACGAAAGAGAAAACGAGAAGGGTTTGGATAGGATAGGATAGAGTAGGATAGAGTAGGAGAGGATAGGAGAGGATAGGATAGGAGAGGATAGGATAGGAGAGGATAGGAGAGGATAGGATAGGAGAGGATAGGAGAGGAGAGGAGAGGAGAGTGCGGCTGTCATGAAAGAAAAAACGCAGAGACGCGGAGACGGAGAGACGCAGAGAAGAGTTTATAGTGAGTTTATAGTGAGTTTATAGTGAGTTTATAGTGAGTTTATATTAGAAATTTATCAATTACTTATAAAACAACAAGCATAATTAATAAATTTTTATCCCCTCTCTGCGTCTCTCCGTCTCTACGCTCTGTTTGCAAACACGCAATTTTTTCTAAAGAAATATTTTTTTTAATTGGAACGATGTGGTTAATGGTAATTTCATCACATCCTATTTGGATATCTTGAATTAACATTCTCAATAGATGCCTTTTTTCCTCAAGCTCTAGTTCTTTTTCTGAGGAACGTAAGTGTGCAGAAAAATATTCCACAGCTTCTTTTATTTCTAAAAAGCGCTTATTGCTTAACCCTGAATCGATTTCCACTATCTCTCGGCTAATGTTGTTTTTCTCTTTTTTAATCTCGCTCATACGTTTTTTAAGTTCCGAAAGATCAATACATTCCTGCTGGTAAGCATCTAAAAGACGATTCGATTCAAGATCCAACTTTTGTAGTCTCTCCTTCAATATTTTTTGCTTTTGATAGACTGGGGCTTTTTCTAAATCGGTCATCCTTCTTGAAATTTCGTCTTGAATAAGATCTGGAGACTTTAAAATGGCAATTAATGACTTCCAAACCGCTTCATCAAGTATGTCGGTGCGTAGACCTCGGTTACTACACTTTTTGTCCCGTTTACTACATCGATAATAGTTATAACCTTGAGTTTTTTTTCCTGAAAGCGATGTGATAAAACTATAACCACATTCTTTGCAGCAGATCAATCCCTGGAGGAGAGATCCTGGCTTAGAATTCCTTGTCGATTGCGATTTGTTTTTTTTTAACAAATCTTGAGCCAACTCGAATGTTTCATTTTCGATGATTGCTGGAACCGGAATTTCAATCCACTCTTTTGGATCTCTTACGCTTACATTTTTTATCGCTGTACGCCTTCCGTTTACTCTAACTCTACGGCTAGGCAAACGCTTTGAGATTGATTCATGTTTTCCACATTCCGTCTTTCCAAAAATGGCTATCCCTCTATATGTCGAATTTTTTAAAATACCGTTAATGGTACTTCTAGACCATTCAGGATTACCTTGCGGACTACGTATTTCTTTACTTAATAAAACAAGTCGGATTTTTTCTATCGACAAGCGCTCTTTCACATAAAGATCAAAAATTGTTTTCACCACCAACGCTTCTTTATCAATAATTTCAGCAAAGCTTTGAAGCCCTTCCGGTCCTTTTATATACCTGTATCCATAGGGGGCGTGTGAAAAAACACTGACACTTCCATTTTTTGCTTTATGCTGCTTTCCCCTTCGAGAACGTTCTGTTATTTGAGCTCGCTCATACTCTGCAAACATACCTTGCATTTGAACTAATAAGTGGTCAGTTGCTGTGACAGGGGATGGTGAATTTTGGAAAGTTATCGTTACGTTATGACAGCGAAACTCTTCCAAGAGAATAGCTTGGTAAGCATATTTTCGTGATAAACGATCCGGAGACAAAACAAAAATTTGATTAAATAGTCCATCAGATGCAAGATCTCTTAGCCTATCTAAAGCTGGACGTGCCAACGTAGAACCAGACACGCCATTATCCTCAAAAATCCATTCAGGGATTATCTTAAAACCCTTTTCAGTCGCATACTGGAGCAATAGAGCTTTTTGGCTTTCTATTGTTGCCCCTTCTTTTTGCTGTTGTGTGGACACTCTCACATACATGGCTGCTTGTTTCATGATTTTTGCCTCCACAAAGTAGACAAATAGATCGTACACAAATTTTGTAAGCTTCGACAAGACTTGCTTGAGAATCCCTTTGTGGAACTCTTATGAGAGTCATATTTAAAATTCGAGAATCTTTTGTCATGTACGCAGAATTTTGTGAAATAAATAAATTTTAAACTGAGCATTTCATCCTACTCCTAGATAATTTAAGTGAAAAGAAGAATTGCGTGTTTGTGCTTAAGGCGTGTCCGCGTCTCTGCGTTTTTCTTCTTTTCTGGGTACACCTTCTCACTGCTCTCACTGGGCTCAGTGGTTAAAAATCTGTGAACGCCTCTGAACGCCTCTGAACACCTCTTAACGCCTCTTAACGCCTCTTAACGCCTCTCTCAGTCTTGCCGGTGATCCTTGATGGCTTCGTATAACGCTAAAAACTGCTGCAATGACAATTCCTCTGGGCGGGCATGCGGGTTGAGATTGCACGCGCTCAATGAATCCATAATTTTCTCAGACGTATAC